>CBDUKB010000106.1:0-10070 GCA_965367695.1 uncultured Putridiphycobacter sp.
TCATTTTTGCGAATAAATTTTTTGCAGAAAGAAATATACAAGTTACCACTGAAATTGCCTCTTCAAGAGATTTTGATGCGGAAGTAATTAAGTTCGCTGAAAAAACTAAAGCTGATTTAATTGCAATTATGAATTTACAGAAAAATCAATTATTTGCTTCATTTACAGGTAAACATGAACAAGTAATGATTACTAATTCAGCAAAAATTCCAGTATTAATTGTGAACCCAGTTACTAAATCAAATTCTGTGCAGTTTTACTTTGCACAATAAACTTGTCTATTTAAAATAATAGGTATTTATCAATTTTAAACGGTGGGTTTTCTCACCGTTTTTTTTATTTAAAAAAGATGCTAAAATACAGTTTAATTCTATTTTTTTCTTGCAGCCTGTATGCGGGTATTTATCCAGATTATCAGGGCCAAATGAATGACAATGAAAATTTACTACCCAAGTTAACCGAATGGCATTTAAAGCATAAAATTGAGCGAAAAAACAAACAAACAAATCGTGCACTTTTGTTATTAACTGTCCCTAATTATGCCGATCAAACTAATTCTAAAGATTACTTAATTAAGTTATACCAACACTGGAACTTAGGCACTCAGTTTTTCGAAAATGCTGTAATCCTATTTGTTTCTAAATCAAAAAGTGAAGTGCGGTTATTCGTCGGTAAAAACATTAGTACTTCCTTCCCTAAAAATGAAAGACAACGAATTCTTGATAAAGTGATCCGTCCAGCAGTTAAAAAGGAGAATTATAAAAAGGGCATCAAAAAAGGAATGAAGGAAATTTTACAATTCCTTTAATTAAATTTTACCTTTGCCCTCATGTTTTATTGGATTATTTTAGCAGCATTGGCAATTGCATTATTGAGTGGTTTTTGGGGGATTCGCCAAGGGTATTCATTTTGGCGCCAATTTATTACTGGATTCATTGCTTCCGTTGCTATTTTATCAACAATTGTAAAACTAATCAAGGAATATTTTTAAATTAGTATAAAACAATCATAATGAAAATTATCAATCCACTTTTTAACGAATTTGATCCTGTTACATTAGCGGAATGGGAGACCCAATTATTAAAAGATTTAAAGGGGAAACCATTATCAATATTAAATTTTAACCCTGAGATTGATTTAAGCGCTAAAAGTTATTACCATCCTGAAGAATTTAATAATCAACTGTATTCTAAATCGGATGTACTAAAACAAGACAATAACGATTGGTACATCACAGAAGAGTTTGTAGATATTGATTCAAAACAAACCAACCATTATATATTAAAAGCATTAAATGAAGGTGCAAATGGCTTGAGTATTCAATTAAGCAAAAATTCGAATTTTAAAATGCTCTTGGCCGAAGTGTTGATGGCCCATATTTATTTGCACCTTACATTTGAGAACATTCAACAAGTCCACGATTTTAATGAGTTTATTAAAAATAACAATGTTGGAAAATTAAGTATAGAGTTGCCTTTTTTAACGAAAGGTTTAACCGAAGGAAAATTTATACATCACATTAAAGATTTGAGTTTAATTCATCAATCTTTTCCTCAAGTTAATATACATTCAATTTATATAAACGGGAGCGATTTTGCCAACTTTGGGGCGACAAGTGTTCAGGAATTGGCAATTATCATAGCCGGATTGAATGAGTATTTTCAAACCTTAACAAATGAAGGGATAAGTTTAAAAGGAATTGAAAATAAAATAGCCATTAGTGTAGGAACCTCTTTGAATTATGTTGTAGGAATTGCAAAAATGCGTGCTTTAAAAGAACTTTTTGCTCAATTATTGGCTCAATGGGAATTGAATACAAAAGTCTCACCTTGGATACACGCAAAAACTACCTTTAGAAATTTGGCCATGAATGACCGACATAATAATTTGTTAAGACAAACAACTGCAGCCATGTCGGCGGTTTTCGGTGGTGTTAATAGCTTGACTGTCATGCCTTATAGTAATTGGACCAATAATGATGATACATTATCAGTTAGAATGGCTAGAAATCTACAACTTATTTTAAAAGAAGAATCCTATACAAATCAGGTGGTTGATCCCGCTGCTGGAGCATATGCCGTAGAAAGTATGACGGACCAATTAATTGATAATGCATGGGGTTTATTTATGAAAATTGAAGAAAAAGGAGGACTTAAAGCAGCAATCAACTCAAATTTTATTCAAGAATTGTTGGTTGACAGTAAAGCGAAACAAATAAAGAGAATAAATGATAAATCTCAAACCTTATTAGGGGTCAATAAATATCCAAATTCACAAGAAGATTGGGTGGAAATAGTAAAAGATTCACCAATTCAATCAGGTGACTTTAATGCTTTTAGTTTATTTAATTTAGAAAAAGAATTCGAAAAGTAAGATGAAGAGAAAAGAAATTAAACCAATTAGCAAAAAAAGGATAACCAATGTTTCGGTGCCACCTGCTGCCGATATTTTTGAAACGGCTGAAGGAATCGCATTAAAGAAATATTATGACGAAACTGATTTGAAAAATGTAGGTCATTTGCGTTTTGTTTCAGGTATAGCTCCTAATACAAGGGGACCATATTCAACTATGTATGCAATTCGGCCATGGACAGTTCGCCAATATGCAGGTTTTTCAACAGCAGAAGATTCGAATGCTTTTTATAGAAGAAATTTAGCTGCAGGACAAAAAGGACTTTCAGTTGCATTTGATTTAGCAACTCATAGGGGTTATGATTCCGATCATCCAAGGGTGGTTGGTGATGTTGGTAAAGCTGGTGTGGCTATTGACTCGGTGGAGGATATGAAAATACTATTTGATCAAATCCCCCTCGACCAGATGTCAGTTTCAATGACCATGAATGGTGCAGTGATCCCCATTTTGGCATTTTATATTATTGCTGCTGAAGAGCAAGGGGTAGCGCCAGCGTTATTGGCAGGGACTATTCAAAACGATATATTAAAGGAATTTATGGTGCGGAACACTTACATTTATCCGCCCAAACATTCCATGAGAATTATATCAGATATTTTTGAGTTTACCGCAAAAAAAATGCCGAAATTTAATTCTATTTCTATCTCTGGTTACCACATGCAAGAAGCAGGTGCTACAGCAGATTTAGAATTGGCGTATACATTGGCTGATGGCTTGGAATACATTCGAGCAGGAATCAAAACGGGTATGAGTGTTGATGATTTTGCGCCAAGGTTGTCATTTTTTTGGGCCATAGGCATGAACCATTTTATGGAAATTGCCAAAATGAGAGCGGGGAGAATGTTGTGGGCTAAATTGGTGAAACAATTTAATCCGAACAATAAAAAATCCTTGTCTTTAAGAACGCATTGTCAAACTTCGGGTTGGAGTTTAACGGCACAAGACCCTTTTAATAATATCGCTCGAACTTGTATTGAAGCCATGGCTGCCGCATTAGGTGGTACACAATCTTTGCATACAAATGCATTAGATGAAGCCATTGCATTACCCACAGATTTTTCCGCGAGAATTGCAAGAAATACACAAATATTCATTCAAGAGGAAACCGGTATAACGGAGTACATTGATCCTTGGGCTGGCTCTTTTTATGTGGAGAAATTAACCCAAGAAATTGCAGACAAGGCTTGGGAAAGAATTCAAGAAGTGGAAGCGTTAGGGGGGATGGCAAAAGCAATAGAATCGGGTGTGCCTAAAATGAGAATTGAAGAAGCGGCCGCTAGAAAACAAGCTCGAATTGATGCTGAAAAGGATATTATAGTCGGCGTAAACCGCTATCAATTGGAAAAAGAAGAACCGCTAGATATTTTAGAAATTGACAATACTAAAGTTAGACTTGGTCAAATTGAAAGATTGAATAAAATGAAAGCGGATCGCGATTCTGCCGCAGTGAAGGCTGCTTTAACAAGGTTGGAAAAAGGTTCAGTTGGTGATGAGAACTTATTAGAATTAGCCATTGATTGTGCGCGAAAACGTGCTTCTTTAGGAGAGATTTCTGATGCCATGGAAAAACACTTTGGTCGATATCAAGCTACAATTAAATCAATTTCAGGTGTATATTCAAACGAAGCTATGGAAGATAAAGCATTTGTAAAAGCCCAACAATTGGCAGATAAATTTGCTGAATTAGATGGGAGAAGACCTAGAATAATGGTCGCTAAAATGGGCCAAGATGGACATGATAGAGGAGCAAAAGTAATAGCAACATCATTTGCTGATATAGGATTTGATGTTGATATTGGACCATTATTCCAAACACCAGAGGAAGCGGCAAAACAAGCCATTGAAAATGATGTCCACGTTTTAGGCGTATCTTCCTTGGCTGCAGGACATAAAACTCTAGTGCCCCAAGTAATCGCAGCTTTAAAAAAATATGGACGAGAAGATATATTAGTTATAGCGGGAGGCGTAATTCCAGCACAAGATTATGATTTTCTCTATGAAAATGGTGTGATGGGGATATTTGGACCAGGAACAAAAATTTCTAAAGCGGCCATTGATATATTGAATATTTTGATAAAATTTTACGAATAATACTTGTTAATAAACTGTTAATTTCTTTATTTTACTACTTTTAGGCATTATATTTGAATTAAGCAAAGCAAACGAAATTATTATGAAAAAAATTACATTATTATTTTACTTAATCGGTTTATTAACTACGTTCTCATTTGCGCAAAGACCTGAGTATAATGACTTGGTAGTTTATTTTGCTGATGGTGATTTGGAAAAGTTATTAAAAGAAGCTGAAAAATATACCACAGATGATGATTCAAGAAAGGATGCAATTCCTTATTTGTATTTATCAAAAGCAAATTTTGAAATATCTAAAGGTGGCGATTTATCTGAAAAATATCCTAGGGCATTTAAGGATGCCGTTAAATATGCGGGCAAAGCCATACAGAAAGATGACGATAATCAAACCATGTATAACGCTAATTTAGCCCATTTTACTATGGTTAAAAAAGAAGTTTTTGAGCAAATTAGAAACTTAGTAGAGTCGGACGATTATGGACGATTAATGGGTGTTTTACCATTAATGGAAAAAATTGAAAAAGAAGAGGTAGGAACAGCTTTTTTAAAGGCGGTTGCCAAATATCAAAGAGGTGATAAAAGTGGTTTTAGAATTGAACAAAAAGTTGCCATGACCAAGTTAGAGAATTTTGATACAGGCACTTTAGTTTTAAGTGATGATGATACGGTTGAAGAGGCGGCAAAAAAGAAAGTGGATAGAGAAGTGTTCAAGTTTGGTATTGTTCAATATGCAAAAACTTTAGTCGTAATGGAAGAAACTTCAGAAGCAAAAGCGATTCTAGGAAAAATAAAACAATTGTATGAAGATGATAAAAACTTCATGAAAGAATACAATAAGATTGTAAACTAATATCATTCAAACAATATTAAAAAAACCTTGACTTTACGGTCAGGGTTTTTTTGTTTCATTTAATTTGAAATCTAGTAACTCAGTGAAATGAATTGGATTATAAAGCGCTTAACCATTTTCACTATTTTGAATAATGTTTGTTTAAACTCAGATAAGTAAATTGTTTATTTTTTTAATACTCCTTATTCATAAAGTTAAATGATTGATGATACTATTTTAATCAGCGAATTATTTGACAGAAATTTGGCAACATATTTAAATGTTCAAAATTAATATTCTAACTTCGCGAACTTACTTTACTGTATATGAAAGCAAATTTTAAAAAATATTTTAAAGGATTAATTTATGTGATTATTTTATTAATAACATTCATATTAGGTATGTTTTCATATAAAAATGAAAATGTAAGAAATAAAATTTTGTCCATTAGAAATATCAAGGAGTATTCATACAGTAAATATCAATTGGCAAAAAAATCAAAAGCAGCAGACCTTTTTTTAATTATTCCAGATTCCTCTCAAACAATTCTTGACCAGTGTCGAGCGCGTGCAATTAATGACAATATTTTAAGGGACAAAAATAAAAAAGAAGTGCTGGGATTACTCGTTTTTAAATCCGATACTTTCGAAATTGAATTGAGGTTAAAAGGAGATTATGCTGATCATTGGTCAGGTGATAAAATATCCTATCGAATTACAATGAAAGGAGATGACCGATTATTTGGAATGAAATCATTTTCCATTCAAAGCCCAGAAACGAGAAGGGATATGAATGAATGGTATTTCCATCAATTGCTTCATGAAGAAGGGTTAATAGCTTTAAGGTATGATTTTATTAGCTTAATTGAAAATGGTAAAGAAAAAGGACTGTATGCGATTGAAGAAAGTTTTGAAAAAGATTTAATAGAATTTAATAGAAGAAAAGAAGCCCCAATTTTAAAATTTGATGAATCTATCCTCATTGACGCCAAAATCATTAATAAGAATAATTCTTTTAGTCAAGAACAACTTTATATGATCGCTAAAATTGATTTTTTTAAAGGTAAAAGAACTTTAAAAGACCCTAATTTATATAAACAATTAAAATACGCAAAAGCTTTGTTGGAGCAGTTTAGAAGAGGAGAAATTACTGCCAGTGAAGCATTTGATATCGACAAAGCAGCTAAGTTATTTGCTTTATGTGATTTGATTGGTGGACATCATGCATTGAGATGGAAAAATGTCAGATTTTACTATAATCCATTACTTGGTAAACTAGAATTAATTGGCTTTGATTCAAATTCTGGCAATACAATAGATGATATCTATTATTTTAAATGGAGAGATAATAGTGTTAATCAATATGCGGTAATGGCTTGGAAAAGAAATTTTTTTGAAGATGAAGCCTTTGTTGAACATTATTTCAAATATTTAAAAAAATACAGTAGTCCAACTTATTTGACGGATTTTAATGAGAAGATAAAAAAGCAAATGAATGAAAAATTGGGCTATTTTTATAAAGAATCGTTGACTTATAAATTTCTAGATTACATTTATATTGAAAATCGAAACACAATTGCAAATTCCGTTTTGAAGTACGAAGCTGCTAAAAAAGCAGTGAATAAAGACTATTTCGTGCATGCACAATTGAATGCACCTTTGAATTATAATGATGGATCAGTTTCGATTAAAATAATGAATAATAATAGATCACCAATTCATGTTTTAGGTTTGTTAAATCCTGAGGAAGAAAAAATTAATAGGGAGGAGAAATTTAAGGTTTTGGGATTGAATAAAAAAATGCAAGCTGGTGAAGTAAGTGAAGTTTTTAACTTAATTGTCCCGATTGATTCAGCCCAACTAGAATTAAAAAGAAAAGACAATTTATGGGTACATAAAAAAATTAAACTAGCCTATCAAGTAGTAGGAAAAAAAGACACTTTATTCTGTAGAATTGAACACTTTTATGATTCAAAAATACAAGAGAATATCACTTCTGAAATAGGCGAAGATTTATTTGTGATTAATGAAAAGGAAAAGCTAATTTATTTAAAAGCTGGAGTTTGGACTTTTGATAAAAGTATTATCCTTCCTTTGGGGTATGGTTTAAAATGTGAAAAAAATACTTCTATTAACCTTGTGAACCATGCCAATTTAATTGTTAATGGTCCACTATTATTAAATGGTTCTAGTGAATCTCCAATTAATGTTGAATCAAAAGACACAACAGGTACCATTATTGTTTATCAAGCGAGCAGTACTTCTTATATAAATTATGTGAATTTTAATGCTTTATCAGAGTCTAACAATGGCGGGCTATACGTTTCAGGGGCTGTTAATTTTTATGAAGCAGATGTACACTTTAAGCATGTGTCTTTTTCGAATAATAAATCTGAAGATGCACTAAACATAGTTCGTTCAGAATTTACCATGTCATTTGTGGATTTTGAAAATATTAAATCTGATGCATTTGATGGAGATTTTTGTAAAGGAACTATATCAAATGCAATCTTTAATAAAATTGGTAATGATGCAATTGATTTTTCAGGCAGTATTATTGAAGTAAGAGATATTCAAATTTCAGAAGTAGGTGATAAAGGAATATCAGCTGGAGAAAATAGTAAATTAAATTGTTTTAATGTGCAAATGAGTGATTGTGAGTTAGGACTAGTAAGTAAAGATTTCTCTGTACTAAAAGTAAATAAAGCTAGGCTGAATCATGTTGCAGTTCCCTTTGTTGTTTTTCAGAAAAAAGGCGTATTTGGCGCTGGTTATATTGAATTGACTGATTTTAAAGCGACAGCTTTTGTTGAATCTTACCTGATTGAAAAAGGATCTCAAGCAATTTTAGATGGTGATACCTTGTCATTTAATTATGAAAATGTATCTTCCATTCTTTACGGAAATCTTTATGGGAAGAAAAGTAAATAAAGTTGGTTTTTCCTGCTATTTGAGCTAATTTATAAAAGAACATTAGCTCGTTTAAATTTCTATTATTCATTTTTTTTAAGTTAAATTGTAACCAAGTTTATATTTGGTGTGACTAACTGTATATAACCAATTAAAATTAAAAATATGTTTCAAGCAGTAGAAATTATAATACCATTAGGCGCATTTGCCATGATTTTTGGAATTGTTTATTTGGGCGTAACTTCTCAACATAGAAAAGAAATGGCCATGATAGAAGCCGGAATGAATCCGAATAAGAAAAAAGGATGGTCCCACTCTAAAATTAGGACCGGCTTACTTTTTTTATTAGTGCCACTAGGAATATTTATTGGTAATTTATTGTCTAATCAAATGGATATTATGCGGTCTCAAACCATGGGATTAATATTCGGGTTTCTTTTTGGAGGAATCGCTTTAGTGACTGCCTATTTTATTGAAAGAAAATTAGGCGTTAATCAAGATGAAGAAGAAGGGTGATCGCAGAAAGAGAACTCATAGCTAATATAAAATCTGGTGATGTCAATGCATTCTCTCATTTAATCGACCAACATAAAAAAATGGTATTTGCTGTCATTTATCGCATGGTTGATTCCAAAGAGGATACGGAAGAGTTAGCGCAAGACGTTTTTATAAAAGCTTTTAAATCAATTAAATTATTTGAAGGGAAATCAAAGTTTTCGACCTGGATTTATAAAATAGCCTATTTTACAGCTATTAATCACTTGAGAAAGAAGAAAATGTTGCAAGTTCCTTTAAATGACGCATTGATTGCAAATGTGAGTGAAGCAACCTTAAATGGCTTGAATAATGATGATCAAAAGAAGTATATCAAAGCCGCTATGGCTTATTTAAAACCCATAGAACGAGAGTTAATCACCTTGTATTACCTCCAAGAGTTGAACAATAAAGAAGTTGCTGAAATCACCGGCCTGTCACTTTCTAACATTAAGGTCAGTATTTTAAGAATTAGAAAAAAAATGATGGGTATTTTAAATGCGTTACTCGCAGACGAAGCAGTTAATTTACTAAAGAATTAGGAGATGGAAAAGGACAATGATATTATAAAAAAAGCAATAGAAGACGACTTCTATTCCTTTAGTATTCCGGTAGATTTTACCGATAAAGTAATGCAGCAAGTACAAGCAATCGCATCCACTAAAAAAATTATAAAACCTTTAATTTCAAAAAGCACGTGGATTAAAGTGGGTATTATTGCGGTATTTGTTTTTATCTTTTCATTTAGAATTGATATTCAAAATATTGCGCTTGAATTGCCATTTGGACTGACCTTGCCAAAGTTAAATTTTTCTGATTTTAAATTGACCATTAAACTTTTTGCCATCATCACTTCCATTTTAGTTTTAATGACCTTGTTGGATGTTATTTACAGACGAATAAGAAAAAACGTTTAAGGTAATTGGTCTAAAAATGCTTGAATGACAGCATAAATTTCTTCGAACTGCCCCCGCGTAGTGCAATAAGGTGGATTGACAAAAAACACATTACCAAGCGGGCGTATTAGTAATCCATGATCAATAAAATAATGATAGGCAATGTTTCTGATATCTGAAAAATAAGACCCTTTGCCTACTACTTTAATTTCAAATGCCAAAATAGTGCCGGCTTGACGGACATCATTAAGTTTTGGATGTTGCTTGAACTTTAAAGCAAATTCATTTTGCCAAGTACAAATATTTGCAATTTTGTCCCTGGTTTCTTTTGAATCCAATAGGTCCAAAGAAGCGGTAATGGCGGCACAAATAATCGGATTACCTGTAAAAGAGTGTCC
>CBDUKB010000107.1:0-10017 GCA_965367695.1 uncultured Putridiphycobacter sp.
TTGGGGACTTTGGTTATTACCTTTTGGGTTCTTGGTTTATCAATCTGGTTTTCTTCCAAAGTTTTTAGGTATTTTTTTAATGCTCGGCTGCTTTGGCTATTTAATTGAATTTTTTGCCCACTTTTTAATCCCAACTTATAATGGCTCTACTTTTCAATCTATTGCGGGCATTCCAGCTCCTATTGGGGAAAGTGGTATTTGTCTTTGGCTATTAATTATGGGGACCAATAAAATTACTTTTCGAAAAAAATCAAGTATTCAACTTAAATAAAACGTATGATGAAAGCAGCCAATAAAAAAAACTTACAAGATTTTGAAATCAACATTAAATTTAAACTAGCAGCCTTGTGGACTGCGGTAACTTTTTGTTATTTGTATGGAGACTATTTTGAACTGTATACACCCGGTAAAGTAGATAATTTATTAAGCGGTGAAAATGTACTGGACTCCCCTAGCTCATTGCTAATTGCTTCTGCAATATTGGTCATTCCTCCCATCATGATTCTAGTCTCACTAATGGCAAGACCGACACTAAGTAAAGTACTGAATATCATTTTCGGAACACTTTTTACCTTAATGATGGCATTAATAGCTATTGGTTCCCTAACCCCTTGGTATTCCTTTTATGTGCTGCTTGCAATTGTAGAAGCCATCCTCACTTTTATGATTGTATGGAAAGCTATTAAATGGCCGAGAATAGTTGTTTAGTTTGCTACTTGATTAGTTGGCCAATAAATGCATGTAAAAGTTGATTGCATACTTACCAATGAATTGTTACTTAATTATTAATGCGCCACACATAGTGCTGACTACTTATGACCTATAATGGAAAGCCTCCTCCTGCATTGATTAATAATAATATAATGAACAGCATAATACCTAAAATAATCAAAATTAATGCGATTGTTATATAGATTTGCAATAATAAATATAACCAGGAATTGGCTGGAAGTTCGAGTTGTTTTTCTATTTTAATGAGCAAATACACAGAGATTAAACTGATAAAAAAACCAATGACACCCCATAATAATACTATACCTTTTTGAACTAGCCCAACCACTTCAAAACCGGTCAACAAGCTATAAAGCGCCCAAATAAAAGGCAAAATGCTCACAATGGCCACTACTTGCAATATATTTCTAAAACTCTTCAAGACATTGGGTGAACGTTAAAGATTTTAATTGATTGTGTTAAGTGATAATCAATCAAAATAATAGAAAAAGCGTCTTCATACTCGATACTAATTACTTGATAAGAATAAAAAAACCGATTGATTTTTTATTAAATTTGTTAGGATGACAAGAAAAAAAAAGAACCGCCACTATGCTACACACTGCAGGGCGGTTCTTTGCTCCTATGAAAAAAAGGTAATATTAATGTTCATCACAGCAATTCTTATTTTTATCTTTTGATTTAGAAAAGGATACTGCTTCACCGATTTCGTTCTCATACCATTCTATATTGATAGAAAATACTTCTCCTCTTGATTTGGTTAGATAAATTTGAGAATGTTCATTACTCCCATTTTCATTCTCCAATTTCATATTTAAATCTAATTTTTTTATCTGGTTCTTTTTTACTTTTGCCGTATAGGTAAAATCGATTCCTGCAGCTACTGCCTTATCCTTAATCTCCTCCAATTCTTCAATAAAGGTGTGATCGTTAATTGTGAAGGATACCTTATGCAAATGAGAACGTGAACGGTCTTTCATAATAATCACTCGTCTTTCATGTTTTAATTCGTCCATATCTTCTAACATCTCTAATCGGTCGGTTTCCGCTAAAACCTTTAACTCTTCTAATTCTTCTAATTGACCATCTATTTCTATTCTCACAGTTTCCATAGCCTTTGAAATTTCTGCTTCAATTTCACCCATGTTTTGAATAAAAACAGTGTCGGAACCACTTAATACAATCATTTTTTTATTTACACCGTCTCCTACCTCCATCACATTGATATTGGTCAACTCAGCAATGAGGGAATCGAGCTTTAAATTTTTAGTAATCTCAATGCGTTCAATTTCCTTTTCAATAACTTCTACCTCTTCTATTTTTTTAGTGGAGTCATCAGGTTCTACTGGTATAATTTCCTGAGGAAGCACCTCATTAAATAAATTAGGCGCTGGCATGGCCATCACAACATTTTTAGATTTGCCTTCATTTAAAGAATGATTAGCGGTCAATTCTGCTGGAGTTGTTACAGTGGTATTGTAAAACAATACTGCACTTGAAATAATTGAAACGGTTGAAATTGTCATGATAAAAAATTTAGTTTTTAATATTGAACTTGATATGGTTTTGAGTCCTAAGACCGCAGCACCAATTACAGCTGCACTTAAAAAGGCTTTTTTAGTCTCTTTAAAAGTATATTCGGGTGCTGCATTTCGGGCAGAATCGAATAAATCATCTAGTAATTTGTCTTCTTGCGCTTTCATGCTTTTACCTCCCCTCTTTGATGAACCGACACGAAACTTAGCAAGGATTTTAATTTTTCCCTCCCTCTTTTGAGTCTTTGCTTTACAGCCGATTCACTGCTATTTTGTAAATCCATAATTTCTTTGATACTAAAACCTGATATTTCAAATAATATCAAGCATTCTTTTTGTGGTGCGGGTAACAAGGCCATGGCTTCATACAATAAGGTGGTATTAATGGCCGACTCAGTATTGGCATTTTGATCAACCCATTCTTGTTTTTTACTTTCAAAGTCCCCTATGCTTTCTGGTTTCTTCTTTTTATTTTGGTTGGCTAAAATTTTAATGGCAATTCCACATAAAAAGGATAAAAAGGAACTTTCATGCTTAAGGTTTTCAATTTTCTCAAAACCAATTAATAAGGTGTCATTTATTAAATCTTTATAATCTAATTCTCCATAAACTCTCGCCCTACAAAATCTTTCAAACCGATCGTGTACCGGCTCGTAGAGTGCTAGAAACTTATGTTGTGCTTTCTTAGACATTTATTAATTGAGTTCTATTAAGTTAGTGTCATAAGTCTTTCATAAGTTACATTTAATCAATTTTTTTTTGAAAATAAATTTAGCTATCTTAGAACAAAAGTAGATAAAACGCAAAAATTCAAGAAGTTAAATTATTTAAAAAAAGCATGCTTTAATGGTCTTAAATTTGTACTAAATTCTTGTGTAAACTCAAAATGTATGATTAAAAAAAAGAAAGCAACTAAGTTTTCTGTTGTGCTAATTGAAGAAAACTTGGTGGGAATTCATTTTCTAAGCAGAAATGTTTTCAGGCAAGAAGACTTAATGGATATCAGGCTTGAATTGAAAAAATTATCTTTTAGTAAGCCAATAAAAGTATTAGTAGAAGTGGATGAAAACACTTATTTTGATTTTGATGGTGAATTTAAAGCCGATAGTAACTATGTGATGCCCCTTGCGGAAGCAATAGTTCCTAATGGTTTATCAAATCGCTTGTTAATTGAATATTATTACACTTCTAAAATAACAAACAGGAATTATAAAATTTTTAAAAATAAGTCAGATGCATTAATTTGGCTGCAGTCTATCTAATACATTAAATACTTACTATCTTCAACCGCTAAATGGAGCCAACAACTGTTTTTGAAGATACCTGGTTAAAGGTGGTTAATAAACCAAGCAATCTAATTGTTCACCATTCGCGTTATGCTCGAAATTTGGATGAAACTTCTTTGTGTCAATTATTGAATCAAGAAAGTGATGTCATGTTACATCCCATTCACCGGCTCGACCGCAAGACTTCAGGTCTCATTATTTTTGCCAAAGACAAGAGCATTATTCCAAAAATGCAGGCCTTATTTGCTGAAAATAAAATCAGGAAACAATACATTGCTTTAGTAAGAGGTTTTGTAGAGGAAGTAGGTTTTATTGATTCTCCTATTCGAGCGGATGAAGCCATTGAATACAAAGAAGCCTACACTGCTTACGAACCCATACACAGCTTTGAAGTCCCCATTCCTGTCCAACCCTATGAAACTGCTAGGTATTCTTTATTGAGGCTAACACCAAGTACCGGACGCATGCATCAATTGCGAAAACACATGAATAAATTCTCGCATCCAATTATTGGAGATCCCAAATATGGAAACCGTCACCATAACCATATGTTTATCGAAAAGTTTAATTGTTCCAATCTATTTTTACATGCAAAAACCTTGTCTTTTATTCACCCAATGACGAATGAAAACCTGGTCTTAACAGGGGTTTTTCCTGAATTCTGGAAGACTGTCCTAGGGTCATTAGGACAATACCCTACGTTAATAAATTGTTAAATAACAATTAATTGCCTATTAATTTATGAAAGAATATATACCTTTGTGGAAACTTATTACTATGCGTACATAGTAATTTATATCAAACATGATTAACCCAACAAAAAATAGCACTAGTACTTCAGTTTTACTACCAAATAAAATTGTAAAAACAGTGTTTTTAGCAAACACAGTTAGCAAGGAGGTGGATTTAAGAGCAGCATACAAATCATATATCACACTGAGTGAAAATAAACCATTTAAGAGCTTAGTGATTATAAATTCAAATGCCTTTTTTGATTTAAATGATGAAATGATTTATAAAACCCAAAGAATTCATCCATTAGCCATTGCCTTTGTATCCAATAAACTCTCATTCCGATTGACCTTAAAAACTTATTCGAAATTATTCTCCAAGAGTAATTTTAAAATATTTAAATGCGAAAACGAAGCAACTAATTGGCTAAATTCAATGAAAGTGAATCCCCTTAGTATTTAGATTTAAAATTAAGACTGGCTCCAATCATGAAATATGGAGAAGTAAAACTTGTTTTAGTAAAATCACGCATTTTACCATCTAATTTCCAATATTTTCCTGATACGTCAAACGAATAGCCAATCCTGGCATTAAGACTGATTAATGGCAGCGTAAAACGAACTTCAAGATTGGGATCAATTAAAAACACATCATTCTTATAAACTGCTACATTTTTTTCATCAGATTGAATTAAATTAGGTGTTAATTGATCAGTGGTTTCCAATAAATAATACATACCATAGGCAAATTTAAGTCCAGAAGTAAAAAGAACAAATTCGTTTCCAATAGGATAACTACTTCCAAAAGTAAAAGACTTAGCAGATAGTGTAAATCGGTCTCCATTGCTAATTGTTGGCATAAAATCGTAGGATAAATGAATCCCAGTTTCATGTAAATCGTAATAATTAAAACCAAAACTATAAATTGTATTCGCAGTTGCAAATGGTTTTGCGCCATTATTGTTCAATTCAAAATTTAACCCATTCAATTTATTTAAGTAGCGGATGCCTACAGCACCACCAAAATGAATTTCCTCTAAATGCACATTAAAGTTGTATTCTTCTTCAAAACCAGAAGGATTAAAAGTGTTGACAAATACATAATTAATATCATTACTAAAGCCAACCAATGGATTGTTTCCTTTTAAATAAGTAATGTCAATCAAATACATTTTATTTTTTAAATCAAATCGATAATCCAAACCTAGACTTTCAATCATTGACTTATCGTATGAATTATAAGACTTATACAACATTGGAATTGTCAATACTTTATCCTTATAAAACCCATCTTGCAACTCCCCTATTCTTTTTGCTACAGATGCCATATCATATGAATAGCAACGTTTTGCTTTTTTATTTGAGTGCAAATGACAGCGTCCAAACTGTCCGTAGAACTTTGGCTTATCGTATCTTTTTGTCAATTTTTCAAACTGAGCAATCATGAAACGCTCTCGCGTAATGGGTCCTGTTAAATCACCATTTCTCTCTTCGTGATACCACTGATGCCCTTTTTCAATACTTTCGATAATATCTTTGAATATGGGATAGTTAGTCCCAAGTTCCTTTTTCAATGAATCGGTGAGTCTGTTTACATCATATATTATGGTGTTAAAAGTCGACCAAGCATCTATTACATTACCATTTAAATTAAAACGAGTACCACCACTATTATAAATATCGTCAGGCAAACCATCTTTGAATTCTGAAGTTCCTAGCGCCTTAATTGATTCATATATCCTCCCTGTTTCACCACTTATTGATAAAGTATCAACAATTTGATTCAAAGCAAAAATGGCATAGGCAGGAAAACGCTCCACATCAATACCATGGGTAATAATTTTTAAACTGTCAGGCTGACTTTCATTATACTTGGCAATATTTTTAACCAACTTAAAGTAAGCTTCATAGAAACGATCTTTTAAGTAAAAACCAAAATCTAAATTGTTCTCTTTTGTTATTTTATTAATAATATATCCGATAGCCGGACCTTGTTCGAATAAAAAATGATTTACTTGGTGTTTTTCATGCAAATAGACTAACATTTTAAATTCTGTCTCGGCATTTACATCCGCATAAGCATGATTTTCCCCCGTAAAAAAAACAGCATAATCTTTAATTAAACTATCAGAAAAAAAACCAGCTATTTCATCATAGTTTTTTAAATCATTAAAATTAAGTGTGGTGTATTTATCTTGCGCTATGAGTCCAAATTGGCAGCATAAGAATAGTAATAAAATGCTTTTTTTTATCATGAAGTAGAATAACAAGAAAAATCCGCATAAAATGCGGATTTTTCGAATTAATATTTATTAATTAATAAGGTCATTGAATTAATTCAAACCCATTTTAGCTTTTAAAGCAGCCAGACTATCAGAGGCCTTAGTTTCAGCTGTACCTGATGCCAATGCCTTATCAATTTCTGCATCTATCGAAGTACTTTCTGAAGCAATATCAGCATATGATTCTGCTAAAGCTTCTTCTTGCGCAACCTTTTCTTTCATTCTTTCAAGCATTGAAACAGTTGAAGAAGAATCAACATTTGCTAGCTCTTTGTTAATATTTTTAGTTGCAGTTGAAACTTTTGCTCTCGCTTTTAAAGTTTTTAATTCATTTTCGTATTTTTTAATGTTTGATTTTAAGTCATCAATATTGTCACTTAATTTATCAACATGTCCTTCAAATTTTATTTGGTCTTTTTTATTCGCTTCTGCCGCTTCACTCAATGCTTCCTTTTGCACCAAACACTCACTCGCTAAACGATCGGCCTCTGCAATTTCAATCTCACCTTTTTCTGCACGTTTTAATAATAAAACAGCTTTTTGCTCATATTCATTTGCTTTTTCACCAGCCGTCACAGCATCATTTTTTGAACGAATTGCCAAGGCTTTTACTTCAGCTAATGCCGTTAAAGCATTCGATAAGTTCGTTTTTAAATCTCGAATACCTTCTTCGGTCATTTTAATTGGATTTTCTAGACTATCAACCAATGAATTTGCCTCAGCAGATCCGATTCTAAACAATCTTTTAAATAGGGCTATTATTTTTCTCATAATTTAATGCTTATCTTCTTTATTTTCTTTTTTAATACTCCCAAATATACAATAACTCTTATAATAATTTATCATTTATTATTTTTTTTGCTTTTCAAAAAAATGCTTGAAAAGGAATATTCTCGACATAAAACAAATACATTTGCAAAAAATAATTGTTAGGATATGGATAAATTTAAGAACAGAATTAAATACTATTTAATCGGTTTTTTAATTGGTGTACTTGCAGTAGCATTCTTTTTTGGTGAAAGGGGCTGTACTTGGCTACCTGGCAATCGAGTAAAAAGTGTCATTGCAGAAAACAATATTGTCATTGGAGACAGTATTGCAGCTATAATGAATTGTTTGGCTGATGATGCATTACCTATCTACAACTTACTTAATAGTAGCGGTGATGTTAATTTTGGAGAGAGCAAAACACACCAAGAAAATAAGGTGTATTTAATTGAAGGAGATGATGATTTAAAAGTATGGTTTCAACTACATGAGCCAGGAAATAATCAGAATTATTCAGAAATCATTGGCATCACATCTCCACATATAAATTGTACTTCCACCCTTTCTAATGAAAATAAAAACCCTTTGGTCTTGCCTAAAAAAATAATTTTTAGCATTATCGAGTCTCATGCATTTTCTTATTACCCAATTATCGATTGTCAAGTAGCTTGTTATGGTATTCCTTTAGATAGTTTAAAAACAATTCATAAAAAGTCAACTAAAATTGAAACGCCGAACATACCCAACTTAATCAATAAAGCCTATCTAATTTACACTGAATATCAAGGAAATAAATATAAAATCACCTATGAAATTGGAGAGAATAGGACCAGAATTAAACGCATAGAAGGAACGGCTTCTTGTGACTGTGATAATAAGTAAGTGAATGATGATTTGTTTTAAAAAAAATTATTATCTTTGCACCCTTAAATAATTATTAACCGGGGTTTCGCACCCCAACTATAATCCATTATGGCAACTAAAATTAGATTACAAAGACACGGTAAAAAAAGAAAACCTTTTTACCACATTGTTATTGCAGATTCAAGATCAAAAAGAGATGGTCGTTACATTGAAAGAATTGGAACGTACAACCCTGTGACTAACCCAGCTACAATCGATATCGATTTAGACAAAGCGGTTTCTTGGTTACAGACTGGTGCACAACCAACTGACACAATGAGAGCTATTTTATCTTACACTGGCGCTTTATACAAAAACCATTTAATTAATGGTGTAGCAAAAGGTGCTTTGACTGAAGCAGATGTTGAAAAGAAATTTGCAGCATGGACAAGTGAAAAAGCTGAAAAAATTCAAGCGAAGAAAGACGGATTAGATTCTGCTTCAACTGCTGAATTAGCTAAAATTCACGCTGCTGAAAAAGAAGTAAACGAAACAAGAGCAAAAGAAATTGCAGCTAAAAACACACCACCTGTTGAAGAAGAAGAAGCAGCTACTGAAGAAGTAGTAGCTAATGATGAGGCAGCAGCTAGTGAAGAAGAATAAATATGTTTGAAAAAGAGGATTGCTTCAATTTAGGTAGCATTGCTCGCTTACATAGCTTTAAGGGGGAAGTGTCTATTTTTTTAGATGTAGATGACCCAAAAGAATTCAAAAATTTGGAATCAGTATTTGTCGAAATCGACAATATATTGGTTCCTTTTTTTATTGAATCAATTCAAATAAGAAATAAAGGTTTTGCAGTTGTCAGGTTCGAAGATGTAGACAGTGAATTAAAAGCAAAACGACTCTTAAAGAAAAAACTATATTTACCACTGGACATTTTACCAGAATTAGACGAAGACGAATTTTATCATTTCGAAGTGGAAGGCTTTAAAGTGATTGATAAAGTTCATGGACCTATTGGAAACGTTGTCAAAATATTAGAACATAAGACAAATCCAATGTTCGAAATTAATTTTGAAGGTAAAGAAATTCTAATACCAAAGCAAGATCGCTTTTTTGAACGCATAGATTGGGACGAGGAAATCGTTTATTTAAATGCACCAGAAGGATTGATTGATATGTATTTGAATCTGAATGATTAATTTGGCGGAAACAGCCGGTTCTTAAAACGCTTTCTCGAATTTTTTTATTGAGGGCACTTTAATCATGCAGTAACCAAAAAAACTTCTTGTTAGTATTATATTAATGCTTTGGGCATTTTTTACATGCATCCCCCTTTTTCCATTTCTTGCAACATTTTTTTTTCTTATCACAAACAAAGTCATGTGTTTCAAAATCTTGAAATGGATTTAGTCCCTTAAATTTATCATTTACCATGATGATATCAATTTTCTATGTCGCTAAGTTAGAACAATTCTAAATAACCACCAACTTATTTAGAATGAAAATAAATAAACTTACTCACAATGTTTTTAACAATCGATATACCGGAAAAAACAACAATTTTTTTGGACATAAACTTGAGGGAATACTTTGTTTTTTATTAAATTAGGCCTTCAACAACAAATAGTTTTCCATGAGCAATTACCACATCAAAAATTTAGAAGAATACTTTCAAGTATATAGAAAATCAGTCCGAAACCCTAGTCATTTTTGGGAAGAAATAGCAGAAGAAAATTTTTTATGGAGAAAGCATTGGGACAAAGTATTTACTTGGGACAAAGAAAATTCAAAAGTTACTTGGTTTGAAGGCGCAAAATTAAATATCACAGAAAAT
>CBDUKB010000108.1:0-9751 GCA_965367695.1 uncultured Putridiphycobacter sp.
ATTTTCAACATGATTTTTTTTGATAAAATTAAATATTTTCAATTATGTTACTCACTAATTAAGTATATTTATATGAATTCCCGCTTTTTTTAAATTAAAATAGTAGCTGATTTGATTGCTATTCTTACAAATAGACATAGAAATTATTTTTGGTATCATATTTGATATTGCCATAATAACTAAAACAAAATCTATGAAATATATTTACATACTAAGTCTCTTTCTTATTTTTCCTGCTTTGAGTCAAGCTCAGATCAGTAAACCTATGGGAAAGATTTCAGCAAATGCACCCTTATGGGGAAATCAAACAAAAGCAAGTACTGAAGTTTGTGGGGCATACTACAACAATTACGTTGGTTTAGGAAAAACATCAGGTGTAAGAATTGAAGGCATGCGAACCGGAAATGCAATTGAATCGGGACAATATAATGGTCGTGCCCAAAAATTTATGGCACCACAACCCATTGATATAAGTGGCATAGAGTTTTATGCATTCATTTTAAACAATCCTGGAATGGACTCAATAATGGTCATTACTACTTTAAACGAATATGATGCTGGAGGAAATACTTTAGGTACAGAATTAGCAAGAGATACTGTTTACGTAAAACACCATGCTTATAATCCTTCCTTTACTCCACTTCCAAATATTGCTGTACAAAGTAATTTCGATACGCCAATAACAGTGAATGCTGAATACATGGTAACTATGTATACACCTACTGACGATTCATTGCAAATTATTGCCAATGATCCTGACGCAAATGACGGGAATGGTGAAAATATGGGCTATGCTTTATACGATAACATCAACTATCCAACTTATTATGGTTGGTACGATATGCTGACTGATTTTGCAGCAGATTACGACTTTTTAATATCACCAAAAGTAAAATATAGTCAATACGAAAACTTTACTTTAAGTGATACCATTACTTGTCCGATTAACGAACAAGTATGTTTAAACTATACCCAAAGTGCGGTGGCCATGAACAGACAATACAATTCAAATTATGCTGATCCTTTTTCACCCATCAACATCAGTTGGGGAGATGGAAATAATAACCCTGATACCGCAACTATTTGTCACACTTATTTGAGTACGGGAATGCAAAACCTTAAACTAAACGACACCTTGAATATTTGGTACAATCCAGCACCAACTTGTCCGATTGAAATTGAGGCAACCATTGAAGTATTAGATACTATTGAAGTCGATTTTACTTATACTTTAAGCGGTAATGTTGTCACATTTACCACTACGACAACGGGTGTTGATTCACTTTGGTGGGATTTTGGAGATGTTTCTTCAGGAACGAATGAATGGAATCCTACCCACACTTACCCAGGAGTTGGTACTTATAATGTTTGGCTATACAGTTTTAATGCTTGTATGACAAAAGCAGTATTTAAAACCATTACCATTCAAACTTCAGGTATCAATCACAGTCATTCAAGCACACCTAAATTTTATCCTAACCCAGCAAATTCACAAGTGAAATTTGAAGGTGAGATTAAAAAATTAAAAGTGATAAACATTGCAGGTGAAATCGTTTACGCCAACATGAATGTGGGAGAAAACTTTTTATTAGATGTAAGCACACTTGCCAATGGTACTTATTTTGTAAACATTGAAAATTCAATTGACACTTACACCAAAAAATTAGTAATAAGACACTAAATCATAATTAACCCTATGATTTGAGCATCAAAATTTAATATTTTGGTGCTTTTTTTATTTTATATACCGACATTTGTACTCGGTTAATATTTATACACAATGAGTAAAGTTGCACTTTTAATTTTAGACGGTTGGGGACATGGAAATCATTCAAAGTCGGATGGTATTTTTAATGCAAAAACCCCATTTATTGATCAACTTGAAAAAGAAAAACCCAATGCAGAATTGGTGACATATGGTAAAGCCGTAGGTTTACCAGCAGGACAAATGGGTAATTCAGAAGTGGGTCATTTAAATATTGGTGCAGGTAGAATTGTTTACCAAGAATTAACCAGGATTAATAATGCCATTGAAACAGGAGACTTTCAAAAAAACAACACCATTTTAAACATTTTTGAAAAGGTGAAAAAAAATGGAAAAAAACTACATTTCATGGGCTTGGTTTCCGACGGTGGGGTGCATTCTTCTCAAGCGCATTTATACGAATTGTGTAAAATGGCTAAGGAACATGGTCTAACAAATGTTTATATACACGCCTTTACTGATGGAAGAGATTGTGATCCAAATGCAGGCATTCATCAGCTTAATAAATTAAGTGAAGCCATAGGAACAAGTACTGGAAAAATTGCCACTATTATCGGTCGTTATTATGCCATGGACCGTGATAACAGGTGGGAGCGTATAAAATTAGCCTATGATGCTATGGTAAATGGTGTTGGAGAATCATTCAATACTGCAAAAGAAGCCATTGAACAATCTTACGAAGCTGGCGTGAGTGATGAATTCATTACCCCAAAAATAATTGATGCTGCAGGTACAATTGAAGCAGGAGACAGTGTGATTTGCTTTAATTTCAGGACAGATCGTTGTCGTGAAATATCAACTGTATTGACACAAAGTGCTGTTGCTGGAATGCATCCATTGGACATTGATTATACCACCATGACAAATTATGACAGTTCCTTTAAAAATGTAACGGTCATTTTTGAAAAAGATAATTTAAAAAATACCTTAGGCGAAATAGTCGCCAATGAAGGTTTATCACAAGTGAGAATAGCGGAAACAGAAAAATATCCACACGTTACTTTTTTCTTTTCTGGTGGAAGGGAAAAGCCTTTTAAAAATGAAACAAGACTCCTTATTAATTCTCCAAAAGTAGCCACATACGATTTGCAACCTGAAATGAGTGCACCTGAAATAACCCAAGCTATTTGTGCCGAGATGGAAAAAAATCAACCTGATTTTATTTGTCTGAATTTTGCGAATACCGACATGGTTGGACATACTGGAGTTTATGATGCAATTTTAAAAGCAGCTGAAACCGTAGATGGCTGTGCAAAAACGATTGTAGAATTGGGTGAAAAGCTGGGTTACGATTTCATCATCATTGCCGACCATGGTAATTCTGACTTTGCCATCAATGCTGATGGATCGCCGAACACAGCGCATTCTGTTAATCCTGTTCCTGTAATTGTAATTAGTGATGATGTGAAGAAAGTGAAAGCAGGTAGTTTAAGAGATGTTGCCCCTACTATACTTGACTTGATGGGAATTGAACAACCCGCAGAAATGACAGGTGCTTCTTTAATTGTAAAGGCTTAAATTATTTCTTGACAAAGCTCTACCAACACTGAGTTGGTTGATTTGGGATGTAAGAAAGCAATTCTTTTATTGTCGGCCCCAAGCTTGGGCATTTCATGAATCATTTTAAAACCTTTGCTTGTCAGTCTTAAAATTTCAGCATCAATGTCTTTTACTTCAAAAGCAATGTGGTGAATCCCCTCTCCTTTT
This sequence comes from uncultured Putridiphycobacter sp., assembly GCA_965367695.1. Taxonomy (GTDB): domain Bacteria; phylum Bacteroidota; class Bacteroidia; order Flavobacteriales_D; family Crocinitomicaceae; genus Putridiphycobacter. Next base: position 3,473 of record CBDUKB010000108.1, read on the forward strand.
TTCTCAATAAATTTGGCAATTGGACTGTCGGGACTGGTGGCTTGTAATAATTCTATTTTTGATTCTCCTACTTTGAAAAAAGAAGTCATGACACCTTCAGATGCAACAGATTCCATTTTGTAATGCGGTTCATCAAATAGGTCGGCGAATAATTGATTGGCCTCATCCATGTTTTTTACTGCGATACCAATGTGTTCAATCTTCATGATGTAATCTGCTTAACCCTTGATGAATTTTTCGCTTTTATTGTCGTAATTGATATAATAAGCCCCTTTTCTTAAATTAGTACAATCTACTTCTGTCGCCAATCCTTTTTTGACAATATTTCCGTAAGCATCAAATATTTCAAATTTGGTTTCAATAGAAACGCCTTGGGCACTAAACTTAATCACATCTTTTACACGCTTAGGAAAAAAGTTAGGCTCTTGAATACTGGTATTCATAAAAGTAGTTGACTCAGAAACGCGTTTTTTACCCGAGTGATCAATTTGTACAACCCTCAATTTGTTTTCGCCTGAATGTGGTGAGACTTTGAAATTATAAGTGTTTAAACTCGGTACGCCTTTTCCGTTCACTTCACCTACTACTACCCATTTATTCCAACGGTATTGTTCAATTAAAAAAGTAAGTTTACCCGATTCATTTTTTGTTGACCAAGTAAAGTCTCCATCTTTTGAACAAGACATTTCTTGAATTTCAAAGGTGCTCTTTGGCAATAATACTTCTGGGTTTAATACTTTTGGTTTACAACCTTGACCGTGTTCTAACACAATAAAAACTGGATCGCCAATTTTTAAATTCAATTCATCAAAACCAATTTCAAAGGCAGGTGTCTGAACAGATTCCACAATTGGGTTACCATTTACAGTTACTTGTGTGACACAAAATCCAAAACCATCTTCGTCTTCGGGGTTTTGAATAAATAAACTTTTACCTTGATAATGACCTTCTAAAGATAGGTTTGCGAACAAGTCTGATGCATTGAGCATCACTAAAAACACAATAAAAAGTCCCCTTATAAAAATCATAAAATCGGTATAAATAGTTAATAACTACTAATTTCCGGCAAAAGTAATCCTTAGATTTACTAAAAACAAATATAAGTTTAAATTTAACATATATTCTGTAATTTCACTTAATTAATTTACTTTATTGCCTTATTCTTAGTTCAATTAACTATACAATTTGCATGCCAAAATAACTGTGAACTTACAAAAAGTCTTGCACTTAATTGATTAAATTTGCACCGTGGCAGGTATCTATATCCATATTCCTTATTGTAAAATAAAATGTCATTATTGTGACTTTCATTTTTCTACCCAACATCAAAATATGCCCAATATGTTATTGGCGCTTAAAAAAGAGTTATTGGACAAGGTAGCTTATGCCGAGGGTGAAAGCATTCAAACCATTTACTTTGGTGGTGGCACCCCAAGTTTGGTGGCGGCAACAGAACTAAAGGGAATCATTGAAGTGATTCAAAGTAATTATTCCCTGGGTGAAAACATTGAATACACCTTAGAATGTAATCCCGACGATCTTTCTCCATCAATTTTACAGGCCTATAAAAACATTGGTATTAACCGATTAAGTATCGGCATTCAAAGCTTTGATGAAGATAAATTGACATTTTTAAATCGTGCCCACAAGGCTTCTGAAGCATTCGCCTGTATCAAGGATGCCCAAGCGGTGGGTTTCGACAATATTACCATTGATTTAATTTACGGCTTACCCGATACGGATGAAAGTTATTGGCAAAGACAAGTGGACTTGGCGACTCAATTAAATGTGCCCCACATATCAGCCTATTGTTTGACTTTTGAAGACAAAACCGTTTTTGGCCACTTATTAAAAACAGGTAAAATTAAACCTTTGGATGATGAAGCCATACAAAATCAATTTCAAATTTTAACCCAGACCTTAAGAAAAGCAGGTTTTGAACAATACGAGATTTCAAATTTTGCCAAAGATGGTTTTATCTCTCAGCACAATTCTGCTTATTGGAAAGGGGTGAAATATATTGGCATAGGCCCTTCAGCCCATTCATTTAATGGCAAAACAAGGCAGTGGAACATTGCCAATAATGCCTTGTACATTCAAAAGGTCAACAACAACGTAACATATTACGAACTAGAAGCATTGTCGGAGAACGACCATTTCAATGAATACATTTTAACCCAATTAAGGACTAAATGGGGCTTGAGCACAGCGACCATCAACCATCAATTTCCGACTTATTTAACAACATTTAAAAGTGGTATTGAAAAATATTGTGCCTCGGGGGACGTTGAACTGCTTGATGGAACCTATACACTGACAGAAAAAGGTAAATTAATCGCCGATTACATCAGCAGTGATTTGTTTATTGTTTAAAATTATAAATGATTATTTTTGTGACCTATGGCAGAAACAATATTAATTTCTAAGGGTAATAAAGTAGAAAAATACGAAAGTCTACTGCCTCAGATTAAAGCATTGATTGAAGGAGAAACAAATTTGGTTGCCAACTTGGCAAATATTGCTGCTGTACTAAAACAAACATTTGGTTGGTTTTGGGTCGGATTTTATTTGGTTGACTCCAAAGATGAATTGGTACTCGGGCCTTTTCAAGGTGAATTGGCTTGTTCCAGAATAGCCTTAAACAAAGGAGTCTGCGGAACGGCTTGGGCAAAAGGAGAAACTTTAATTGTTGCAGATGTGGATGCTTTTCCCGGACACATTGCTTGCAGTGCTGCCAGTAAATCAGAAATTGTAGTGCCTGTATTTAAAAATGCAGCAGTGAAAATGGTGTTGGATGTGGACAGTGATGCTTACGATCAATTTGACAAAGTTGACCAAAACTACTTAGAACAACTTGCAAAGATAATTGCTGAAATATGTTAAGAATAATAGGCCTATCCCTATGCAGCATTATCCTCTTGGGCTGTGCGCAAATTAATCCCTTAACTGGTGGTGAAAAAGATACTTTTGCACCCCGATTTATCTTGGAAAAAACTTTTCCAAAACCGGGACAGTTGAATTATGAAGGTAAAATTATTCACTTACATTTTGATGAATATGTGGTACTTAAAAATCCAAGTACCGCCATCACCATCACCCCACAACCCCTTGCGCCCCCAAAAATTACCAGTAAAAATAAAAAAGTAATCATTGAGTTTAATGAAGACCTGGAAGCTAACACCACCTATTCCATAGGTTTTAATGGTGCCATAGCTGATTATAACGAAGGGAACGATTCCATTTTTCAATATGTATTTTCAACGGGCGATTTTATTGATTCCTGTACTTTTTCGGGCAATATTAAAGATGGTTATACCAACAAGGCACAAAAATCGGTACTGGTAGGTTTGTATCATATAAGAAGCGGAGAAGCTTTCGATTCCATTCCCATTAAATACAAACCAACTTACATTGGTCAAACCGACTTGAGCGGGAATTTTAAATTACAATACATCAAAGAAGGCATTTATTACGCCTTTGCATACAAAGACTTGGACCGAAACTTATTGTATAATCCCAAGACGGAAAGTATCGCGTTTTTAAGTAAAAAAGAAGTTGATTTAATCAAGCATATTGGAGACACAGTAACTTTTAAAATGTTTAAGCCCGTTTCGAAGGATACCATTTTAGATGATTATGAATTGACTTACCCCGGTCAGTTAAAATTAATCTTTAACCATCCCCCTAAAAATTTAAAAGTAAACACCCAACAATTACTCCTCCCAGAAAAAACGGGTAGTAAAGATTCTTTGATTTATTGGCTGACTGCCTCCTACAAAAATAATGAACCCATTGTTGTGCAATACAATGGAAAGGTAGACAGTATTCAGCCCATCATGAAAAATTTACCTAAATCATTACAAGGCTTGACGATTCAAAACAATTTACTGAACAGTAAGTTATTACCAAACGATACTTTGATTCTTGATTTTAATGAACCCATTGGAAAAACTGTTGAAGAAGGATTTAACTTGTATGCAAAGGATTCAAGTAAAATGGAATTGAAAATCCAAAAAATTGATGCCAACAGTTTCCAATTGCTTTTCGACAAAGAAAATGCTTTGTATTTAACGATTGATTCCGCCACAGTAACTTCTAACTTATCAAAAAGTGTAAACAATACCAGTAAAATTAATTTAGACTTTCATCCTCAAAAATATTTAGGGAATTTGATGTTGGAGCTCAAATTAGATTCCATCATCAACGGGGTACTACAGATTTATACCAAAGATGAAAAAATAATATTTGAAACCATTACGACTGATAGTACCCAAAAATACAATTTGAAAGGTTTAAATCCCGGAGAATATTACATGCGATTTATTCATGATGTAGATAAAAATAAAAGATTCACGGAAGGTGATTTTCACCTATTGCGCCAACCAGAAAAGGTGTATTACCACGAAAGCCCAGTAAAAGTTCGTTCAAATTGGGATTTTGAATTAACCTGGTTGATTAAACTATAGTCGGATTGTTTTAATAATTGATTAAATTTGACCATGGACGCCATCAAAGATAAACTCAAAACCATTCCCAACAGTCCTGGAGTTTATCAATACTTTGATAAAAATGAAACCATCATTTACATTGGCAAAGCCAAAGATTTAAAAAAAAGGGTCTCCTCTTACTTTAATAAAAACTTGGAACACGGTAAAACCCGCGTTTTGGTCCGCAAAATTGTAGACATTAAATACATAGTGGTCAACACTGAAACGGATGCTTTATTGCTGGAGAGCAACCTCATTAAAAAGTACCAACCTCGGTACAACATTCTCTTAAAAGACGACAAAAGTTACCCTTGGATTTGCATCAAAAAGGAAAGGTTCCCCAGGGTGTTTACTACCCGCAGGTTGATCAAAGATGGGTCGGAATATTTTGGCCCCTATACCAACGTAAAAGTGGTGTATACCCTACTCGATTTAATTAAAGCCATTTATCCCTTGCGGACTTGTAATTTTGATTTATCGAAGCAAAAGGTAGACCAAGGAAAATACAAGGTTTGTTTAGAATACCACATTGGCAATTGCAAGGGGCCTTGTGTGGGCAAAGAAGCTGAAGCCGATTACTTGGAATACATAGCTGCCATTCGACATATTTTAAAAGGCAATATCCGTTCGGTAATTGTGGAACTGGAAAAAATAATGCAAGAAAAGGCAGCCAACTTGGCCTTTGAAGAAGCCGCAGAAATTAAAGATAAATTGGCCTTGTTGAGCACCTACCACTCCAAGTCAGCTGTGGTGAGTCCAACCGTGCACAACGTGGATGTAATTACCTTGGTGGACGACGAAAAATCGGCTTTTGTCAATTACTTTAAGGTGAATAATGGTTCTATTATACAAGGCTATACGGTTGAAATTAAAAAGCGGCTGGCAGAAGCCCCTGAAGACATATTGCCATTGGTACTCATGGAAATGCGGGAACGTTATGGAGATGAAAGCAAGGAAGTATTGAGTGAAATAAAATTCGACTTTCCTATAGAGAACGTAACGCTTTCTGTACCTCAACGGGGAGACAAAAAGACCTTGGTAGATCTCTCAAAAAGAAATGCCAAATTCTTTAAGTTAGAAAAGTTAAAGCAAGAAAAATTAAAGAATCCCGAGGCGCATACCGAAAGGATTTTGAATACCATTCAAAAGGATTTACACTTAAAGGAATTACCTACGCACATTGAGTGTTTCGATAATTCCAATTTTCAAGGTACCAATGCGGTGGCTGCTTGTGTGGTCTTTAAAAATGCCAAACCCAGTGTAAAAGACTACCGTCATTTTAACATCAAAACCGTAGAAGGACCAGATGATTTTGCCTCCATGACCGAAGTAGTTTACAGAAGGTATAAACGCTTGGTAGAAGAAAAACAACCATTACCACAATTAATTGTGATTGATGGTGGAAAAGGACAACTGAGTGCGGCAGTAAAGAGTTTAGACGACCTGAACCTAAGGGGACAAATTGCCATCATTGGTATTGCCAAAAGATTAGAAGAAATTTTCTTTCCGGGGGACTCCATTCCCATTTATTTAGACAAGCGTTCGGAGAGTTTGCGGGTCATCCAGCACTTGCGCAACGAGGCCCACCGATTTGGGATTACCCATCACCGGAACAAGCGAAGTAAAAACGCCATCCAATCGGAACTCACTGAAATACCAGGTATAGGTGAAAAAACCACCATTGACCTCATCCGTTTTTTCAAGTCGGTCAAACGGGTAAAAGCCGCCAGCGAAAAAGAGTTGGTAGAAGCCGTGGGCTATGCCAAAGCGAAATTGGTCTACAATTACTTTC
>CBDUKB010000109.1:0-9681 GCA_965367695.1 uncultured Putridiphycobacter sp.
AATATGAATTTCATTTTTTTAATTATATTTAAATGAAGAATAAGAAGATAAGTGTGAAAAAGACGCTGCCCATTAACAAAAATGCAGTGGAAGTTTGGGAGGTAATGGGAAATCAATTTGCAGATGTGCACCTTTGGTCTACTAATTTTAAGGCTTCTAAAGCTGGAGGGAATTCAGCATTTTCTGGTATAGATTGTTCAGAAAGAATTACTGTGACGGATAGGGGGGAAACCATTCAGAAATTAGATTCTTTTGATCCCATTGCATTCAAATTAGCCTATCATATATCAAAAGGCGCCCCTGGTATTGCAAAAAAAGCAAGTGCTATTTGGTCCTTAGAAAAAGAACAGGACGACAAAACCAACGTGGTACTGGAATTTAATATGGAGCCTAAAGGATTCCTTGGTTGGTTATTGAGCCCATTAATTAAAAAAGGCATGGGCAAATCTGCGACTGAAATTGCAGAAGATTTGAAGTATTATGTAGAAAATGGTACACCCCATCCACGGAAATTAAAAAAGGTCTAAACAGCAATTATAAAAAATAAATTCAATGGTTTAAGAAGGCGTTAAAGTATTTCTAATCATTTGTCTTCAATTTAATTAATGCTTTGCACACGAATCACTACCTTTGTCGTGATTTAATATTTTGAAAGAAAATAACATGATAAAGCAAGTACTCAAAGACAATCTAATTAGCATTTCCATAGCCAAAAAGGATTTTTCTTATAGAATTCCTATTGAGAAAATTGGGAACACAGTTGATTGGAAAATAGGACAAAAGGGTACAGAAGGAATTGTAATAAAGCAAGTGTCAAGTTGGGCATTGCAATTGTTTACAAAAAACACGACAGCAGAAAAATACATCCAACAATTTAAAAGTATTGTTCAAGAATACAGTCCAGATAATAACATTGATTGGGAAGATACTTTTTTAGCAATAACAATTCAAAACAAGTATAATTGGTTAATGGATTCAAATGCAAGTGCTGATAAAAAAATAGAAGCGCAAGATATTATTGCCGATTTGAAAAAAAAGTATAAGCTTGATTAAAATTTTTATTGATTTTAAGGATGACCTTACAAGGTATTGCAAGTAGCAAGTGTTTGAAGCGATAGAATTTCCTTATATTAAGCAGTTAAAATACGCAATGAGCAATCAAATCACCACCATGACACTTTTTCGATTTAACAATTTAAGTGATAAATGGTGGGCTTTTAAAATGATGAGATTAGCGCTTCCTCCATTAAAAAAGGTAAAGGGTTGTACTTTTTTTAAAGTGCTGGGCAGTGGCGCCGGTCAGGGATTCAGTATTTTACCTGATTTAAGTACTTATGCTTTATTACAAGTTTGGGAGCATGAAGATTTAGCAAATGATTTCTTTAAATCTCCTGGAATTTTTAAAACTTATATCAATCGTTCGCAAGAATATTGGATAACCTATGCTAAAAATATTTCAGGTCGAGGAACATGGTCTGGAAAAGCACCTTTTCAACACAGCGATTCCATTGACCCCAAAAATAAATCATTATTTGTCATTACTAGAGCAACAGTTAGGCTAAGAAGTTTGTTAAGCTTTTGGTCATTGGTTCCCATGTCCCAAAAGTCATACAAAAACAATACTGGATTACTTTTCACCAAAGGAGTAGGCGAGGTTCCCATTGTGGAGATGGCGACTTATAGCTTATGGAAATCAGAAGCTGACTTATTGAAATTTTCCAAAGATCAGCATGGACATGGTAAATCTTCGAAAAAGGCCCTTCGGAAAAACTGGTTTAAAGAAAGTTTGTTTTCTCGTTTTCAGCCCTATAAAGTAAAAGGTACTTGGGGTAATGTCGATTTAGAAAGCCTGGTTCCTTAATTGTTTTAATTTTCAATGTGCCACAATGAAAATTACCTAGGTTGCTAGTTTTATGTCAGATTATACGATCAATTATTATTCACCATTATTTAATTCATCCATAATTTCAGCAAAAAGTTGATAGGATTTGATCCGGTCTTGTCCATCATATATATTGGTAACAGCAATCAATTCATCAACTTGCGTCATGTCAATAAAAGCTTTAATTTCTTTTTTAACAGTTTCCTTACTTCCAATAAATGAATATTTTAACATTTGTTGAACAGAAGGGTGATGTTGCAGTTCCCGCAATTCAGCCGTCATTTCAACAGGGGCTTGCATATAATCTCTTTTCCCAGTGAGCAATCCAATAATCATTTTATATAAGGAAGTTGAAATACGCTCCGCTGCTTCATCTGTATCTGCTACAATTATGTTGACACCTGCCATGGTGTAAGGTGTAGCCAAATCGGCAGAAGGTTGGAATTCACGGTGGTAAATTTCAAATGCCGGCATTAGTTGTGCCGTAGCAAAATGGCTAGCAAATGCATAGGGCAATCCTTTTTTTGCTGCTAAGTGTGCACTGTCGGTGCTTGAACCTAATAGGTAAATGGGAACAGGAACTCCTTCTGCCACATTTGCGCGTACTTTTTCCGAAGCATTTGATTTGGAAAAATAAGTCTGAATTTTTTGTAGTTCATCAGGAAATGCCATGGCTGCTTGGTAAAAGTCCGACCGAATGGCTGCAGCAGTGGCTTGATCAGTTCCTGGTGCACGTCCTAAACCTAAATCAATTCTATTTGGATATAAAATACCCAAAGTACCAAATTGTTCTGCCACAATTAAAGGGGAATGATTAGGCAACATAATGCCACCAGAACCAACTTTTATTCTTGTTGTTCCATCTGCAATTTTTCCAATTAAAATGGCTGTAGCGCTACTACCAATAGCATCTGAATTATGATGTTCTGCCAACCAATAACGTTTATAGCCTGCTTTTTCGGCTGCTCGGGCAAGTGAAAGTGAATGGTCGAATGTTTCCTTTAATGTAGTTCCTTTTGATACAATGGCTAGGTCTAAAATGGAGTAGGTCGTTTGTTTTGTTGACATGGTTTAATTCAATAGATACTATAATGAATGCAAAGGTATCTAATTATGTAAGTGTTTCTTTTTAATATTTTGCGAATGTTTGTTAAATTCATTAACAAAGATTTTAACAATATCATAAAAAGCAAAGCAACCTTTTAAAAATATATTCATTAGCTTTGAAAGGTGTTAAAATTCATCTTAATTTAATTCAATAAAGGTGAGTTTTAACAAAACTAATTTATCACTTATTAACTTTTAAATATGAAGCCTTTTTTAGTTTTATTAATGACCACATTTACTTTGTTTTCAATGACCGCTCAGGATTTAAGTGGACAATGGAATGGCGTTTTAGAAGTAAAAGGAATGAAATTAAGACTCGTTTTTAATGTTTCAGAAACAGATGAAGGTTATTTTTCAACTATGGACAGTCCTGACCAAGGAGCGACAGGAATTCCAGTAACGCATACCACGCTAGACAATTCGAAAGTAAAATTTGAAGTGGTGAATGCAAAAATTGAATACAATGGAGAATTAAACGGAGATGAAATAATTGGCAGTATCAGACAAGGTGCAATAGAAATGCCTATGAATTTAAGTCGAAAGATTGAAGAAAATGAGCCAATTGAAAAAGAAATAATTTCAAACTTACAAGAACCAACTGCTCCATTTCCATATGAGTCCGAAGACATCACTTTTGTGAATAGCCAAGCAAACATTTCTTTGGCTGGCACATTGACACTTCCAAGTAAAGAAGGTGTTTTCCCCGCAGTTATACTCATTTCAGGTTCTGGACCCCAAAATAGAGATGAAGAATTATTAGGACATAAACCTTTCTTGGTCATTGCAGATTACTTAACCCGAAATGGAATTGCTGTATTGCGATATGATGACAGGGGAGTGGCAGCTTCAAAAGGAAACTTTGGTTCTGCTAATTCTGCTGATTTTGCGACAGATGTGGAAAGTGCAATCGCTTATTTGAAAACGAGAAAAGAAATCAACCAAAATAAAATTGGGTTAATGGGCCATAGTGAAGGAGGCTTAATTGCGCCAATGGTTGCTGCAAGATCAAAAGATGTGAGTTTTATAGTATTGCTTGCAGGACCCGGAATACCAGGAAACGAGTTATTATTATTGCAACAAAAATTAATAGCTTCTGCTTTGGGAGCGGAACAAGAGGAAATTGATAAATCGGCAAAAATAAACACCCAACTCTTTGAAAAAGTAGTGAACTCGAATAATGAGGCGCAATTAAAAAGTGATTTGACCGCATTTTTAAATGAAACGTTAAACAAGGACCCAAATTTCGTAACCCCAGGTGGTGTTTCTAAAGATGAATTTATTTCCATGCAAGTGGACCAAATTACCAGTCCATGGATGCAATACTTTTTAAAATTCGATCCAAGTACCACTTTAGTGCATGTAAAATGTCCAGTTTTAGCTGTGAATGGTGAAAAGGATTTACAAGTTGCAGCGAAGGAAAACTTAGCGGGCATTAAAAAAAGCTTGGCTAAAGGAGGAAATAAAAATGTAACCATTAAAGCTTATCCTAACTTAAATCACTTATTTCAAGAATGTTCAACTGGATTACCAGCTGAGTATTCAACCATTGAACAGACTTTTTCTCCATTAGTTTTGACAGAAATTCTTGAATGGATTAAGCTTCAAACTAAATAATTAAAGATGGAGATAACCTGCTTTTATTTGGGTTAAGTAGGCTTTGCATTTATCGGTAATTAATGAGGTGAAAAGTTCACAAACAATCCGAAAAAATGCTCAACTTTTATTGCCAGTTATTATGAAAATTTGTCTTGCGCAAATAAAGTCCATAAAAGGAGCAGTTGAGAAGAATATTCAAAAACATTTGAAAATTGCAGAACGCGCTGTGAAATTAAAGGCAGACTTACTCATTTTTCCCGAACTATCAGTAACTGGTTATGAGCCTAGCATGGCAAAATCACTTGCTATAAATAGTGATTCAACCATTTTAAATCCATTTCAAGTATTTGCTGATGCGCATAATATTGTTATTGGAGTGGGTGTGCCAATAAAGCTTGAGATAGGAATAAATATCGGATTGCTACTTTTTCAGCCAAATGCTGATAGGTTTTTTTATGCCAAACAATTGTTACATGCTGATGAAGTCCCTTACTTTACTCCAGGAAAGCATCAGCCAATATTATCAGTAAAAGGTGTGAAAATCGCTTTTGGAATTTGTTACGAAACCCTACAAAAGGATCACCTGTGCAAAAGCATTCAGAAAGACGTCGCTGTTTACATTGCCAGTGTCGCAAAATCAAGTACAGGCATTCAAAAAGCATTTCAACATTTTCCAAAAATGGCAAGGGAATTTAAAATACCATTTCTAATGGTGAATAGCATTGGCTTTTGTGACAATTTTTTAAGTATGGGCCAAAGTGCTGTATGGAATAAAAAAGGAGCCTTGATGAATGTGCTTGATACAGATCAGGAGGGACTGTTAATTTACAATACGACAGATGAACTAGCTGAAAAAGTTCAGCCTAAAATTAGGCTTGGTAAATTGACTGATCTCAATGCCATATTTGAAATCTATAAAAGTGCCAAGCACAAATTAGATAGTAATGGGCTATTCCAATGGAATTCAAATTATCCAACTATTTCAATTATTGCTGATGATATAAAAAAAGGCTTGCTTTACATACTCACTTATGCAAATGATATTATTGGAGCGATAAACATTAGCGAAGAACAAGAAAAAGAATACGAATCGGTGAATTGGTTATTCGATTATACAAAAGTGTTGGTAATCCATAGATTAGTAGTTGACCCAAAACACCAAGGCCAAGGTTTTGCCAGCGCATTGATGGATTTTGCTGAAAACTATGCAAAGGAAAACAATTATACTTCAATTCGACTTGATGCATACAGCCAGAATAAAAAAGTACTAGAATTCTATCGTCAACGCGCATACTTAATAAGGGGGGATGTTAATTTCCCTGGAAGAGCACACCCATTTTATTGTATGGAAAAACAGCTTTAAAATTCCAATTTTAAAGGGTGATAATTACTTGAAATAAACATCAAAAGTCCAAAACATGGATGTTTTAATTTCTTACTGTTAAAAAAAGTCCTTTACCATATTACTTTACATAAATTAATATTACATTTATTCCACTTATAAAAGTGATTATTTGTCTGTTTACTCAAATATTACTTTGCTATTTTTACACCATCAAGCTTTAAAAAATGACTTCCTTAAAACTTATTATCTTCTTATCAATTCTAACTATTCATGCGACATCACAAAGTCAAATCACAGTTGAAAATGAAGTTGTAAGATTTAATAAGGCGCAATTATTGAATGATTTTGAATTGATGAGACAGACTGTATTGGAAATCCATCCTTCAATTTATTTTTTTATTAATGAAGACAGTTTAAATGAAGTGGCAAACGATTTGAAAAATCAAATTAAAGATGGAATGAGCGAATTGGATTTTCATTTATTACTCAGGCATTTCATTCGAAATATTAGGTGTGGGCATACAAGTGCTTTACCTTCAAGAGAATGGTACCAACAACAATATGAAGACCCTAGAATTATTCCCCTTCAAATATTTTTAATTGATGACAATATATTTGTCAAAGAATCTTTTGATCAAAAAGATATTTTATTGCCTGGATACGAAATACTTGCGATAAATGGAATCAGTGTTAAAAGAATACTTCAAATCATGAGAGATTTTCAAACTGTAGATGGGGTAACCACCGCTTTCGAGTCTTATAATATTCAAAAAATATTCAGTACTTTTTTACTCTTTGCAACAGGGAGACATGATACATATTTAATCGATTTTGTCGATTTTAAAGGAGTTAAACAACAAGTATCTTTAAAAGGTGGAGCAAGAAAAAAGAAGGTAAGCAAGTCCGATAATGCAGCCATTAAGCCTTTGTTAAACATGACTGGGTCCGAATTTTATATCCTTAAAAAATCAAGAGATTTAGCTTATTTAGACATCAATAGTTTTTCTAGAAAAGGATTCAAAGGGTACTACAAGGAAGTGTTTAAAATCATTAGAAACTCAGGTATAAAAGATTTAGTGATTGATTTAAGGAATAATGGTGGTGGTTATTTCCCAAATGGTTATCGCTTATTAAACTATTTAATTGATGAGGACATCTATATGGATTTTAGTCGACCTAATCGGAAAATTAAAAAGCAACCTTATTTGAAAATGAATGCCATTTCTAAGGCAACAAAAAGCTTATTTAATTTAATGCCAGATCATGACAAGTTAGATACAAACCGAAATTATCAACTCACTTTTAAACCCATAAAAAAAAATGCCTTCAAAGGGAATTTATACTTATTAACCAATGGAGGATGCTTTTCAATGGGCGCTTTGGTGCCTGCTAAGTTAAAACACTACACAAATTGTATAATCATAGGAAGTGAAACGGGAGGAGCTGAGAGAGGATCAAATGCTATTTTATCATATACATTAACCTTACCTGAAACTAAAATTAGGATTATCATTCCAAGCTATTTTTTAAATCATAAAGTAAACAGTGTTCAGTTTGGAAAAGGCGTGATGCCCCATATTGAAATCGTGTATACGTTAAACGATTTATTGACAAACAAAGATTTGGAAATGGAAAGAGTTGATATGCTTTTAAAAAAGTAAGGATAGTACTATAAATAACTTATTGTGAGTAAAATAAACTACATATTTTTATTGTTGGCATTATTTGCTGAAATTATTGGAACTATTGGTGGATTCGGCTCTTCTGTATTTTTCGTTCCCATAGGTAATTTTTATTTTGATTTTCATTCTGTATTGGGGTTGACGGCGATATTTCACTTGTCGAGTAATGTCAGCAAGATCATTTTGTTTAAAGATGGTTTAGACAAAAAATTATTGTTAAATATTGGAATTCCTTCAGTGCTCTTCGTCATTATTGGAGGATTATTATCAAAAGTAATTGATGCAAGTTTCTTGGAAGTATTATTGGCGGTTTTTCTAATAGGACTAAGCGCACTTTTTTTAATTAAAAAAGAATTGATTATTACACCCAATAAAAAAAATGCCATTACTGGTGGGGTACTTTCAGGTTTTTCAGCTGGTTTACTTGGTACAGGGGGTGCGATTAGGGGACTAACAATGGCTGCTTTTAACTTGGAAAAAAGCGTTTTTATCGCCACATCTGCCTTCATTGACTTTTTTATAGATATCACTAGAACATTTGTGTATTATGGAAATGGTTATATTCATCAACACGATTTAATTTACCTTCCATTTTTGTTTGTCATTGGCCTACTTGGAACCTATCTTGGCAAAAGAATTCTTAAATACATTCCACAAAATAAATTCAAAAAAATATCACTTTATCTCATTCTACTCATTGGTCTGGTAACTTTGTTAAATTATGGGGTGCAAAAAGTTTATTAATAAAATTTTAACTTTATAGCAATAACGTATTTATAGTGATGGTTCGTTCGATTGATAAAAATGAAATTAAAGGATTAAATTCCATTGTACCGGTTGATTGGAATTTTGATTATGAAGATTTTTTGAACACCTTTCTTGAAGCAGATTTTTTTAAGGCATTCATTATTAAAGAGAATGATAAAATTATAGCCGCTGGTAATGTCTTATTGATGAAAGGGATAGGTTGGTTGGGTAACATCATGGTCGCCCCACAGCATAGAAAAAAAGGATTTGGTCAAACCATCACTGCGCATATGATAAGGTATTTGAATAATCATGCTTGTTCCACTCAATTATTAATCGCTACAGCTATGGGAGAACCCTTGTATGAAAAACTTGGTTTTAAAAAAACAAGTGAGTATGTCGCCTTCAAAACTATTCATGCTAATACAATACTACTGAACCCTTCAATACAAAATTTAGGAGAAAAAGACCTGGAAAAGGTGTGTCAACTAGATCAGCAAGCCAATGGTGAAGACCGCAAGCACTTAATTGAAATGTTTTACAAAAATGGAGTCGGCTATTATAGTAAAACCAATGAGTTACTAGGATTTTATTTACCCAATTTTGCCAAAGGAGCCATCATTGCAAAAGATGAAAATGCTGGTTTGGTTTTACTCAAAATAAAACACAGTGAAGTTGGCAAAATATCCTTAATTCCAATTGAAAACCAAAAAGCGATACAGTTTTTAAAACAAAATGGAGTTAAGCAAGGAAAAAGTTCTAGTAGAATGCTATTGGGGGCGGACAATCAATGGAATCCAAATATGATATACGCTTATGCAAGTGGTTATTGTGGTTGAAAAAGATAAAAAATGAAAAAAATGGACACCATCATTGCTGTAAAAGATGTCTTAGCCAGTGCAGAATGGTACGGGAAGGTATTTGATTGCATGAATGCGCATGGAGGTAGGGAATTTGCTGTGTTGAAAGATAAAAAAGGAGCTGTTTTAATCTGTTTGCATTTGTGGGGAGAACATGAGCATCCAACCATGCAAAACGTCAGTACTATACCTGGGAATGGTTTGATATTGTATTTTAGAACAGCGGAAATGAATATCATTCGACAAAATGTGGAAAAAATGAATTACCAAGTTGAAATAGAGGTACATTATAACGAAAATTCAAAGCATCAAGAATTTGCAATAAAAGATTTAGATGGGTATTATATTATTGTTTCTGAGTATCATGAATATGTTGGGTAAGTTTTAATTGGGAGGGGAGTGAGCCGCTCAAAACTTCGTTTTTCGTTTTGGGATTTCAACCTTCATTTCATTCGGTTGTTT
>CBDUKB010000110.1:0-9460 GCA_965367695.1 uncultured Putridiphycobacter sp.
GCAAACATCCCGAACTCAGGTGAGGAAATGTGCAGTGGGTAGGACCAGCTTCCAGCTCGACCAAGGAGAAAAAAATAAATGCTTAATTGATTATTGAGCGATAAGAAGTAAATTAAAAATCCCAATCGAATTTCGATTGGGATTTTTAGGTCTTAATATACCTTATAAACACTATAATGATGATTAATTAAACCGAATTAATCTACTCGTTTTAAATAATGATTAACTTTGAAAAGTTTAAAATAAAGCATGGAAATAAAGATAATTAACAAATCGAATCATCCAATTCCAAAATACGAAACCATAGGTTCAGCGGGAGTTGATTTGAGAGCAAATATAAAAGAGGTAGTAACTTTAAAGCCTTTGGAACGGGCTTTAATTAAAACAGGTATTTTCTTAGAAATACCAGTAGGTTATGAAGCACAAGTAAGACCAAGAAGTGGCCTGGCTTATAAGCAAGGCCTAACAGTTTTAAACTCACCAGGGACAATTGATGCAGATTATAGAGGAGAGATTGGCGTGATTTTGGTTAACTTGTCAAATGAAATCGTTCAAATTGAGGAGGGAGAGCGCGTTGCACAACTAGTGTTTGCCAAATGTGAACAAGCAATTTTTAATGAAGTAACTGTATTGTCAGATACTGCTCGTGGAGCGGGTGGATTTGGAAGTACAGGAAAAAAATAAAAATACATGAAAATAATTATTCCAATGGCCGGTAGGGGTAGTAGATTAAGACCGCATACCTTAACCGTACCAAAACCATTAGTGCCAGTTGGTGGCAAGCCAATAGTTCATAGATTAGTGGAAGACATAGTGGAAACTTGTGAAGAAAAAATTGATGAAATTGCTTTTGTAATAGGTGATTTCGGTAAAGAAGTGGAACATGAGTTAATAAAAATGGCAGAAGATATTGGTGCCAAAGGAAAAGTTTTCTATCAAGACAAGGCATTGGGAACAGCGCATGCAGTTTTATGTGCTGCAGAATGTCTCGAAGGGCCAGTAATTGTGGCTTTTGCAGATACCTTATTCAAAGCAGACTTTAAGTTAGATGCAAATGCAGATGGAATAATTTGGGTGAAGCATATCGAAGATCCAACTGCTTTTGGAGTTGTGAAATTAGATGAATCAAATATAATTACTGATTTTGTAGAAAAGCCGACAGAATTCGTTTCGAACTTAGCAATGATAGGTATTTACTATTTTAAAGATGGTGCCAAGTTAAAAGGAGAATTGCAGTACTTAATCGATAATGGAATTATAAAAAGTGGTGAATATCAATTGCCAGATGCTTTGAGAAATTTAACTAAAAAAGGCATCAAATTTAAAACTGGGGAAGTAACAGAGTGGTTAGATTGTGGTAATCCAAAAGCAACTGTTCATACCAATCAAAGGGTATTAGAATTTGATAAAGAGAAGGACTTGGTTTCAGCAGATGTCCAATTGAAAAATGCAGTGATTATACCACCTTGTTTTGTAGGTAAAAATGTGATTATTGAAAACTCCATTGTAGGACCACATGTATCATTAGGCAGAGGAACTGTCGTTAGAAATGCAGTGATAAAGAATTCAATCGTTCAAAAGAATGCGGTTATTTCGAACACGGTTTTAAAAGGCTCAATGATTGGAAATTTTGCGAAAATATTAAGTCATAGTAAAGAAATAAGTATTGGTGATTATACAACAATCGAGTAGGTGAAAACAGCAAAGCTATATATGTTTATTATGTGCGTTCTAATCATTGGAATCGTAACTGCTTGCGGAAATTCAAAGAAAATTCAACCACCTCCCCAAGCTAATTCAAATTTCGCATATAGAGCTATTTTTCACGAAGCAAATAGCCAAAAAATGATTGGCAATGACGAACAAGCTATTACATTGTTTTTAAAATGTAGTAACTTAAAACCAACAGCATCAGCACCATTTTTTGCCATTGCAAGTATTTATGAGAACCAAAGTAATACTGCAAAAAGCATAGAGTTCGGTGCCAAAGCTTTCGAACTAGACAATGAAAATAAATGGTATGCAGTTCACTTGGCAGATGCTTATTTTAATGTAGGAGATTATCACAAAAGCGCACTGTATTATGATTTAATCATCAATAAATTCAAAGATCGAAATATTGATTATAAGTCAAAATTAGCACAATCATACCTTTATTCAAATCAAAAACAAAAAGCCATTGGCATTCTTGATTTAATAGAACTGGAGACAGGAAAGTCTGCTATGACAGCCTTGACAAAACACGATTTATATTTAGAATTAGAAAACGAAATTGCAGCTAAAAATGAAATTATTAGTCTTTTTGAAGCACAACCAAATAATATAGAAATTGGACTCGAGTCAATGGATTATTTTTTACAAACCCAACAAATTAAAAATGCCATATTGGCCATTGAATATGTTCAAAAAATTGAACCCGAAAATCCAAATGCCTATATTGGGTTGGCAGAAATTACACTTAATAAAGGTGAAATTAAAAAATCTTTCGAGTATTTATATAAAGGGTTACCCAGTGATGAAATTCCAATTGATAAAAAAGTATACCTATTGGAATCTATCTCAAATATGGCTTTTGATAGTCGATTTCCAGAGCATGTAATTGTAAATAATGAGTTCGTAAAACTACTCAGTAAATTAATATCCTTAGATGATGAAACACCAGAAATTTTAAATTATTATGGAAAATATTTGATGCAGAATAAACAAGCTGATTCGGCCAGGGTTATTTTTTATCAAACTACCCTAAGGGCACCTGCTGAATACGGTTATTGGATCAATTTATTAGATGCAGATTATGTTACAAAAAATTACGATCGATTAATTATAGATGCTAAAAAAGCACAGTTGATTTTTCCGAACCAACCCATGGTTTATTTATTACTTGGTATCGGGCAGTACGAAAATAAACTTTTTACTGAAGCTGAAGAATCTTTTTTCATGGGAAAAGAAATGGTATTAAATAATGATAATTTGAAGTTGGAATTTGATTACCATGAAGCTAAAAATAAATGGGAACAAGGACATAAAAATGAAGCGAAAGTATCTTTTAATGAATTGATAAATTTGGCGCCCAAAAATGCCAGATTTAGGCATGGGTTTGCTACTTTACTAAGCAATGAAAATGATTATGTTCAAGCGATAATTCATGAGCAAAAAGCCGTGGAAATAGAATCAAATAATGCTGAATACAATGCATTTTTAGCAAAATTATATTTTAAAACAATGGCATATAATGATTCAAAAAACTATATTGAAAAAGCAATTTCATTAGATTTAGATAATGTGACATATTTAGAATTATACGGTGATGTTTATGCTAAATTAGGAAACACAAGTAAGGCAAAAGAAATATGGCTAGAAGTAGGAAAAATAAAAATGAACCCGATTTTAAAAAAGAAAATTGAAACTGGAATTTATCATGAAAAGTAAGCTAAACTACATATATCTAATTATTTCAATGTTTATCATACTTGGATGTGGCAGTAATAAAAATATAAAACCAGTTGATTTAAAAGTTAATGATAAAGAATTAACAGAGCATTTACTAGCATTGAATAAGAATGAATACAATTATTTTTATAGTAAAATATACGTCGATTATAAAAGCAGTAAAAGCAATCAATCTTTTAAAACAACTTTAAAAATGACTGTTGATTCTGCATTTTCAGGAACAATTAGTTATGCAAGTTTTATCATTGCAAACTTTATAGCAACTCAAGATTCAATCAAAGCCGTATACAAACAGAACAAGTGTTATTTTACAGAAGATTTTTCCTATATATCATCTTTTTTAGGAGTAGAATTAGAGTATGCATTTTTGCAAAACATGTTGTTGGGTAAGCCAATAGGAGTCGATTCAACGATTAAGTATAAGGAGATAAAAGAAAAAGATAAGGCATATCATATTTTATCCTCACATAAAAAAAGAATTTATAAAAAAATTGAAAAAGAAAAAATCAATGTGGACAACGATAAATTAGATGATATTTTTATAAAGTATTATTTTTCTGCTTCAAGCTTGGCATTAAAAAAAATAATATTTGAAGTCCCGAGTGACTCAGTTTCTATTTCAATAAATTATGTCGAATCTATTCAAGAATCAACATTCAATGTTCCAGAGTACACAACCTTAACAATCGCAATGCCATCTGACACTTTATCCATTGGTTTGTCTTATAGTAAACAATCAGTAAATAACCGAAGAGAACACATTTTTTCAGTACCAGATCACTATGAAAACTGTAATAAGTAAATTACTATTGTTATGTTTTATAAGTTTTACCTCATTCATTTTATTGGGTCAACAAAAGGAATCTGAAAAATTAAAAAAACAACAAAAAGAATTGGAGAGTAAAATTTCATTTACTGAAAACTTACTCAAAAGCACAAATAACGATAAAGTTAATTTAAGTAAAAATGTTAGTTTAATAAATCATAAGATTGAATACAGAGAAGCGTTATTGAATAATATTTCAATTCAATTGAAGACTTTAAATGCCAATGTAATTGCTTATCAAAAAGAGATAGATTTATTAAATGCACAATTAATTGTCTTAGAAGATCAGTATAAAAAAATGATAGTTCAAGCGTATAAAATGCGCAGTGAGACCGCATCAATATTTTTTATCATTTCATCTTCCAACTACAACCAAGCAAATAAAAGAATCGTTTACTTATCTCAAGTTACCAAACACAGAGCGGATCAAATTTATAGAATCAAACAATTACGAAATCAAATTGCTTTGAATATAAGCGCCCTCGAAAATGCAAAGGCAGACCAACAAACATTATTGCTCACTAAAGAAAAAGAAAAAAATAGGTATTTGAAAGATCGAGCTTTAAAAATCGAAAATATTAATAGTTTGACAGGGAAAGAAAAAATATTACAAGATGAATTAATAGCACAAAAGAAAAAATCTAATGACATCAAGCAAGCGATAAGTAGGGCAATAAATAAGGAAATAGCAGCTGCACAAAAGAAAGAAAAAGCCAATCCAAAAACGATTAAAGAGACCAAGGAAATTGCACTCAATAATAGTGGCTTTGAAGCCAATAAAGGAAGACTTCCTTGGCCTGTTTCCAAAGGAGAAATAACCAAAGCTTTTGGCAAACAAGCACACCCATTACACCCTGGTATTTTCACCTATAATAGTGGGCTAGACATTACAACTGTTAAAGGGGCAACGGTTCGCGCTGTTTATGAAGGAGAAGTAAGTAGTATAATAAATATTCCGGGAGCAGGTAAGGCCATTATTTTAGCCCATGGAAACTATAGAACCATTTATTCTAACCTGCAAGAAGTATACGTGCAAAAAGGAGATAAAATTAAAGTAAAACAACAAATAGGGGCATTATTGGTGCAGCCAAACGGAAGTATTTCGGAAGTTCATTTTGAAATAAGGAAAATTACAAATGATGGTCAAATCGATAATTTGAATCCTGCTTTTTGGTTGTACCAATAATTAAAACTTAAGAAACTTCATTCTCCAAACTCCGAGTACAGCTTCTTTAAATATGCTTGTACTCATTTTAGATGTTCCAAATTCTCTATCAATAAACGTAATAGGAATTTCCACTACTTTAAATTTCAATTTAATAGCGGCATATTTCATACAAATTTGAAAAGCATAACCTTTAAATTTAATTAGGTCAAAATTAATTTTTTCAAGTACATCTCTATGATAACATTTAAATCCAGCTGTTGTATCCTTGATATTTATCCAAAGGATCATACGAACATAAAAAGAAGCCATAAAAGACAATAACAATCGCTTTCTATCCCAATTTGCAACTTTCCCACCCTTTATGTAACGAGAACCAATGGCTAATTGCGCATTATGCGTTTTACATGCATCAACCAATCTTATTAAATCTTCTGGGTTGTGAGAAAAATCTGCATCCATTTCACAGATGTATTGATACGATTTTTGAAGCGCCCATTTAAATCCATGAATGTAAGCAGTGCCCAACCCTAATTTCCCCGATCGCTCTTCTAAAAATAAATTATTTGGATACTCTTTTTGTAAACCTTTTACCAATTCAGCTGTGCCATCAGGTGAACCATCATCTACAATTAATAAATCAAAATCAGATAACCCCATCACTTTGTGAATCATCTTTACAATGTTCTCTTTCTCGTTGTATGTAGGTATGATTACAAGGTTATTATTCATCTAATCGACTTAAATCTTCGGCTAAGATAATTTTTTACTTTCAAAATATTCTAAATCCACTTATTTTTTAACTTATTTTTTGAAATTTTTACTGTTTATTTTTTTTCAAAATTAAAAAAAGATGACTTACATCATTTTTTATTCACTTAATAATCCGCATGGTCACTAGCTTAAAGGTGATTTCAACGCCCTGTTTTTTGTCGACAAATAATAGAGTTTAGTCGATAAAAAACAGCAACTTATCGATTAAAATATGGTATTTGTTAAGAAAAGTTAATATATTCGTTGACAAAATATAATTAAAATATGATGATTATGAAAAGCTTTATTCTTTTTCAAAATGTATCTCGTTTGCTGCTAACATGCTTCATGGTGTTAGGTTTTTCTAACTTTTCTTATAGTGGAATGGATTATAAGAAAAGCCTAGATTTGCCAGTTCCAACTGGCTGTTCTTTGAATTCAGGTACTATTTCTGGAGAACAATCTTCATGCGGAGGATTTGACCCCACAACAATTGTGAGCATAACCCCTGCTTCAGGTGGAGATACAAATAAAGGTGCAATCGAATATCAATGGATGAAAAAAAATGCATCCAATGGTTGGACTTTAACTGCAATTCCGGGTGCAACGTCAGTTGATTATGACCCTCCTTACATCACTGAAACCACAGAATTCCGAAGATGCGCACGAAGAGCATTATGTGGAGGATGGTGGACTGGTGAAACGGATGATTTGACCATTACAGTCAATCCCTCATTAACCGCTTCAATTCTTACTACCAATTCAAATTGTACATCAGATACCCTAAAAGTATGTGATGTTTTTGATTATGATGGTAACCGAACAATATGGCTTCCTACTTTTGGTGGAACAGCTGGTACCTCACTTTTTACCATAGTAAATAACTCTGGTAAACTTTACCAGTTCAAAGATGGAACGGCACATTTCGTAGGAAAGGCGGAAAAGACAAACGACTCAAATAAAATACTATATTTTTCAGTTTGGTTTAAAGAGAAAAAAGATTGGACGGCATGGAGTGCTGTTTCAACACACACCTATAAAGGCGGTGGAACTGCCGCAAACCATACTATGTGGGACTACTACATGATGGATGCTTCTAAAGAAAATAAAATCACAGGAGCAGGAGATTATGCAGGATTGGAATTAAATTTAACACATAGACCTGCTAATGGGAACATGGCCATGCAACTTGGGCTTGGAGCAAATGATCAAGACGCGAGTTACGGAATGTCTTTTTGGTTCGATTATACAAGTACGACTTCAGGTTATAGCGGTCACGGAGATTTTAATACAGACTTATCTGGCTGTGTAGATCAAACAGCTTGTGGTGCAACTGCAAGTGTAAATATTTCAAATGGTACACCTCCTTATATCTATGAATGGTCTAATGGAAGATACGGAAATGAAGTTAAAGAATTATGTCCTGGACAGTATACAGTAACTATTACAGATTCAAATAATTGTTCGATTACTGAAAATGTGACTATTTTAACAGATCCAGTTTTGTCTTCATTAACATTAACTTCTATTCAAACAAATTGTACAACACAAAACGCTTTTGATGGTGCTATTGATTTGACAGTTTCTGGTGGACAAGCCCCATACACTTATATTTGGTCGAATGGAAGTACAAACGAAGATTTATCTGGACTATGTGCGGGTGTTTTTTCAGTTATAGTTACAGATGCAAATGGTTGTGGAGCTTATTTAGAATTAGTAATTTTAACTCAACCTTCAGTATGTAATGGGTTTAGGACTCAAACTCAAGGAGGTTGGGGCCAAGGAGCAAATGGAAATAATAATGGGGTTTATAGAGATGCGAATTTTTCTAGTGCATTTCCTTCTGGTTTAACTGTAGGATGTGCTTCAGGTTATACTATTTCTTTATCAAGCGCTCAAGATGTAGAAGACTTCTTACCTTCTGGCTCATCACCAACTTCATTAACGCAAAACTATACAAACCCTGGAGGAGCTTATAATAATGTTTTAGCGGGTCAGGTTGTGGCTTTAACTTTAAGTGTTGGCTTCGATAATTATGATCCAAACTTTGGTACTTCAACTTCAGCACTAAAAGACCTTGTAGCAGTTAGTGGAACTTTTGTTGGCCAATCAGTTCAAGATATTCTTGATGAAGCAAATGATTTTTTGGGAGGTTGTGCCTCAAGTTATACAGCAAGTCAATTAAATACAGCCGTTTCAGCGATTAATGAAAATTATGTTGGAGGAAATTCGACTGGAAATTATTTAAGCTGTGCAAGTAGCTTTAACCTTACTTTAATTGGCACAAATGTAGATTGCAGTAATTTGAATGCTGGCACAGCTGACTTGAGTATTAATGGTGGTGAACCTCCTTACGCAATTTCTTGGTCCAATGGTGCAACTACAGAAGATTTGACTGGCTTAGGAATTGGTTGGTATATCGTAACTGTTGTCGATAATAATGGATTAACTGTAAGTGATTCGATTGAAATAACTGGTCCTTCGATTTGTTGTGCAAACTTAATTCCGGGTACAATTGGATACAATCAATCTAGTTGTGGAGATTTCACACCAAATTTAATTGTGAATATTGCTTCGGCGATTGATTTAAATGGAGTAGGAGTAGATTATATTTGGATGTATAGAAATGCAACTACAAATTGGACATGGACTTCAACGGGAGTGACAACAGATACTTTACAGCCTGGTTTAATTACAGAAACAACCGATTTTATTAGATGTGTTGGTGTAATTGGATGTGGAACCTATCCAGGGGAAACAAATTTTGTGACAATGACTGTTCATCCACCATTAACAATTGCATTAACAGCAACAGATGCAACTTGTGCAGGACCAAATAATGGTACAGCAAGTGTTAATATTACAAACGGAAATGACCCATATACATACTTATGGAATAATTCAACGAACGCTAATACTGCTAGTATCTCAGGATTAGCACCAGGTACATATACAGTTACAGTAACAGACTCTAACAACTGTGTTGCTACAGACTCAGTTGTTGTAGGAGGACCTTTAAGTTGTTGTAATATAGTCTTCCCTGGTTCAATTGGATATAATCAAAGTAATTGCGGGCCTTTTGTGCCAAATACTTTGGTTAGTTTAACGTTAGGCTCAAACCCATATGGTATAGGAGTAGAATATATCTGGATGTATAGAAATGCAACTACTGGATGGACAAATTGGATTTCAACAGGAGATACTGCCGCAACACATACGCCAGGTTTAATTACTGAAACAACTGATTTTATTAGGTGTATTAGAAA
>CBDUKB010000111.1:0-9420 GCA_965367695.1 uncultured Putridiphycobacter sp.
ACAAAGGTATGAGCCAAAGATAAGTGTTAGGAAGATTTATAAGTGCGTAGATGAAAATAAGTTGATAACAAATTAATATTAATATTGTTAAAACTGATTCGAGTCCAAACATTTTACCAATCCATCTTTTTCTTTGAGAAATTAATGCAGCTATGTTTTTTGGTGCAGGCGTTGTAACAGCAAATGAAGATGTATTCACACCCGATATTCGGGCATTGTTTTTTTGGAGTGCCTGCAATAAAAATATGTCATCCCCACTTGGGATATTTGCGTCTGAACGATTTGCTAAAGCGTTAATAAAACTTGATTTAGTAAAAAGTAAGTTGGCGCCATTTGCTAATTTAGGCTGCTGAATGTTTAAAGTGAAAAAAGTAAGGCTTTGCAACCAATTAAATTCAATACTCCCTAATTTCTGAAAGCATTTTTTTCCAACCATTGAAACGGGTAAAATGGTCAGGTCTGCTTGGGGTAATTGTTGAATATTGATGAGGTAATCTGGTTCAAAGCTAACATCTGCATCTAAGCTTAATATGTTTTCATACTTAGCCTTTAACACGCCTTGTAACAAAGCCTGTTTTTTACCCTTTTGATGTCGCAAACGCAGTATTGTAAATTTTATATCTAATTGAGTTAAAAGTAAGTTAACTGAATGGTCTGTTGAATGGTCATCTAGGAATATCACTTCATAATTTATGGGAAGCTTTACTTTATTAAAAGATTCAATTAAAGGGGAAAGGCGTTTTTCTTCTTGTTTAAAAGGGATAATAATAGTCAATCCATTATTTAATCTTTTTTCAGAAAGTTGGACTTGTGTATTTTTTCTTTTCGAAATGAAAATTGTCAACACCAAAATCAACAAGTAAAAGCCAGTTATTAATTCAAACATGTTGTTTTTTTAGCCAGAACAATACCCCTGTTAGTCCAGGAATTAATAAATTGAAAAACCACAATAAAAAGGAAACCAGTATCACAATTGTTAAATCATAATGCGCCCAACCAAAAACGAGTATGGCAACAGATTCTCGGACCAATAATTTTCCAAAAAATAAGGAAGGTGAAATGGTGGTCAATAAAAATGTAGTACCTGCCAAGGCAGAAGTTAATATGATATCAGGATTGCTATCAAAAATCAAAAACAAACAATTATACTGGATTATAAAGACTGAATAGCGCAGCAAACTCAAACTTAAAATCTTTATTTTTATCGATATGGGCAAGGCGGCCAATGACAATATCTCTGTTTCTAATTTTCGAATAGAAGATTTAAATATTGGGATTCTTAAAATAAGTAATGGGTTAAAATACAGGGCGAAACCTAAAGCAATAAAAGTGGATGAAATTAAATAAATAACACTGTATAAAGTGGTGAAATTTAAGTAATAAATAATGATGCTAAAAGATAAAACACCCAAACTAATAGAAGTGACAAATTGGGCAAGGTTGCTGAATTGAGTTTGTGCAATGGCTTTGCTGTGATTTTCTTTTTTTATGTAATTTAACCTACCAATAAAATTCCCCAATCGGTTGGGTGTCAAAAGGCCAGTGCTTAAGCCTGCTAAAATTGATTGGAAAGCTTGTCGATAATTGAGGCTTTGCAAACGCCCCATTAATATTTGCCATTTTTTTGCTTCAATGCCCCAATTCACAACCGTTAAAATGGACATTAAACCTAAATAAAAAGCGACTTTATAATTGAATTGAAAGCGGCTGTAATTTACTTTAGTCAACGATTTATTCAATTGATGGTATAAATAGAAAACTAAGACAATTGCAACTGTAAGCTTGAATAAGTTAAGCAACTTTTTATTGTCATTCATTAATTTAATCCACCTATTTCCAGCAATCATAAATGATAAATTTAGGATTATTCCTGTTAGTTTCCACTTTCTTGAACAACTTTTCGAGTGTGGGAAGGTATCCTAGACTTGCATTGGCAACAATGGTTAATTGTCCATTTGGTTTCAATTTAAGGAAACTCTCTTCAAATAACATCAATGGAATGCTTACATCTACAATATGACCAAAGTGGAAAGGTGGATTGCTTATTATCCAGTCAAAATAATTGTCTTCAAACTCATGTAAGTTAAAATGATGATGGTAGTGGATATTTGCACCTTCATTATTTAATTTACTGGATTCTAATGCCAAATAAGAATCGTCAATAAAGTGTAAATTTTGAATGCTGGTTGCTTGTGCCGCCATTTTTCCGAGAATACCATTTCCACAAGCCAAATCAAGTACGTTTTCAGTAAGCGTTGGAATGGTCAAATTATCCAATAAAAATGCAGTTGCGTAATCTATCTTTTCACTCGAAAATACGCCTGGATATTGCTTTATATTTTGGTCTTTATAAGAGATTACGTTTAGATTTTCAGCAATGGCATCAACTTCTTTTTTATTTCTGAGTACCATTAACCTCGCTTTCTTTTGTGCCTTAGATTGGGTAACTTCTTCAAAATATTTTCCCGCTATTTCAATCATGTTCGCATTAAAATATTTAGTCATAAAAGCACAAATTACTTGACCGTCAGATTTTAATGATTGATGAATATGCTGCAAGTGCAATTCCAAAGCTTCGTTAGACTTGGGGATTTTGAAGAGCACATTGTCCAATGTAGCTGTTTTCAATTCAAATAATTGCTTGAAATTATTATCATCCAAAGTAAGTAAATTGGTCTTTAAGTTTTTTTTAATGCTAATGCTTTGGCTTTTTAAATCATTAATTACAATTGGGTTATTTAAATGATAATGACATGTTAAGTATCCAAATTCATCATTGAAAATACCCATTTTTCCTTTTAAGTCAGGATATGTATTTCGAATTAATTCGTCGGCAGCATTAAATGCTTGTAATGCGTTGGATTGAGATTTTGGAAAACGGTTTAATTTTAAAGTTGGCATGAGTGTCATTAAATTTTAGCAACAAAGATAAGGGAATAGATTGTTATCCTATCATTATAAGAATTTAGCAGAAATAATTAATTATTCCGCGCAGAATCCCAAGTCAGTTTCAACAAAATTAAGTAATTTCGTTGCAGACATCAATTGTTAATTATGACGCCAGAACATCCAAAAAAATTATTTTTACTTGACGCATTTGCCTTAATTTATCGTGCATATTATGCCTTTATAAAAAATCCTAGAATCAATAGTAAAGGACAAAATACTTCTGCAGCTTTTGGATTCACAAATGCTTTGTTGGATGTGATAAAAAAAGAAAACCCAACACACATTGCGGTTGTTTTTGATTCCCCCGAGCAAACGAATCGGGTCAGTGATTTTTCAGATTATAAAGCGAATAGGGAGGAAATGCCTGAGGACATTAGGAACATGCTTGAACCAATTAAGGCAATTATTGAAGCATTTGATATTCCTATTTTAATAAAAGCTGGTTTTGAAGCGGACGATATTATTGGTACCATAGCAAAGCAAGCGGAAAAGGAAGGGTTTGTAACTTATATGATGACACCTGATAAGGATTTTGGTCAATTGGTATCGGAGAACATTTTTATGTATAAACCAGGTAGGGGAGGAAAGCCTGCTGAAGTGTGGGGTATTCCAGAGATACAAGAAAAATTTGGCGTGAATGATCCCATTCAAGTCATTGATATTTTAGGATTGTGGGGAGATGCAGTTGACAATATTCCTGGCATTCCTGGCATTGGAGAAAAAACTAGTAAAATATTGATTCAAAAATATGGGTCTGTGGAAGGACTGATTGCGCATGCGCATGAATTAAAAGGAAAGCAAAAGGAAAATGTCATCAATTTTGCAGAACAAGGTTTAATGTCGAAAATGCTAGCAACTATCATTCTAGATGTGCCTGTTGAATTTGATGAATCGACTTTAATTCGAACAAAAGCAGATCCAGAAAAAGTAAAAGAAATATTTACTGAATTAGAGTTCAGGAATATGGCGAAAAGGGTGTTAGGTGAAGAAATAATTATTCCTTCGGCGACTGCAAATTCTGGGGCGCAATTAGATTTGTTTGGGACACCGCAAATGGAAATGAATGTTGAGGTAAAGGCTGAAAATGAAGGAGTGGTCCGAACCATTGTCGATACAAAACCAAACTATCAATTGGTCGTATCTGCAGAAAAAAGAAAGCAGGTCTTGGAATTAATGATGCAACAAAAAACAGTTTGTTTTGATACCGAGACTACTGGGTTGGATGCTTTAAATTGTGATATTGTTGGTTTGGCCATTTCTTATGAGAAAGGGACAGGTTTTTACATCACCACACCTAAAGATGAAGCAAAATCTATCTTGGAGGAATTCAATCCATTTTTTGAATCGGAGACGATTGAAAAAGTAGCCCACAATTTAAAATATGACTTAAAAGTTATTGGCCAATATGGAATACAAGTCAAAGGACCGGTTTTTGACACCATGATTGCACATTATTTATTTAATCCAGAAGGCAAGCACAACATGGATTATCTGTCGGAATTGTATTTAAATTACAAGCCTGTATCCATTGAAACATTAATTGGAAAAAAGGGGAAAAACCAATTAAATATGGGTGATTTAGAACCAGAAAAAATTGCTGATTATGCTTGTGAAGATGCGGATATAACTTTACAATTAAAAGAAATTTTTGAAAAGGAAATCAACAAGCCTCATTTGAAAGACTTATTTTATAAGATGGAAATGCCTTTGGTTGAAATCTTGAAAGAAATGGAAACGGAAGGAATTAATCTAGATGTTCCATTACTCCAAACATTTTCGAAACAACTGGCCTTAGATTTAGCTAATTTAGAAAAGAACATCAAAGAATTAGCGGGGATGGATGATTTTAATATCGATTCGCCGAAACAATTGGGGGAAGTGTTATTCGACCATTTAAAGATTGATGAAAAAGCAAAGAAAACAAAAACAGGTCAATATTCCACTAGTGAAGATACCTTGCAGAAATTAGCTGAAAAGCATGAAATCATTCCGCACATATTGGATTATCGTTCTTTGAAAAAACTAAAGAGTACTTATGTTGATGCTTTTCCTGAATTGGTGAATCCAAAAACAGGAAGAATTCACACCCACTATATGCAAACCATTGCAGCAACGGGACGTTTATCTTCTACTAACCCTAATTTACAAAACATTCCTATTAGAACAGAAAGAGGAAGGGAAATGAGAAAAACATTTATTCCTAGAAATGATGATTATTTGATATTAGCAGCCGATTACTCCCAAATTGAATTAAGAATAATTGCAGCCTTAGCGGATGAAACGAATATGATTCAAGCTTTTAAAGATGGCTTGGACATTCATGCGGCAACCGCAGCCAAGGTATTCGGTGTAGGAGATATAAAAGATGTAACAGCTGATCAAAGAAGGTCAGCCAAGGCAGTGAATTTTGGTATTATTTATGGACAATCTGCCTTTGGATTGTCACAAAATTTGGGGATATCCAGAAAAGAAGCCAAAGCAATAATAGATAGTTATTTTGAAGAGTATCCAAAAATTAAGACTTATATGGCAAATTCAGTTGAATTTGCTAGAGAAAATGGCTATGTAGAAACCATTATGAAAAGAAGACGGTATTTGAAGGATATTCAATCTAACAATGCCATAGTTCGAGGTTTTGCAGAAAGGAATGCAGTGAACGCACCCATTCAAGGGTCGGCTGCCGACGTGATCAAAATTGCCATGATAAAATTGCATGAGGCCATGAAAAAAGCTGGATTAAAATCAAAAATGTTGTTGCAAGTACATGATGAATTGGTATTTGATGTAGCAAAAGATGAGCAAGATATTTTGGCGAAGATGGTGAAAGAAAACATGGAGTCTGCGGTCCAGATTTCAGTGCCGCTTGAAGTAGAATATAATATTGCGGAGAATTGGTTAGAAGCACATTAAAACTGATATGATGATGCATAAATTAAAAGGGTTGACAAGTTTGATTGCTTTGTTACTTTTAGTTGCTTGCAGTACAAAGAAAGACAGTTTTAAAGACTTTCAAGTTTATGCTTTTTTAGGACATACTTACAACAAGTCAAGTGTCATTGACGAAAGAATACCCATGCTTCGAAATGTGGTAAATCAAGTTTGGTTAGGGGGAGACATCATTGATGGAGTAAGTAAGTATAAAAAAGCCAGTTCACTTTCATATTTGAATAGCATAATTGATTTAAAGTCTCGGGCTACCCACTGGAGTTTTGGCAATCATGAGCAAAGATTTGGCATCAAGCAAATTGTTGAATTCACAAAGAAACCCAGCTATTATGCTACTTTTTTTAATGGTATAACCTTGATAAATTTAAACTCGAATTTACTTGAATACGAAGCTGGATGTGAAGAAAGAAATGCCCAAGCCGACTTTGCAATTGAAGTATTGGACAGTGTAAAACAAAGTGCTTACGTTGTGCTACTTAGTCACCATGTTATCTGGGAAGAATTTTCTGAAGACAACATTAAAATGAATGACTATGCAAACTCATCTCATTCAAAAAAATTCATGTATTGTGCTCCTAACCTTACTCCATTTGAAGTCTTAAACCCTGCGATTCAAAATTTATTGAAGCAAGATAAAAAAGTGATTTTTCTATCGGGTGATTTTGGTCAGAAAAATGGCACTTATGAGTTTCATAACCGCAAAAATGACATGGTTTTTTTAGGCAATGGTATATTGGCAAGAAACAAGCACAACCAAAAATTTAAAAGATACAATACCAAAGACAGTATGCTTGTTTTTTATCATTTTAAGCATTCAAAAAAATTAAACTGGAGGTTCATCCCTTTAAATTAAGGTTTGATTGTTAGTTGTTTGAGAAAAAAAATACTATATTTAATTTATGGAGAATAAAGTGACTATTATAAAGCCGAGACGCATGCTGCTTTTTTTAGCAATGCTTTTCATAGCAACTTCCTCATTTTCAAAATCAATCGACAGTACCCAGTATTTGGTTTTCAACAATATTGAAAATGAAAAAGTGATAAAATTTAAAAATAATCAAAAAATCAGTATTTGGACTGCTGAAGATGCGGGTCGTGAAATCAATGGGAAATTATCCATAATAAATGATACGCTTATAGAGGTAGGGCACGAAACAATTTCTATTCATCAAATAGTAGCATTTGAAAAGTCTAAAAAAAGCCAAAAGGGGACAGGTAATCTATTCATGGCGATTGGTGCTTCAGGTATAGTATTGGGTAGTGTTGGAATTGTAATAACATCAAATAGTAATCCAAGTTCAGCCTTACAAGAAATTATGAATATCATTGTAGTTTTCTTGTATGCAGGTGTAATCGCTACTGGTACGTTTTTAGGTATTTCAGGGTTGTTAGTTCGATTAGCAGCTGAATCAGATCGCATCTCTATGCGACTTTATGAATCGGAAATCAAATGGGTGTATGATTAAATATAGTTTAGGCTAGGTTGTAAAACACCATGCTTTGCTATTGAATTTCAATAACATAATTTTGCTCAAATTGAATCAGCTAAAAATTTAGGAATTTGTAGTCCTTTTAATGCTATTTATCTGCAAAACCTGCTATTTTTGTCAGTCAACCAAATTAACACAATGAAAAAAATAGTATTAATAACATTATTAGTTGGATTAATATTTCCAGCTAAAGCAGATGAAGGGATGTTTATGCCTTTCAATTTGAAACAAATTTATAAAGACATGAAGGCTGCGGGGCTTGAAATGTCATATAAGAAAATCTACAATGCAAAAAAACCGAGTGTAAAAGATGCGATTGTGTCATTGGGCGGTTTTTGTACAGCAGAAATTATTTCCCCACAAGGGTTAATGTTAACGAATCATCATTGTGGATATGATGCCATCAGAGAACAATCGACTCCAGAAAATGATTTTTTGACGGATGGTTTTTGGGCCATGAAAAAGAGTGAAGAAAGACCAATTGAAGGACTTACTGCATCTATTGTGGTTAAAATTGTAGATGTTACAGAAAAAGTAAATGCAGCATTGAACGAAAATTTATCCCCAGACGAAAGAAAGCTCATTATTTCAAGAGTTTCTAAAGAATTGTCGGAGGAAGCCATGGAAGGAAATACCTACAAAGCTTACGTAAAACCGTTTTTTGAAGGAAACGAATTTTACCTATTTGTGACGGAAGTATTCGAAGATGTAAGGTTAGTAGGAGCACCACCATCATCAATTGGTAAATACGGTGGAGATACCGATAATTGGATGTGGACAAGGCATACTGGCGATTTTTCTATGTTCAGAATCTATGCCAATGCAAACAATGAATCAGCACCATTTGCAATGGATAATAAGCCTTATTCGCCAAAGCATTATTTACCAGTTTCTATTGCAGGAATCGAAGATGGTGACTTTACTATGATCATGGGGTACCCAGGAAGTACCGATCGCTATTTAACATCTACGGGGGTTCAAATGGCTATAGAAAAAGACCAACCATCAAGAGTTAGAGCAAGAGCGGAAAAATTGGATATCATGAAAGTTGATATGAAAGCAAGTAATGCTGTCCGTTTGCAATATGCTTCAAATTATGCACAAGTTAGTAATTATTGGAAATACTTTATTGGACAAACAGCGCAATTGAAAAGAAATAAGGTTTACGACAAAAAGAAAATGATTGAAGATAACTTTTCAAAATGGGTAAATGAATCTCCAGAGAGAAAAGCCAAATATGGAAATGTTTTAACCGATATTGAGAAAGCTTATGCAGTGATAGAAACTTACAACCCTACTAAAGTTTATTTTTATGAAGCTATTTATTCTATTCCTTACAATCAATTTTTGATTCAACATGCTCGTTTGTTCAGTGAATTGAGTAAAGAAAAAATTGACCAAGCAATGGTTGATCGTTTGGTAACATTTTATAAAAAAGGTGCAAAAGAGACTTTTCATGGTATGAATATGCCAACAGAAAGAAAATTAGTATACAATTTACTTGAAATGTACGTCGCCCAAGTACCTGAAGAGCAGTATTCAACTGAATTAGTGACTTTATTGAGCAACCATAAAAAAGATTTGGAATTTTTTGTAAACAGACAGATGGATATTTCTGTATTCGGAAATGAGGAAAAATACACAGCATTTTTAGAAAACCCAACATTGGCTGCCATGGAGGAAGATCGTTTATTTATATTGATGAAAGATTTGATGGCGAACTATCGAACTATTATTGGGCAAGAAGACTTGGTGAAGGCCAATGATTTATTAGACAATGCAAACCGATTATTTGTAGCAGGATTAAGAGAAATGAATCCAGATAAAAAGTATTATCCTAACGCACATTCAACATTGAGATTGACTTATGGAAATGTTGGAAGATACAAAAAAAGTGATGGGTTATTGTATGACTTTTACACGACGATTGAAGGATTAATGGCAAAAGAAAACCCAGATGATGATGAATTTATTGTTCCTGCTAAATTGAAGGAATTGTACAACAAAAAAGATTATGGAAGATATGGGCAAGATG
>CBDUKB010000112.1:0-9375 GCA_965367695.1 uncultured Putridiphycobacter sp.
TTCGTTACATCTTCTCCCTGTGTACCATCTCCCCTGGTTACCGCTCGGTATAGTTCTCCATTAATGTATTGAATTCCAATCGCTACTCCGTCATACTTTAATTCACAAATGTATTCAACCTCATGTTCTATTATTTTTTTAATTCTTGTTTCCCATTCAATTAACTCTTCTTTTGAATAGGTGTTTGCAAGAGAAAGCATAGGGTATTTATGCTTAATAGTTTCGAATTGTTTTGTGATATCTCCTCCCACTCTTTTTGTCGGGCTATTTGCAGAAGCAAATTCAGGATGTGCTTTTTCTAAGGATTCTAATTCTTTGAGTAATAAATCGTATTCGTAATCTGTGATTAAGGATTTATTTTCGACATAATATGCCTGATTGAATTTTTCAATTTCAATCTCTAAATGTTTTATTTTAGCTTGAATATCCATTCCTTTGTTTAATCGACTTTATTTAGTTTTTTTGCCGCTTCTGCTTCTATTTCTTCTCCTTTAATAATTTTTTTCTGATATCTTGACTGGATTAAATCCACAATAATTAAGGTAATGATGATAAAATAAAAAGTTGTTTTACTCATTGGTTCAATTGCATATCCGAAAAATTTCAGGTGAGCTAAATGACCACCTTCAGTCAATAACATAACCCCTACAATTAATAGTACAAATAAGCCAAGTACTTCATACATTCTATTTTTTTGAAGAAATTCAGCAACCTTATCTGCCATAAAAATCATGATTAATCCACTGATAATAATCGCAATTGACATGAGGATTAATTCAACAGGTGTGTTGCCAATGTGGTTTGTTAATGCCATGGCACTTAAAATGGAGTCGAATGAAAAAACTAAATTCATAATGACAATTGAAGTAACAACTGCTTTTGCTGTTTTATTACTTGAGTCATTGTTGTTTTCAATTGAATGATGTGAAATCATGTGCCATATTTCTTTTATAGCCGTGTACATAATAAAACCGCCACCACCCAACACTATCAGACTGTGAAAATTAAATTCGAAGTGGATGAACGACTTGTCAGTACTTAAAAATGGTGTTTGAAAATATTGAATGACAGATACAAGCACAAATAACAAGGCTATTCTTAAAATAATAGCAATTCCAATTCCTTGTTGCCTTACTTTTTTTTGCGATTCAATTGGTGCCTTTTTCGACTCAAGAGAGATGTAAAGCAAGTTGTCGAATCCTAAAACGGCTTGTAATAGAATTAACATGATTAAGGTGAAAAAGTGTTCGATTGTAAATAGTTCTGCGAGCATATGTTAATATTGTTATGAGGGTATTATTTTTCAAAATTAATTAATCAATTGTAATTACAACTTGATTCCTTTTGTTATTTCTCTTTTGCCAGGTGGACCGGGTAAATTCTCGACCTTAAACCCAACTGATTTCAAGTCGCGTTTAAATTGGCCTTGTGCACAATAGGTAATTAAAAAGCCGTTTGGTTTGAGGCTGTTGTATAATTTTTCTAGTAACATAGGTTTCCATAATTCAGGCTGGAATCCTGGTCCAAAAGCATCAAAGTATATGATGTGGTAGTATGCCTGATCAAATTGATGGGTAAGTATGTCACCATTAATTTTTTGAATGAGAAACTGTGGCGTAAGGTTAATACCTTCGTTCCAATTACTTTCATGTAAGTCTATGAAATGTTTTTTTTCCGAATCCGAAAAACCATTTTCTTTTGAAAAATTTTTCCATTCCAATTCACTTAATGGGTATTTTTCAATACTGTGATAATTCACGTTTATATTGCGTTCAATCGTTTGTTCTAAAGTTAGTAAAGCATTTAACCCTGTGCCAAAACCCATTTCAAATATATTTAAGCTTTGGTTTTTGTTAAATTGTTTTAATCCATTTTGAATAAAAATATGGTTCGATTCTGTTTTTGCTCCATGGGTTGAATGATAAGATATTGCGGTATCCTTAATTAACAAAGATTTTGAATTATCTCCCGTGATTATGACTTGTCTTTCCTTCAATTTAAATATATTTGTAGGGTTGTAAACAAAGTTATGAGAAGAATTCTTTTTAGTACCACATTAATTGCCTTATTTTGGTTAAGTAGTTGCCAAAAATGTAAACAATGCTCATATACCTATACTTATATCGAAACTGTGCAGACAGCCAATGGAGAAGTTGTAACCGATACCACTTTAACGGGTTATGTGTTAGATGATGATGGTTTAGTCTTTAGTGAAGAATGTATTAAGAGTAAGGAGTCTTTTACAATAGAAGACGCCTATAAGCTAGAAGAAATTAATACAGATAAACAGGACTTTGTTTATAAGTGTGTTGATAGTTAATTGAAATAGGGCTTTAATTTTAATAATAGGTTTTCAGGACATTTAGTTGGACGCATTGTTGATTTGTTAATAAAAACCAAAGTAGTAGATGCTTTTGTGATCAATTCTTTTTTTTCGTTGTAAATTTCATACTCAAAAAAGATTTTAACATTTGGCAAAATTGAAATTGTAGTTTTAATAGTGATTAAATCATCATAAAAACTAGGTTTAATATACTTAATGTTCAACTCTAAAACAGGGAGTAGAATTTCTGTGTTTTCGAGGGACTTATAAGTAATGCCTAAGCTGCGAAGTGCTTCAACTCGGCCGATTTCTAAGAATAAGGCATAGTTGCCGTAATAACAGTACCCCATTTGGTCTGTTTCTCCATATCTAATGCGGGTTTCAGTGTGGTGGGTGTACATAGTAAACGTTTAAAAAATTGTATTAAAATAGGATTATTTTTGAATAAAGAACCATAATTTTCAAATAAAAAATATTTTTTATAGGAAGTAAAAAAAAATTAAAAAACAATACCAAATTCATTTTTTTATGAACTATTTTATTTGAATATTTGTCTTGAATTTAACGAAGGGGTAATTTTTCGTTAATACAAAGGAATAATAATTTTTCGAAACCCATAAATTAAAATGAGTAATAAAAAAAATCACGAGTCAGTTTGGAAGAATTGTCTAGACATCATTAAAGATAATGTTTCGTTGCAAAGCTTTAAAACGTGGTTTGAACCTATAACTCCTATTAAGTTAAAGGATAAGGTGTTGACTATACAAGTGCCTTCTCATTTCTTTTACGAGTGGTTGGAAGAACATTATATTGATCTTTTAAAAAAAGTAATTAAAAAGGAAATTGGTACAGAAGCTAAATTGGAGTATTCTATTGTAATGGATAGAAATTCAAATAGTAAAAAAGCACCATATACTGTAAACCTTCCTACAAACGATAAAAAAAGTTTGTCGAATTCACCGGTAAGTATGCCTTTGAATACTGAAGAGAATCATATCAAGAACCCATTCATTATTCCAGGTTTAAAGAAAGTAAGTGTAGATTCAAATTTGAACCCTACGTATTCATTCGATAATTTTGTTGAAGGTGATTGTAATCGTTTGGCAAGAAGTGCCGGATTTGCAGTTGCTAATAAACCAGGAGGAACAGCATTCAATCCATTATTAATATATGGTGGTGTTGGTCTTGGTAAAACACACTTGGCGCATGCGATTGGAATTGGGATTAAAAATCAATTCCCAAATAAAACTGTGTTGTATGTGAGCGCAGAAATGTTTACCCGTCAATTTGTTGATTCCATAAAAAATAATACCACCAATGATTTTGTAAACTTTTACAAATTAATGGATGTATTGATAGTTGATGATGTTCAATTTTTTGCTGGGAAAGAAAAAACACAGGATGCATTTTTCTATATTTTCAATCATTTACACCAAACTGGTAAGCAAATTGTTTTAACCTCTGATAAACCACCTGTTGAAATGAAAGGGGTAGAGCAAAGATTACTCTCTCGTTTTAAATGGGGATTATCGGCAGATGTACAAGCACCAGGCTTAGAGACTAGAATTGCTATTTTACAAAAGAAAATCTACGGAAACGGATTAGATTTGCCAGAAGATGTGTTGGAATATTTAGCATACAGCATTAATACAAATATTAGAGAAATGGAAGGGGCTTTGACTTCTTTGATTGCTCAAGCTACTTTAAATAAAAAATCTATAACAATTGAGTTGGCTAAAAAGATGATCGACAAGTTTGTGAAAAACACAGCCCGTGAAATCTCAATGGATTATATTCATAAAATTGTTTGTGATTACTTTAATTTACCAATTGAATTATTGAAATCTAAAACCCGTAAACGTGAGGTTGTTCAGGCCCGTCAAATAGCCATGTTCTTTGCTAAAAAAATGACAAAATGGTCTTTAGCTAGTATCGGTGCACAATGTGGTGGAAAAGATCACGCCACAGTATTGCATGCTTGTAGAACGGTTAATAATTTAGCAGAAACGGATAAGCAATTCAGAGGTTATCTGGATGACTTAGAAAAAAAATTAGCAGTTAATTAAAAAGTATTTCAAAGTCTCTGTCAAAACAGAGACTTTTTTTGTGTCAGCCTTAATTTAATAATTATGAAAATTTTAATGGTTTGTTTGGGTAATATTTGCCGTTCTCCATTGGCAGAAGGTATTATGCGCGACAAGATTAAACGTAACAATCTTAAAATCTGGGTTGATTCCGCTGGGACTTCAAGTCAACATATTGGAGAAGCACCAGACAGGAGAATGCAAAAAACAGCCATGTTGAAAGGCATTGATATCTCAGATTTAAGAGCGCGTAAATTTAAAAAGAAAGACTTTAAAAAGTATGATTTAATTTATGTCATGGACAATGCAAATTTTTCCGCAGTTGCAGCATTAGTGAGTTCACCTGAAGAAAAAGCAAAAATCAGGTTGATTTTAAATGAAAGTAAACCTGGAGAAAATGCACAAGTCCCTGATCCATATTTTGGTGGGGAATCGGGTTTTAATTTGGTCTATGATTTATTGGATGAAGCAACCGATAAAATAATTGAAAAGCTTCAATAATGAAAGGGAGGTTATTTATAATTCCTATTCCAATTAGTACCGGGAAACCGGAAAATTCCCTGGCACAATCAACTATTGAGTTAGCAATTAGTTTGCGATTTTTTGTAGTAGAGAAAACGAAAACTGCCAGACAATTTTTAAGGAAAGTAGATAAAACTTTTCCCATTGATGATGCTGTTTTTTATGAATTAAATAAACACAATAATTACGAATTTACCCAAGCTGTATTAACCCATTTGAAAAATGGAATTGATATTGGAGTAATGTCTGAAGCAGGGTATCCGGGAATTGCTGACCCTGGAAATGGTGTAGTACAAATGGCTCATCAAAATGGCATCAAAGTCATTCCACTGATCGGCCCAAGTTCTTTGTTTTTGGCTTTAGCTACAAGTGGGTTAAACGGACAAGGGTTTACCTTTCATGGTTATTTACCGAAAAATGAAAGTGAGCGAGCCGCCAGTATAAAACAATTGAATCAAATTATTTTTCAAACTAATTTTGCTCAAATATTTATTGAAACACCTTACCGTAATCAAGTGATGTTTGAAACTTTACTTAAGCATGCAGCACCAGAATTGCAATTGACAAT
Organism: uncultured Putridiphycobacter sp.; assembly: GCA_965367695.1. Taxonomy (GTDB): domain Bacteria; phylum Bacteroidota; class Bacteroidia; order Flavobacteriales_D; family Crocinitomicaceae; genus Putridiphycobacter. The sequence continues at coordinate 5,498 of CBDUKB010000112.1, forward strand.
TGCAATGGATATTACTGGCGAGAAAGAATATATCGTCACAAAAACAGTTCAAAACTGGAAAACTAAGAATTTATCATTTGATAAAGCCCCTTGTGTATTTATACTTGGGAAATTTTAATTAAAGCTTATCTTTGAATCTATTGAAAATTAAATTATGAAATTGACGCTTCTATTGTTTACATTATTATTTTTAAACACATCCTTAAAGGCACAGGACTATTGGCAACAAGCTGTAGATTACACTATGGACATTGATTTTGATCATGAAAATCATCAGTTTAAAGGTATACAAAAATTAAAATACACTAACAATTCACCTGATGAATTAAGCAAAGTATTTTATCACTTATACTTCAATGCCTTTCAACCTGGAAGTATGATGGATGTACGTTCAAGAAATTTACCAGATCCAGATTCAAGAGTTGGAGACAGGATTTCTAAGTTAAAGCCAAATGAAATTGGTTATCAGAATATTGTAAGTTTGACTATGGATGGAACCCCTGTAAAATATAAAACAGTTGGAACCATTTTAGAAGTTGAATTACCTAAAGCAATTGCTCCTGGTCAAACAGTAGTTTTTGATATGGTTTTTCAAGCCCAAGTACCCATTCAAATTCGAAGAAGTGGAAGAGACAATAAAGAGGGGATAGATTATTCTATGACCCAATGGTATCCTAAAATGAGTGAATACGATAAAGAAGGCTGGCATGCGAACCCATATGTGGGAAGAGAATTTCATGGTGTTTGGGGTGACTTTAATGTCACAATTCATATGAATGATAAATATACGATAGGTGGAACAGGTGTTTTACAAAACCCAGGTGATATTGGAAAAGGCTATGCAACTGATGATATTACGCCAGAGCCAAATCCAAATGGAAAATTAAGGTGGCATTTTAAAGCAAAAAATGTACATGACTTTGCTTGGGCTGCCGATCGTGACTATGTGCATGATATTCAAACTTTGAATAATGGTACTAAAATTCACTTTTTTTATCAAGTTGATAGCTTGATTGAAAATTGGAAAAATGTGCAGGATTATACTGTAAAATCATTCGAATATGTGAATGCAAATTTTGGGGAGTATCCTTATTCAGATTATTCTATTATTCAAGGTGGTGATGGCGGAATGGAATATCCAATGGCTACATTAATTACAGCAGCAGGTAGTTTTAAAGCATTAGTGAGTGTGATTGTACACGAGAGTATTCATAGTTGGTACCAAGGTATGATGGCTACAAATGAATCAAAATATCCTTGGATGGATGAAGGGTTTACAACTTATGTTCAAAATTTAACCTTGTCTCATATTTATGGAACCAATCCTGTAAATCCAAATATCAGGGCACAAATGGGGTATATTTATTTAGCAACCAAAGTAGAAAAAGAGCAAGAACCTTTAACTACGCATGCTGATCATTATAAAAAAAACATGGTATACGGAATATCGGTGTATAGCAAAGGAGCGGTGTTTTTAGATCAACTAGACTACATAGTTGGTCACCAGGCATTCATGCGCGGAATGATACGCTATTATAATGAATGGAAATTTAAACATCCAACACCAGATGATTTTAAGCGCATCATGGAAAAAGAATCAGGACTTGAATTGGATTGGTATTTTGAGCAGTTTATTGGTACCACAAATTCAATTAACTATGCCATTGTTGATGTTGACAAGAAAGATAAAAATACAACTGCAATTGAGTTGAAAAGAATTGGAGAAATGCCAATGCCACTTGATGTTTCTGTCACCTTGAAAAATGGAGATGTAAAAGTTTACAATATTCCTTTGCAGATTATGCGCGGTGAAAAAACGGACACCAGTATCCCTTCTTTATTAGTAGTTAGTGAAGATTGGGCATGGACAAATCCTACTTTTACTTTGTGCATTGATGTCAAGGAAAAAGAGATTGAAAAAGTTGAGATTGATGCCAGTATGAGAATGGCAGATACGGATAGAGAAGACAATGTTTTTCCAAAAATTAAAAAGTAATGCTTACAGAAATCGCTCATTTAATTGAAGCAAGAAGAAATTGCTTGCGTGTTATTGAAGGAATATCTTTTGAAGATATTTGTAAAATTCCAAAAGGATTCAATAATTCCATTTTATGGAATGTCGGACATCTAGTTGTGACACAACAAGTGCTTGCTTATAAATCGTCAGGTCTTCCTATGAATGTGGATGAAGAGATCATTGAAGGCTTCAAAAAGGGTTCAGTACCAAATGCTGCCTACACTAAAAGCCAATGGCAGAAAATTTTGGATTTATTTATAGCACTTCCCCTTCAGTTAAATGAAGATTATAAAAAAGGTAAATTTAAATCTTACGAAGCTTACCCAACCAGTTTCGGAATCACCCTTTCGAACATTGATGAAGCCATCAAGTTTAACAATATTCACGAAGGATTACATATTGGCTACATCATGGCATTGAAACGAGTAGTTTAAGTTTTAATTAAGCAGCGGAAACATTACTTCGGTAACTAAGTCTTCACTAGCGGTATTGTATGGTGAATTTTTATATACTTCAAAAGGATCCATTTTTTTATTTTGTTTGAATTCTTTGTTTCTTTGCATCATCATTTGCATGCTCCAGGCATTTCCTAAATATTCATAGTCGCCTGAAAGCGTTACTTTATTCACTTTGGTACTGTTTATTTTTCCAGAAACCAAATTGCCACTTACTTGTGCGGGTAAATCTTTTACTACTGCTCCAATAGTATAGGAAACACTTTGGTTTTTCATGTCCCATTTGTGATAAATTGAAACCATTTCACCATTATTCTCTAAGCCATTTGCTTTTATGAACTCATGAAGCTGAGGAATTTTTTGTCCCATATCAAGACTCATTTTTGCCATTGGAATTGTTCCTTGAATACCGATATAATTAACGCCTTCAAAATCTTGGTTTTTTTGATGCGTCAATTTACAATTTACAGTACCTTTTTCAACCAATTCTTTTAACATTTTAAGTCCTCTTTCAAAATCCATCCCAATCATTTTTTGCATCATATCTTTCATGAAAAACATGAAAAAAGGCAAACTGCTAAACATTTCCCATGTTACGTTTGTACCCCCATCTGCTTTTGATAAGGTGTATTCAATTTTTGCTTCTGATTTCCATGGTTTCAAGAAAGTTAAATCGGCGTAGATTTTATTGGGTGCTTCTTCTTTGGTGATTTGCATATTTCCCGACCCAATTCTATTGCCTTCCCAATTAAAATATTTCCCGTCACTTGCCACATTAACTTTTGCATCTGCTTCTAATATTGCCCATGGAGACCACTTCGTCCAATGCGTAAAATCGTTGATTAATTCGTATATTTTATTTGGTTCAGCAGCAATGAAAATGCTTTTTTTAACATATGTTTTTGGCATGATAAATCAGTATTAAATTTTATCTAATATAATTAAAAATAGCTGAATGATCATGTAACTAGAAATGTAAAAAATGTAAAACTCTGTAAATTATATTGTAACAATTGTTTAAACGGCGATTATCAACTTTAAAACAACTATTTTTGTCTGAGTTAATTAGTATTTTTACTGAAAATTTTAACACGCACGCTTGTTTATGAAGAATTTCTTACTCTTGTTTTCATTTTTATTTTCGTATTATTCCTTCTCGCAATCAGTTCATGTAAAAGGAATAGTGGTTGCCGAATCGGATGTGTTACCATTGGCTAACATAGCTGTTTTTAAATCAAAGGATTCTGTATTGGTGAAAGGGAGTTATTTAGATTCAAATGTAATTGACTTTAATTTTAATAGGGGAGGGGAAACTGATTTTTTTATCAAGCTGACTATGCCTGGTTATTCAACAAAAGTGATTGATGTAAAAACTGAAGATACTTTAGTTTCACTCGGTATTGTTG
>CBDUKB010000113.1:0-9243 GCA_965367695.1 uncultured Putridiphycobacter sp.
GTGCTCTATTGCTATCCACCCAAAATATTGCTGGTACTCCTGTCGCTTTTGCTCTATTGACAGCTAATTTAACCCAATCTTGAATGGGAGCATCTTTCACTTGACACATTCTCCAAATATCTCCAGTTTCAACATTTTGTTCCAATACAACTGCTCCATTTTGCTTAACAACTTGAACTTTTCCATTGGCTGGAATTTCAAATGTTTTATCGTGAGAACCATATTCTTCAGCTTTTTGAGCCATTAGTCCAACATTAGAAACTGAGCCCATTGTTACTGGGTCTAAAGCACCATTTTTTCTACAAAAATCAATCGTAGCTTGATAAATTCCTGCATAAGCACGATCAGGAATAACTGCCAAAGTATCTTCAGCTTTTCCAGCTTTATTCCACATTTTACCAGAATTTCTAATCATTGCAGGCATGGAAGCGTCAATAATCACATCAGATGGGACATGTAAGTTAGTAATTCCATTATCTGAGTCTACCATGGCTAAATCAGGACCATTATCGAGTGCCGTTTTTAAATCATTTTCAATTTGTGCTTTTTGATCAACCGGCAATTCATTTAAATTACTCAATAGGTTTCCAAATCCATTATTTACATCTACCCCAATTTCATCAAAAACTGATTGGTATTTTGAAAATACTGATTTGAAATAAGTTTTTACAACGTGACCAAAAATAATTGGGTCAGACACTTTCATCATAGTTGCTTTTAAGTGCACAGAAAAAAGTACATTTTCTTTTTTTGCTGATTCGATTGCGCTTTCTAAAAACTCAATTAAATCCTTTTTGCGCAATACCGCAGAATCAATAATTTCTCCTGCTAAAATTGGTGTTGAGGCTTTTAATACTTTTATATTTCCATTTTCTTCAAGCAGTTGAATTTTCACATCATCAGCACTTTCAAAAGTCATTGATTTTTCACTTCCATAAAAATCACCTTTTGACATGCTCGTCACATTGGTTTTAGAACTTGTTGACCAAGCCCCCATACTATGTGGGTTGCTTCTTGCATAGTTCTTTACTGCTTTAGGAGCTCTTCTATCAGAATTTCCTTCACGCAATACTGGGTTGACCGCTGAACCTTTTACCTTTCCATACAAAGCCATCACCTTCTTTTCATCTTCCGTATTTACTTCTTCTGGATAATCAGGTAAAGCAAAACCACTTGCTTGTAACTCAGCAATAGCTGATTTTAGTTGGGGTACTGAAGCAGAAATATTAGGTAATTTAATGATATTTGCTTCTGGTTTTTTTACCAAATCACCTAGTGTTTTTAATGCATCTTCTACTTTTTGCTCAGCCTTTAAATAATCAGAAAATACAGCTAAAATTCTTGCTCCCAAAGAAATATCTTTTAACTCAATTTCAATTCCTACAGGATTCGTGAAGGCTTTTATGATTGGTAAAAATGACTGGGTTGCTAATGCCGGTGCTTCGTCTGTTTTGGTGTAAAATATTTTAGCTTTTTGTTCGCTCATGCTGATTTGATTTAATTAGTTAAAAAATTAGAAAACACAAAATTAATTGTGTTTTGAAAGCATGGCAAATTTAACAAATTTATGAATGCTATTAAAGAAATTGAAGAACTTTATTCCACTGTTAAGAACACAAACTTTCCAATAAAAATTATTGACAATAAAATGTGACCAGCATGATAATGTGTCGTCTAAAAATCGAAAAACAATTTAATTGATACAAAATGAACTACAAAGTTAGTCTAAACAACATCAAAACCACCGATAACATTAGTGGTTTTTGGACTATTACTGATTTTAAAAATTTATTAGAAGCATGTGAAATAGATGATATAGAAGACTTATCTGAATCAGATGTCAAGGAAGTTTTATTCATGGCTTTAACTGAATTAGAAGCTGAAGAAGCAGCGGCAATATTATTGACCTATAAATTTTCTGAAAGACTAAATAAAGGGCAAATTGAACAAATGGCCCACGACATGACAACGGAAGATTTATCACAAGAATACGCTGACATTTCTTTTCATTTTGAATTATTCGAAATCAATCAATTACTATATGCAGCATTTAAGGGTAAATTCCCTCATTCAAAGGCAAGCATCATTGAGTTTGAAGTGAAACAAAACGAAAAAACAATAACAAATTTGAGTAAATCGAATTTGTTAAAAATATTGAGACCTGGCTTGTCAGAACGTTCAGTATTGAGAAGATTGTTCGATAACGCGCTTGCCAGTCCCGCTGAATTTAAAGAAGCAGAGAATATCATTTGGAAATTAGAACAAACACCTGAATCCAATTTTCGGTTAATTACTTCAAAATATTGGTTAGATAGTGAGGATTTTATTCTTGATGAATTCGATTCAAAAAATTAAGTAGCATCATATTAACCCTATGATTTACAAAAACAGGCTTCATTAATTTAAGCCTGTTTTTTTATGACATCAAGGATGCCAAAATAAATAAATTGAGGAATCGTTTTCAGGTATCTTTTGAATAATCTTTTTGGTTCTTGGATTAATCTAAACAACCATTCCATCCCAATTTTTTGAATCCAAACGGGTGCTTTTTTAATTCGTTTTGTATGAAAATCAAAAGCCGCACCAATGGTAACTATCGCTTGCACATTAATATATTTTATTAATTCACTTGCAAAATAAATTTGCTTTGGCGCACCCATTCCAACCCATACAATATTGGTCTTGGCATGGGTGATAAGCTTACCTATATTTTGATAATCGGCAATATCCAGATTTTTAAAAGGAGGTGACGATACTCCAACAACGTTAAAGTTTCCCCAAGATTCACATACTTGTTTTAAATCTTCTGCAACGCCTTCAACGCCACCACATAAAAAATGATTAATCGGCATATTCTGTGTCGCTTTCATCACGCCTTCAAAAAATGCAGGGCCACTGATTCTACTAGCCTGTTTCGCTCCTTTCCATTTCAATATCCAAACTGTAGGTACACCATCAGGTAAATTCCAATAAAAGGCACGAAGTATCAGCGAAAAATCAGTTTGAGTTTTAGCCAATACTAATACATGCGCATCTGAAGCAGAGATACACTTATTCATTGGCGGCTCAGTTGATATCGCTATCAAATCATTGATTGCTGATTCAAAACCACTATCATATAAATTAGTACCTAATACTTTCATGTTTTCATCACAGATTGATAGATGGCGTTAAGCGACTTATAATTAGTTGTTGCATTGTATAAATTTTGATATGCTTGGAAGCCATTTGTTGCCAATCGATCTGCCAATTCACTATCGGAAAGCAAAAGGTTTAACTTTTCAATAATATGGTTTGCATTATTTGGTTCAAATAATAATCCATTTTCATCATCTTGTATCATTGATGCCATGGCTCCCAAATTGCTGGCTACAATTGGTGTATAATTTGCAAAGGCCTCAATGATGGTTAAGGGCATTCCTTCATAGACAATGGACAACTGCAATAAAGCTTGACTCCCACTAATAAACTTCAGTGTATCCTCATGTGGCAACTTACCCAACAAATTTAATCCCACATGTTTTTTTAATTCCTTTTCCAATGGTCCTTCACCGATAACATAAATGGGAATTTTAACGTTTTTAGTAAGCTCGATTAACAAATGCGCCCCTTTAGTTTCATCCAATCTTCCCACAAAAATAAGATAAGGCTTTTTTTGATCATTTGCGCTATTGGTAAGGTTCAAAAAATTTGGTTTTATATGTAATTTATGCGCTGGAATACCTTGTTCAATAAATTTATTTTTTGCGAAAGTAGTGAAGCAAATAAAAGCATCAATATCATTTTGCATCAGTTTGTTTTGCTTGTTTTTTTCTATCATCCTTGCCAAGGCAAAAGTTTGTAAGTATGAATTTCTATAACACTTACTTTTAACAGCTCGATAGGCTGATTTACCTAGACAAGCTTCGCATGGAACATTATTTTTGGTAAGCATTCCATTCACACAAATTGATCGATAATTGTGTAAGGTTTGAACAACTGGCGTATTGGTTGCTTTACAGGCTTTAAAAATAGCAGGTGAAATAATGTGCAAAGTATTATGTACATGGCATATATCTGGCTTATTTTCCGTTAAGAAAGCAAGGCATTTCTCATAACTTTTGGCATTAAAATGTAAATGACTAAATAAGTTTAACTTTTCTATAATTGAATACTGCTCAATATCATTGTTGTTCTCATAATAAGATATCACCTCATGCCCATTTTGAATCAGCATTTTCTTTTCTTCAGCAACGACAATATCTTCGCCTCCAGCTTGCCGATAAAAATTATGTATTTGAACAATTTTCATCTTATTTATGCTACTTGTTTTTCCATATATTCGGTGACCAATAAAATAAAGAAGACAGTACCATAAAAAACACCATTCCTTTTTGTACTCTCAAGGTTGATTCAGTAAAGCTAAACAAAACAAAAACAATTAAAAAGCCAATGAAAACCATATTTTTATGTCGAAGTGCTTTCTTAAATAATAATGCCAAATAAGCAAGGAACAAGGTAACTCCTACCAAGCCATTTCCAAGATAATATTGCAAATACATATTGTGACAATTATAATCATTTTCGACCCCAATGGTAAAACCAGCTGCTTTGAACTGATTTAACAATGCGAGATCCGCATCACCAGTACCCACACCAAAAATTAAATTTGATTTAATCACCGTTAATGCATTTTCCCATATCGACAATCTAATCGCAAGCATACCCATATGCTGGTCAGACATTTCATAGTCAAAATCAATAAATTCCATTTTAGATTGGACAGCAAAAAAAGCGTAAATCATGGTGATTAATACAACGCTAACCAATCCAATTTTAGGTAAAATATTTTTTACCTTTTTTAAATGAACAAAGGTGATTAAAATAATTACCAGCGAAAAACCGAATGAAATAATTGCTGATTTTAGTAAGAATATCATCACGGTAAAAAATAGCATGAGCAGTACAGATAGCGTTTTTTGAAATAGTTTTTGTTCTTTAACAAACAAGGTATTATAAAGGTAAATATTTATAAAAGCGATAAAGGAAGAAAAATAAACTGCATGCAAACCAAGTGGGGAAGATAGTTTATGGTGCATAAAGATATTGTAAAGAAAATGAGTTGATTTTTCACTGGTGTAGATGGTTCCCAGATTTAAAGCCAATTGAGTTTGTATTAGAAGGCAATATATGGATGCAATTAAAGCACTGATTATAAATGATAGAATTAACCAATGTTGTTGCTTGGTCGAAAACAATCGTGTACCGTACATTGCGAATGGAATTAATAAAATGGACAAACTTCTTTCAACAAGCGTCCAACCAGTTTTAAGATCAGTGGTATAAAACTGCCCCATCAATAAAGTAATAAAAAGGGCAGGCATCAGCATGATAAATCCCATTTTAGTTGGTGTAATTGGGCGCATCACAAACTGCACAACACCTATTATAATAATCAACATGGCAATAAAACCATTGATTCTATGATGCAAATAAAAAGAAGGCATGAGTGCTAGTAACAGCACAAAAATAAGCCATGTAAAACTACGATATGGATTCAATTCTCTTAAATTACTCATAACTATAACACTTCCATTTAATGAGTAAAAAACCCAAACATGGCCAAATTATTGCCATATCAAATAATGGAATAGTAATCCCAATAGTAAATATTGGTATTAACATGAACACAAAAAACAAATATTTATTTCTTCTCGCATCATTTTGCCATTTTATAACATTTTTAAAAATAAAAATTCCTAAAAAAATGAATGAAACTAAGCCAAAAAATCCGCTATTCACAAATAAACTTAAAATGGCATTATGTGCATCATAAGCGACTTCTAAAGGCAATCCAATGCTTAAAATATAATAATTTTTGGCGGAAGCATATGTGGTAAATAATTCTGGACCCGAACCGATTCCACTTCCGAACATATAATTGAGGATTGAATAGTCTGAAATGGCATCAGTGTAAATATTCCAAATTGCCCCCCTACCTGTCATTAATTGAGGGTCAAAAAAGTAACCTGTATTTTTATAAGATAAATTCAAATAGTATGCCGTGGCAATTACAACCATCAATCCAAAAAACAAACTTGATACTATGATTATTTTGTCAGAAATACCGCTTAACATCTGTCGTATTTTCTTAGACTTAAATAATAAATAGACAAAAAACAATGCCAATACACAGCCTAGAATTGCTTTAAAATAGGTAGTGTATGCGATTAAAATAATTGCTATAAATAACAAAAAGCCAACCTTATTTTTATTAAAAAATTGAAAAAGTGCAACAAAACAAATAATTATTGATAATTCTGAGCCATGGTATAAAAAACCATTCGGACGTGGAATTGGTACTTCACCACTGTAGGAATAATTCACATAACTAGCATTCCAAAAAGTAATAGGTAGCAAGTCAAAATATTGAAGCACACCAATTCCAATTGGAAGCCACAAAAGGTAATAAAATCGTTTTTGATATTTTAATAACATCAATTCGGGAACTTTCTTATTGATCAATAAATCAAATAAGATTATCAATACAAACGGTCCGAATAAAAAGTCTATAATATTTTTAATGTCCCAGAAATTAAGAACAAATTGGGAGGCGATTAATATAGCAGACAAAATAAATACGGACTCACGATATTTGCTTTCGAACAATAAAACCAAGGCACATAAAAAAATAATTCCCATGCCAATAAAGTGCAATTTAATAGGAAATGGCGGAACAATATTTCCTAATATAATAATCACCGGAGTAAAACTTAATAACTCAAGGAAAAGTAGTTGGACAATATTTTTTTTAGCAATTATTTTCAATTCAATTCATTTTAGTAATAATTCTATGGTATTGAATCGGCAATACAATTGACAAAGGTAATAAAGCAATACAAGTAGCTATGATTACACCTTTGGTATGAAATTCATCAATCAGATATAATGAAAGTGGAATATTTAAGGCAGCAGAAAAAAGTAATAAAAACATTTGTACTTTAATTTCAGTAATTGCATTTAAGAAATAAGCAAAAATGCTGTTCCAGGTAGTAAGTAAAATTGAAATGGCCATAAAAAAAGAAAGGGAAGTAGGTATGTTTAAATTTTTACCTATCCAAAGTTGATATGCTTTTGCTGATAAAACATACAAAATAACTGCCCCTAACACGACAATTACCCAAAACAAAACCAACTTTTTAACATGCACTTTAACCCAATTTTTATTCTTTAAGGTAACCGCTTCTGTAAAAGAAGACCAATATGGAATCAATACTAAATTGAATACAACAATCAATATATTAAAATATTTGAAAGCAACATTGTATTTTAAGACTTCAGTGCCTGATAGTTTATTAATAATGATCAAATTATCTGTCGACAAAATAATGATTGTACACAATTGAATGACAAAGAATCCCCAATTATTTTTTTGAATTGGTTGAAGTTTTTTATTAAAAAAAAGTTTGATCTCAGGCGCCCATTTCTTCAAGCTTGTTTGATAAAAAATAAAATTTGCAATCAGCCAAAAAACCAAAGGGACAGCTGTAAACCAGAGAAAAACAAGTGTAAATGTCGGTTTTATTCCGAAATAATTGAAGGCGTAGATGCCGAGTAATAACACTATGCTTTGAAGTGCAACTATGAGGTATGTTTGTTTCGTAAAATGAGTTGATAGGAGTATGGTATTTAAACCAAATGCCACAAAATACAGCATATAAACCAAGGCACTTAATCTGAAGGCAAAACCAAAATCATTAGTTTCATAATTTGCTGGTAGAAAAAATTGTTCAATGGGTAAAAATGATGCTATTAAAAGCAATAAACTACCAATTATTATATAAACTATTGCCAATAATTTGTATGTGGTAGTGACTACGCTTTTACCCGATTCATAATCGTGAAGCGTGAAATAGGAAGTAAGTTTATTTCTGAAATTATTAGTGATTCCTACTTCAAACACCGAAAACCAAGTAAAAAAAGACAATAAAGTAAGCCAAATACCATATTTTTCTTCACCCATATAATTAACACATGCTCTTACTAATAATAGGTTAGCAACAATGGTCACCGCTTTAAAGACTGATGAGCCTATAATATTAGATTTTAGCTTTTTATTTCCTAAATGGGTCTTCTCAACCATTTTATATCTTTCAATCTTTCAAAATAAACTTGATCATCAAGTCACTAAGTTAAACAAACATAAGTAGTATTATGTTAAGTGAAGTCAAATATTAACTTTGTATTGATGAAAGTAGCCATTTTAACCAACTTTATTCCGCCCTATAGAAAATCACTTTTCAATGAGTTGAATCAAAAAATTGACGGCTTGACCATTTTTATTTCTCAAGAAATGGAAAAAAACAGAAATTGGCAAGTGGATCATGGACAGCTTCCAGTCATTGTTCAAAAAGGATTTCGGTATACAAAAAAATGGAAAGGGAAATATGGATACAATGAAAAAACTGTTGTACAAATCCCCTTAGATACTTTTTTTAAACTTCGCAAAAACAATCCGGAAGTCGTAATTTCTTCGGAATTGGGCATGAGGAGTTTATTAGCTGCGTTTTATTGTAAATTATATAAAAAACCCTTGATTTTATGGCTTGCACTATCGGAGCATACTGAAAAAAACAAAACTGGTATGCGGGTTTATTTGCGAAAAAAAATATTGAATGCTGCCAGTGCAATTATTTGCAATGGAAAAAGTGCCAATCGCTATATTAAATCATTAGGAGTTATAAAAAAAACATTTTACGCACCCTATTCCACTGATTATAAAATCATAGAAAACACAGCACCAAGCTCGAATAAAGTAAAAACTATTTTGTTTTCTGGTCAATTGATTAAAAGAAAAGGCATTCATGAAATGTGCAAGGCGTTGGCGTCATGGGCAAAAGATAATACTACTAAACAATTTTGTATAGTAGTTGCTGGAGATGGACCTGAAAAACATGAGTTTGAAGCAGTAAAAGCGTTTGAAAATATTGACTTAAAATTGCTTGGAAATGTTTCGTATGAAAATATGCAAGCACACTATTTATCTAGTGATATTTATCTTTTCCCAACTTTAGCAGATGAATGGGGAGTAGTTGTCAATGAGGCCATGGCGTGTGGAATACCTATTATTGGAAGTAAGTATAGTCAAGCTGTTGAAGAACTTGTGCATACTGGAAAAAACGGATGGATTATTCAACCCGATCATCACCCAAACTTTTTGCAAGTTTTATCAATTGCAATTGACACCCCAATCGCAACACTTCA
>CBDUKB010000114.1:0-9161 GCA_965367695.1 uncultured Putridiphycobacter sp.
GTTTGATGCAATTGTTGCCAAAAATAATCCTTCTGTTTGTGAAAACAACACTTTCAATTGTGACTTAAAAAAGAAAATTTACACAAACTGTGGTCATGGATGGATTGGTAATTCTTGTCAAAAAACAATCATCATGAATGATATCGTAAATTGGATAAACGCTCATTAACAACTTCATTTTCATCATTAATTTTCCAATGCAAATATTACTTGCACCGCAGCAATAATATACTGTACACCAATTGAAATAACAATAAAACCTATAACTCTAGACAAAGCATTGATGCCCGACGCGCCCAGCTTTTTTGCAATAAAGTTGGATGAACGTAAGATTAAATAAATTCCAATTGTCACTGAAACTATGGCAACAATAATAATTCCTTGTTCCTTAACCTTTACAAAAGTCTGCTGATAAGAAATTAGTAAACTAATGGTTCCCGGACCAGCTAGCATTGGAATTGCAAGTGGTGTTAACGCGATTTCAGAGCGATTAAAAGCATCATCTTTTTCTCTTTTCTTCATGCCTTTATGTTCTGTAAAAGTTCCGGTTAAAAGTGCAAATCCTGAAGAAGCAATGATGAGCCCTCCTGCAATTTTTAAGGCATTCAAACTAATACCAAAGAAAAGCAATATGTATTGACCCAAATAAAAAGAGAGTAACAAAATTATTAATACGTATAGGGAAGTATAAAAAGCAATTGAGCTTTTTTCTTTTACTGAGTTATCCTTGGTTAGACCAACAAAAATTGGAACGGTCCCGAGGGGGTTAATGACAGAGAACATGGCTGAAAAACACAGCAAAAATATTTCCATTTTTTTTTGCAAATTAAACAGCTTTTAAGCACTAATTAAGTTAGGCTTTTGTTATGTTTTAATCAATTTAAAATTAATTATCCGAAACGTTTTTTTAACTTTACCCCAAAGCAAGAATACCATATCATTATGCAAAATATTTTGATCAAAAACATAAAAGGCCTGGCGGGAATTTTAGAAAATAACCAAGCTGCTTTAAGGGGAAAAGCACTAAACAATCTTCAACAAATTGACAATGCTTTTTTAGCCATTGAAGATGGAAGAATCGCCTATTATGGAAAAATGGAAGAAATGGCTGGTATTGATGACTGGAGAAATTTAGAAATTATTGATGCAGAAGGCAAATATGTGATTCCTGCTTATTGTGATTCCCATTCCCATATCGTTTTTGCGAATTACAGAGAGACAGAATTTGTTGATCGCATTAATGGCTTGACATATGAAGAAATTGGTAAAAAAGGAGGAGGTATATTAAATTCAGCAAAAAATTTGGCCAAACTTTCTGAAAATGAATTATTTGAATCTGCATTAGAACGATTGGATTTGGTTAAAAGTTTTGGCACGGGGGCGATTGAAATAAAAAGTGGTTATGGACTGAGTGTTGAAGCAGAATTAAAAATATTGCGGGTTATCAAAAGACTCAAGGCTTCATCAGACTTAACCATTAAAGCAACATTTTTAGGAGCACATGCTTTTCCAGCCTCTTTTAAGGACAATCACGAAGGTTATATTCGTCAAATTATAGATGAAATGCTGCCCATCATTGAGCAAGAAAACTTGGCGGATTATATTGATGTATTTTGTGAAAGAAATTACTTTTCTCCTGAACAGTTGGATGAAATTTTAAGCGCCGGAGTAAAGCATGGTTTAAAACCAAAAATTCATGTGAACCAATTTTCAATATTGGGAGGTGTTGGAATTGGTGTAAAACACGGTGCTGTATCTGTGGACCATTTAGAAGAGTTTAACCAAAATGACATTGAAGTACTAAAGCATTCAAATACCATTGCCACTGCTTTACCAAGTTGTTCTTTTTTTCTAGGAATACCTTACTCCCCTGTTAAAAAAATGCTTGAAAACAATATTGCTGTTGCATTAGCAACTGATTACAATCCAGGTTCTACACCAAGTGGTAACATGCAATTTGTAAACTCATTGGCTTGTATTCAGATGAAATTAACACCCGAAGAAGCTTTAAACGCAACAACTATTAATGGTGCCTATGCCATGGAATTAGGAGACGAAATGGGTTCTATTACGATAGGAAAAAAAGCGAATATCATCATCACAAAAAAAATACCAAGTTTGGCTTATATCCCTTATTCCTTTGGTGAAAATTGTGTTGAACGAATAATTCTAACGAAGTAGTTAAAACTGTTGAATCGCTGAAACCCCTATTCCTAAATTTTTAAGTGATTGAAATTGATGGACTATGGTTTTATTATTTTCACCAAATTTCCAATCATAACTGGTTCCGATTCTTAGTTTGGTTTTTTCAGTTAAATGATAGTTAACACCTAAACCTACTTGGCTACCCCAAAATTGTATTGGAACTTTTTCAGTATTAAAACTACTGGTAAACAACATTTTTTCGAAATTCACCCCTGTTTCTAAGTCTATTTTCCAACGTTTTTTTTGCAAAACATAAAAACCTAAGTCTAGGGTTGTCCCTGCACTATAAAAAAACTGATCTAAATTTTCGGAATAGGATTTTACATAAGAAACTCCTTTTAATAGGGTAACTTGTGGGCTTGCTTTTAGATAAAAACGCTTGCTCATTTGCATTTTAATTAAAAATGATAGGGCTACTGGCCGATTAACTTTGACAAAATATATTTGTTCGTTTTGAACAGGCAATACTGATTCATTATTATTACCTGGATTCGAATAATCGGTCAACATATTAGCAATAGATTGCTCAAAATAGTTTAGATTGGTGGATTGACTGGAGGCCAATTGAACACCCCATTCCCAAGGCTTTATTTTAAGCGCTTTTACTGTAACTTCCTGTCTTCTTATTTCAGGGTATTCCACTTCAATTAATTTAACTTTTTGTGCTAAAATTTTCTCAATTTTAAAAGGCTTTCCTTTCCTTTCAATTATGTTATTTTCATGATTCGCAAGCAAAGCTGGCGCGTTAATTTTGGGTGCAATTGCTGTTGTTTTCTTTAGGGAAGTCTCTTCCCCTGTTGGCTTCAAGGCCAGGGAAGTTGGTGTTTGACTAATTGGAGCTTTAACATTAACTTTGTTGACTTTATTAGGCTGAATTTGATTGCTTTGTTGAATAATTGTATTGTTGTCATTTGAAACTTCTTTTTTCCTTTTTTGCGCAACATTACTTTCAACTGGACTTGTAAAGGTTTTTTCTTGACCCTTTTCAATTGTATTTTCGCCTTCCATATTGCTGGTTTGATGAAGCGCCGTATTCTGCTTGGATTCATTTGTAAAAGGTGAAAAATACAACAATGATAATATGAGTGCAGCCGCAATGCCTGTTGAACCAAATGTCCACCAAATAATTGCCTTTCTTTTTTTCTTTTTTAAAAGAATCTCATTGATACTTTGCCAAGCGCCTGAATGTGGAGCAGCTCCATAATCCTGAAATCTGTTATTTAAACTCCCTTTACTCGACATACTTCAATTTTTTAAGTGTTGTTTTTTCATCACTTGTTATCATTTGAATTAATATTTTTCTTGCCCTACTGAATTGCGACTTGGAAGTGCCAACAGCAATATTTAAACTTTCAGCAATTTCTTGATGGTTATAACCTTCAATGGCATATAAGTTAAAAACGGTGCGATAACCCAATGGCAATTGTTGAATTTTATGAACCAATTCATCTAAGTCTATTTTTTGAAATAATTCATTGGCTTCCTCATCTGGAATTATTTGTTCTAGCTGAACGCTGAGTTCAGTAATTTTAAGCTTCTGTTTTCTTAGCTGTTCTAGCGCGGTGGTCACTGCAATTCTTCGAACCCACCCCCCCAAAGGACCCGTTCCCTTATATTGTTTTAACTTCTCAAAGGTTTTTATAAAAGTGTCTTGTAGAAAATCATCTGCTTCTGCAACATCACGACTATATCTTAAACAAACACCTTTTACCATGTAGGAAAAACGATTATATAACTCTTCCTGTGCTTGTTTTTTTTGTTTCAAACAAGCCTTCACTAACTCTTGATCTGTATGGTTTTTATATTTTGAAATAATAATTTGTACTGCTTATCTAAAGATAAAGCCAAAACGCAAATCAAAACGGTTTATTTCGTAAATTGTTTTGGTACTCGTTTCAAAACCCCACCAATTCCAGTCATCAACTTGCAATTGCCCATACCTAAATCCAATACCTGTGATGATTCCAAAATGCTCGCCAAAATCGTGTTGATAACCCAAGAATCCCTGTCCGAAAAAACCCCCTTTGTTTCGTTCATTCATTTGAAAAGGAAAGTCATATCCCAGTCCCAAACTAACAAATGGTGTAGAACCGTTTTTCAATAAATTATATTTCCCTTCAAAAAATAAAGGCAGGTATTTTCGATAATAAAAACTTTCAACCCCAAAGCCAAAGCCAGTTGACCAGTGTTCATTAATTCGGTAACCATTCACCATCAATAGGTTGACTGAGACATCTGAGCCTCCTAAAATTCCACCGCTGAGTGATCCAAAATATCCTTTTTGTGCCCCTTTTGGTTGAAAACCTTCAATGCCCAACACCTCGCTTTGTTGAAAAACCCAAATGCTGCCATCTTTCGTTTTTATTTTCACCATTTCATTGGTGTTTTCAGTAATAAACCCCCTAATTTCTGAACCGTTTTTTAGTTTTACTAAGTCCATTTGAGCGGACAATAAACCAGATACTAGCAATGCAATTATTAGCAAATATTTCTTCATAGCTTAAAATTTAAGTTGACTTAATTTTTGAATATTTTGAATATCAGTAATGTCATATTGCACCAACCCATCATCCCCGATTAACATGGCTATATTTTCGAGTACTATGATATCTGTTGCTTGAATGGAACCATAAGTTTTAATTTTATTATCCCCGACTGTTAAAGGTGATGTCGCATCATAAATTTTTAAACCTGCAGACCCATCACAAACAAACAAAGTGTTATTTCTTATTCCCAAACCATGTGGATTTTTTAAACTATAAGTTTTCTTTAACACTGGTTGACTATAGTCACTAACATCTATTACATCTAACTGGTTTTGTTGACCACTACAGGTCGTACCTGTCCTTAAAGTGACATAAGCATAATCTCCATCAACCACAACTGGATCACATGCCATGGCATGTTGAATAATACCTACCTGAGTCGGTGCATTTCTATTCCCCGTTTCATAAATTAACATCCCGGATGTAGTGCCCATAAAAATATGGTTATTATAAGCGAATAAGGTTTCTACTTCTCTCCAAATTCCAACTTCATTTGTGTTGGACGGGCGTGTTGGACTGGATAAATCAAAAGGTTTTAGGTTGTTCCCATCCATCACATACAAGTAATCATTGAGTAATGAAAACTTGGTTATACTTCCTGAAATACCTTGCCCTTGGCCTCCTGAGCTCGCATCAACATAAGCTAAGTTTGATTCAAACATATTAGGACTATTTATAAATGTACAATTAATGCAACCCCCAATTGGGGTTTTATCCGTTACATATTCTTCAATCTCCCATCCCGTAATGATTCCTTTAGAAGGATCAACCTCTGCGAGTGGATATTGTGGGTCGTGACTAGGCCAAGCATATTCAAAAATGTTTTCAACTCGACCACTTTCAATGGGACTATCAATGTTCGTCACATCAATTACAATCAAATCAACATAGGCGTTTACATATAAATACTGATTTTGAATGGCCATGCCTGTGATTCCAGTAATGGCATAATAACCTTTGTTAACTGGTGAAGCTGGATTTGAATTATCAATGATATGGATACCTTTAAAATTATCCAATATAAAGAGGTAATTGTCTTTAAAATAAATGTTTCCCTTCTTTTCTATTGTTTTAGCCGATTCATATTTGACAGTGCCCAACTCTTTTCTAAATGTTTCAAAATCGGTATACACCGGCACATTAGCAGTGTATTTTTTAAATTGCTTGTCCTTACATCCAGTAAAAACGATAAGTATGACTACTAAAGTCCAAATAACATTTTTCATAACTCCATTTTTTTTACTTGATGCTTGATGATTAAAAAGGGTTGCATCAAAAAAAAAGAGCGTTAATAAATAACGCTCTTTTTGAATAAAGTTAATTCGGTGTATTAAAATGTAAATCCAATTGATACATTCAACAACTTTGTATAAGGCACCATGTTTCTTGAACTTAGTTTAATATATTCATCCGTATATTCAGACTGAATTTTTTCAGCATACTTTTTTATAATACCCTCTTGAGAATTAATAAAGTTTGTAACGTCTTGGTCTATACTTTCAAAATCTACTTCTTCTCCATCTCTTTCTGTCCCTTCAACTAAAAATTTATTAGATCCAACACCTAAGCCAATCCATAAAATATCGATTGCAAGCCTGTCACCAATAATCCATTGATTCCCAAGGCCAATTCCGCCTCCTACAAAGCTAAAGCCAATGTCCACCTTACCGCCATTTGTTTGACCTGGATTATCATTGTCTGGAAAATCAAAGTTAAATTGCGCTAAAGTTCCCTTTTGTAGCCCAAAATAAGGTGCAATATAAAATCCTTTTAGTGCTTCTTTTCCTGGAAAATATTTTAGTTCAAGTGTTAAGCCTGAAGATTTAAATTTATTATTAAAAATATCTGAGTTTACACTTGCACTGTCTAATTGATTTTTTGCAAAATCAGTCAATGCACCACTTAAAGGGGCAGCTTTTTTAGTAGAAAAATTGAATTTAGCTCCAAATGACAATGCATCTGATAATTTTCTTTCATAGCCAATTCCAACATTATTTGCGAGTGCTAATTTAACGGGTGGCAAAGTTAATTTTACCGCATTACTTTGGCCCCAAGCTACTAGTGAAGAAAGTATTGCAAATGAGCATATAAGTTTTTTCATGTTTTTAGTTTTTGTTTATGCTAGTAAAAATAATGATTTATTCATTATTTTGTGGTATTCCTTACTTTTCTTTTTTTACTCACTAAATACACCCCTGTAAACACAAGCATGCTGGCAAATAATTTCCAGATTGTAAAATCATCTGTATAGTCAGAAAAACCAAAATAATATAGGCCTACTATAAACAAACTGACTAATAACGGTTGAAAATAAATATACACACTGGCAATTGATGGACTCAAAGTTTTCATTGCTGCCACGGTAAATAGATAGGGAATAAAAGTTACGCCAATTACTACAAAACTGAACTTCATTAACTCAATATTGCTCCATGTTCTATTACTAGCAATAATCAATTCCTGTGTGGTATAAGGCCAAAACAAGATATATACTAAACCAAATGTAAACACCCAAGTAATTACTGTGAGGGGCTTGTATTTTGCCATTAATGGTTTTACAATGACAAGATATAAGGAATATGAACAAGCATTGATGAATATGAATAAATCTCCCAAAGAGCTAGAAGTCCCTATTCCTCTTGCACTTAACAATATAATAGATACAGCACCTATGGCGCCTAAAGAAATTCCAATAATTTTTTGGGTGGTTGGCCTTTCTTTTAAAATAAAAATAGATAAAACAAATACAATAATAGGGGTTGCAGTCATAATAATAGATGAATTAAGGGGAGAGGTTCTCATCAGTCCATTAAAAAAGAAAAGCTGATTAATTGCGACACCAAATAACCCACACAACAACAAGCGTCCAAGGTCTTTTCTCTCAATTTTTTCAAAATTAAATATATAAACCAACCAAAATAAAATACTTGCACCGGCTACTCTTGCTAAGATAAACCCATTTGGTAAAATCGCACTTGGCATTAATCCTTTCGCAACAAGATAATTGATTGCGTACATTAAATTAACCGTAAACAATAATAAATGGGCTTTTATATTACGCTCCATGAATAGCTATTTTTGCTGCTGCTACTATTTTCTTGGAATTGCCAATAAAAACCTGCTCATTCACAAATACAACCGGTCGTTTTAAAAAAGTATATTCTTCTAATATCAATTTTCTAAAATCCCTTTCACTTAAGTTTTTTTCTTTCAATCCCATACTTTTATACTTCATGGCTCTTTTTGAAAAAACAGCTTCATAACTTCCTGCCGAAGCCTTCATTTTTTCTAAATCTGCCACCTTTAATGGTTCCGCTTTTATATCTTGAAATTCGACATTAGAAGGCAATTCAAGTTCCGCAATTATTCTCTGACAAGTACTACAAGTCGATAGGTGAAAAATCTTTATCATTATTTTATAGAATTAAGGTTCAAAAATAATTATATTTAACGGACAATATACATATACCCTAGATGAAACCAAATTACGTCGTTTACGAACCCATCAAAATGGAAGAAGAAGAGTCATTGGAAAAAGCTGAAGCGTTTTTTCAATTGATGAATAAAAGAAGATCTATTAGACACTTTTCTTCAAAAAATGTTCCAAAACAAACTATTGAAAATATTATAAAGACGGCTGCCTCAGCTCCCTCTGGGGCAAACAAGCAACCTTGGCTTTTTTGTGCGATTCAAAGTAAAGCATTAAAACATAAAATAAGATTATTAGCAGAAAAAGAAGAAAAAATAAATTATGAATCAAGAATGGGTGATTTATGGAAAAAAGACCTTGAAAAATTTGGAACAGATGAAAACAAACCATTTCTAGAAATTGCACCTTGGCTGATAATAATAATGAAAAAAACATATGATTTGGATGATGAAGGAGGAAAGCATAAAAACTACTATGTGAATGAGTCAGTGGGTATTGCAGCAGGGATGCTAATAGCCGCCATACACAATGCTGGACTTGTTACCCTCACCCACACACCAAGTCCAATGGATTTTTTAGCCCAAGCACTAAATAGACCCATCAACGAAAAAGCTTTTTTATTATTGCCCGTTGGATACGCAGCAGATACGGCACAAATTCCCGATATACAACGCAAACCAATAAATGAAATAATAAAATATTACTGATAAATTTTGATTTTTTGATATATAGTATTTTCTTTGCATTTGTAAATAACTAAAAACGGATAACATTATGTCTGACGTAAATTCAAGAGTAATATCTATAATTGTAGATAAATTAGGAGTATCAGAAGATGAAGTAAATAACGAAGCAAACTTCACAAATGACTTAGGTGCAGATTCATTAGATACTGTGGAATTAATTATGGAATTTGAAAAAGAATTCAATATTGCAATTCCAGATGACCAAGCTGAAAAAATTCAAACTGTAGGAGATGC
>CBDUKB010000115.1:0-9103 GCA_965367695.1 uncultured Putridiphycobacter sp.
GTTAAGAATGCCGATTTATAAAGAAAGCATTAAAAAAGCGATCGCATTGACAGCAAATCAAAAAGAAAAAGCTTTTTTAAGAAAGCAGTATGCCGTCAATTAAATGGCTTAATTATTTACTTGGTTTTATCATGTTCCACCCAAATCAAGTCCGCCGTTTTAAATCCAATTTTTTCTGCCAAAGCCAAATATTCTGTTTTTATTTCATCTGGAATACTGGTTTTGCGGGATAATATCCATAAATAGTCCAAATTCTTTCCAGCAACCAAAGCATATTGATAGTCCTTGTCTATTGCAATGACGTTATATCCTGCATAAAAAGGACCGAAGAAAGAAACTTTTAGCATAGCAACATGATCGGGTCCTGCAAACTTTGCTTTTCCAATGGCTTGGGTCCATTCCTTTTTGACGGTATTATAGCCTTGGTTGTCCACCTTAATCATGCCGTTTTCTTTGATGGAATACGTTGCAGTAGTTTTGTTTAAATTTTTTTCAAACCTAAAATCCATTCTGGCAATTTCGTACCATTTACCCAAGTACTTTTCTTTTTCAAATCCTTGAACGGCTTCTGCACCTTTGGGAATGGTGGCACATGAGAAAAAGCCCAGCATTAAACTTAATAGCATAACTTTAGAGATTGATTGCTTAAATTTCATAGGTTTAAAACTAAGTAAAAAAAATGAAATTTTCACATGGCTTTTGGTGAAGTTAAATATTAATATTTCATATAAGCCACACCATTTTCACATCTCACATGTTTTGGCTGAATGCCAGCATAACAGTCACTGTATGCGCCCCATTTTTCAACATAAGCTGCTTGGTCTTGATTGTATTCCATTATTCTTTTAAAAAAAAGTGCTGTATCAATTTGAACGGAATAAGCCAAATAACCTTCAGCACCTCCACAAGCTTTCATGCCATAAGAGGTAATTTTCCAAAGGGTAGAATCGTTACATACTTCAAGATTTGCCATTTTTTCAAAAACGCTAAATTGTGCTTGAAGCTTTTGTAGTTCCTCTCCTTGTTTTTTTTCTTTTCGCTTTGAACAAGCCAACGTAAATACGATTAAACAGCATAAACTAAACATTTTCAGATACTTCATACCAATTTACATTTATTTTAAATCTGATGCAGGATTCAGTTAAAAGGTTGCTTTGCTATCTTTTACTTGGTATTTGCGCCATGGCATGCTCAGCAATGGCGGTAATTGAAAGGGAAGGATTTACACCCGGATTTGCAGAAATCATTGCCCCGTCAATGACATACAATGATTCGTATCCAAACACCTGATTATTTTTATCAATAACACCTTTCGACGCATCTGCTCCCATCACTGCACCTCCCAAAACATGCGCGGTTGAGGGAATACCAGCCAAGGTTTCTAAAGCAAAGGAAGTACTTACTCCATTGACGGCTCGGCTATATTCTTCGACCAACTTGACCGATTCCTTGATAAATGGTGTCGGCTTTTTACCTGTACTAATGCTTGACCCCATCCCTCCGAATATATTTCGTTTAAACCGTAAAGTACTGTCCAAGGTTTGCATGAATAATAAGACCACTGTTTTTTTAGCCCAGCTATTTACAAAGTAAATTTTAAAATATTTAATGGGTGATTGAAAGCAGGCCAAGCAAACTTTAGCTAGGCGTATAAAAACATTTTTCCCGGTGACATAGGGGAGGTGAAGCAATTTCCAAGCATTTGAACCTTCGGCGTATCGCACAATTTCTAAATGACTATTTTCATCTGTGTCCAAGATACTTCCAATGGCAACCCCTTTTGAATAATTTTTATCTTTTTCGAGACTGGAAACAGAAACCAATGTTTCGTTATTGGTTCTGATATCATGTCCCAATTTGTTGGACAATAAGGGCAAGGATTTGTTTTTTAACTTGAGTAGTAGTTTGACAGTTCCCAATACACCTCCTGAAAAAATAACAGCTTTACTTTTTATTATTCTTCTCTTTTTAAAGAATTTTGTACTGCTTTTAATGGAAACTTCATAGCCATTTTCCCCATTTTCGGTTTTGCATGGTTTCACATCATAGACTTCATTTTCGGCCAATATTTCAGTCCCGTTTTTTTGGGCCAAATACAAATAATTTTTATCCAAAGTGTTTTTTGAATTATTCCTACAGCCAGTCATACAAGCCCCACAAAAATTGCATCCTGTTCTATCTGGTCCTTCACCTTTAAAATAAGGGTCAGGTTTGGTAGTGTTAGGCTCACCAAAGTATACTGCTACATTGGTGGCATCAAATTTAGGACTGATGTTTAATTTTTCAGCTACTTTTTGAAGTCCTATATCCCCATCAAATAATATTGGATTCTTGTTGGCTCCAAGCATTTTTAGTGCTTCTTGGTAATGAGGGGCCAATGCTTCTTCCCAATTATTCAACTCACTCCAGCTACCTGTTTTAAAAAAGGTTGTTTTTGGAATGGGCAGGGTATTGGCATACACTAAAGAACCACCTCCAACACCTGTTCCCGAAAGAATGGCGACATGTTTAAAAATAGATAATTTCATAATACCAAAGAAACGCAGTCTTGGAATCCATAACCACTTTCTAAAATTCCAATTGGTTTTTGGAAAATCTTTGGCTTGGTACCATTTACCTTTTTCAATAACCAATACCTTGTATCCTTTTTGAGATAGTCTTAATGCAGAGACCGAACCGCCAAATCCACTCCCAATAATGATATAATCGTAATCCATTTTTTAAAATTTATAAATTACATTAGTTTAATTAGTTAATGCATGGCAATATGAAAGGCTCTTTTCAAATTAACAACTTGTAAAAACGCTCAGTCCCGCAATCTTCACCAATTGATTTCTTTCTGCAAAGCTAGACAGGTAGATGGCAGGTGCAGCGTAAGAGTATTTGTTAGCAGTTTCTAATAGTATGTCAAGTTTTTGATCATTGTCTAAATCACCCATAAAAAGAATGTTAATTCCAACTTCATCAAAAAATAAGGTAGAATTTAATAGGGTTTGGTGAGTGGTTTTTTCATTTACAATTTCTGAAAGAAACAATTTATATTTGGAAGTACCATTCCAACCATCAATTAAGGAGTCTTGAATTCCTTCCGCATGCAATTCATAGGTCTTGTCTTTAAATTTAAAACGCTCTTTTTGGCCAACCATTATTTCGGTTGGTACATGGAATGGGGTAGTGAGGGAACCGGTTTTTAAATAAGTTGGACCATTCATTAATATTAAGAGACCTTCGCTGTTTTCTAAGTCAATTTGCACGCCAGTTTGCTGACTACTGTCTTCGTCAACTACGGCGTCAAAAACCATTCTTTTTACCGGTTTTACTTCCTTTAATATTGCTGTTACACTGTCAATTTGGTATAATCCTAACCAATCCATTTTATCGAAGTTGGCAGGAACTTCTTCTCCATGTGTCATTCCTAATCTTACCATTTTAATGGCTGATGGACTATTAGATTGAAATGCTAAAGGGTATTCAGGGGTTGATTCAGAAATTGTTTCATCTTCAATTGGAGTTTCTACCAAAGGTATGGATGCTATCGTTTTACTATTAGAATCGTTAGGTACTTCACTAGCATTACAGGCCGTAAAGACTGAGAAAAGTAATATGGGTATCATTTTTAGATAGTTCATTCAGATAAGTTAATCATTTTCGTATAAACGAAGTCTATTCCTTAATGCAAATAATTCTTGTTGCAAAGCTTCCTCTTTTTTTAATAAGTTAAGTACGACATCAATTCCTTCTAAATTAACTTTTAAATCGTTGTGCAATCTTAATATTTTTTCAAGGTCTGCAATTTGGTCTTGGTGAATAAAGGCTTCATTGTCCTGCTCTTCAATCTGAATGAGTCCATAATGCTTTAATTCATTTACAAAAGTAATTTCAATTTCGTAGTGCAAACAAATGGTTCGGGTTGATATGAATTCTGCTTCCATTATTTAGCTTTTAAATTTTGTAATTCTTTAAATAAATCCTTTTCTTTTTGACTTAAATTAGTCGGAGTTTTAACGTGGTAAGTAATGATTAAGTCTCCAAACTGCCCGTCTTTTTTATAAACGGGAAATCCTTTACCTTTCAACTTTACTTTGGTTTCACTTTGTGTTTCAGGTTTTACTTTCAACTTTACTTTTCCGTCAAAAGTATCCACATTAATTTCACCTCCCAAAATAGCAGTATATAAGTCGAGTTCCACATCACTGTATAGTGTTGCTTCATCTCTTTTAAACGGGGTATTGTTGATGATGGTAAATGTGATATATAAATCTCCATTTGGTCCGCCATTTGAGCCAGGTGCTCCCTTACCCGTTATTTTAATGATTTGGCCGTTTTTGATTCCAGCCGGAATGGTCAGTCTAATTTTTTTATTGTTAACTGTTAATACGCGACTGTGTTTTTCAAATACATCTTTGATGTCCAATTGCATTTCTGCTTGATAGTCTTGCCCTTTAAATTTAGGTTGACCGCCACGGGCGGACCCTCGTGCTCCGCCGCCAAACATAGATTCAAAATAATCTGAAAAGTCTTGGTTGTCGAAGCCTGCACCCGAATAACTTTGTCTACTCGATTGCTGTTGTCGCTGTTGTTGTTTCGCTTTTTCAAATTCCTCTCCATGCTTCCAGTCCTTGCCGTATTGATCATATTTTTTACGGTTATCAGGATTACTCAATACCTCATTGGCCTCGTTAATTTCTTTAAATTTTTTTTCCGCCGTCTTGTCATTCGGATTCAAGTCGGGATGAAATTTACGCGCAAGTTTGCGGTAAGCACTTTTGATTTCTTTCTCTGTAGCGTTTTTTTTAATGCCTAATATTTGATAATAATCTTTAAATTCCATTGACACAATTTTTCATGCTTGTTAATACTTTTTGGTACTTAATTCTAATTCTTTTGGCGCTAAAAATCCATTTTTTTACTTTGTTTTTTTAAGCAATTGATTTATACTATAAATATAAGCAATTAGGCGATTTGAAACTTAAATCAAAAGTGTTTTTTAACTAGTTTATAATGACTATTAATTATTGATAACAGTAATGGAACCATCAATCTCACAAACAGCTTTAATGGTGTTATAAATAGTTCCATAATTTTCTATGTTTTTTAGCAGTAAGGGCACATTAATATGCTTTTCTTGACTATAAATTTTCAAGTCATATTTTATTGCCTCCATGCTGGGTGGTTTTTCATTTCGCTTGGCTTCAATATGAATACTAGCTTTCGTATAATTGAACTTCATTAAAATTGAAAATCGTTCTAAGTTTTTAAGCATGCATGCGGATAAGGAGCCCAAGAATAATTCAGCTGGATTTGGCAAACTATCAGCACTTTGAGAAGTGATCCCAAAGTCAATTGAGGATTGTTTAATGTGGATGCTTGCATTATCTTTTGCAATTGAATCCGCGTGTACTTGGTATTTCATTTTGGCTAATCTTTTATTTATTTGATTTTTGCTTGCTAACAACTGTTTATTGTGAAAGCCACTTTAAAAATTTTTTCTTTCTTTTTGTATAAGGAGCATACTTAATCGGTAACTCAAACCAAGCAACTTTATGTAAGATACTTTTAAAATGAGAAAAAGTTTGAAAACCACTTTTCCCATGATATGCACCCATGCCACTCATTCCTACACCACCAAAGGGTAATTTACTATTGCCAAAATGCATCACGCTGTCGTTCACAGCTCCCCCACCAAACGATACTTCAGTCAATATTTTATCAATTGATTTTTTATTGTCCGCATAAATGTAACATGAAAGTGGTTTTGGTTTTGATTTAACCAAGTCTATAGCCCTTTGTAAATCTGTAAAAGTAAGGACTGGTAGAATAGGACCAAAAATTTCTTCTTGCATTACTGGATCGTCCCAGGACACATTTTGTAAAATGGTTGGAGAGATAAAACGATCTTTTGCATTTCTATTTGCTCCAAAGTAGATGTCGCTTTTATCAATTAACCCTAACAATCGTTCATAATTAGGATCATTAATAATTTGTAGGTAGTTTTCTTCTATCACCTCTTGGTTATAATGTGTTTCAATTTCTGACTTTAAAGCTTTTAAAAATTCTTTTTCAATCGATTTTTCAACAATAATATAGTCTGGTGCAATACAAGTTTGGCCTGCGTTTAAAAATTTAGCCCATACAATTCTTTTTACTGTGTTTTTTAAGTGGCAATCTGCTAATACAAAAGTGGGACTTTTTCCACCCAATTCTAAAGTGACAGGTGTCAAGTTTTTAGCAGCAGCTTGATAAATGATGCTGCCCACTGCCGGACTACCAGTAAAGAATATTTTGTCGAATTTTTCTTTTAATAATTCAGTGGTCTCTTTCACGCCTCCTTCACAAACTTTTATAAAACTCGGGTCGAAATTATCATTTATGATGCTAGCCATTGCTTTTGCAGTATGTGAAGGAATTTCGCTAGGCTTTAATATGACGGTATTGCCGGCGCCTATAGCTGAAACTAAGGGAGTCAAAGACAAGGCATAAGGATAATTCCAAGCACCAATAACCAATACAACACCTAAGGGTTCTGGCATGATAAAGCTCTTGCCTGGAAAGTTGACCATGCCATTCGAAACCCTTTTGGGTTTACACCACCTTTTTAATTTTTTAAGTAACAAATCAATTTCGTGATACACTTGGCCTAGTTCTGTAATAAAAGTCTCCAGTTCAGATTTTTTAAAATCTTTATAAATTGCTTCAAAGAGTAGACCTTCATTTTCTTTCAAGAGGCGCTTTATTTTTTTTAATTGGGTGAGCCTAAAGGAAAGGTCTTTGGTTATATTGCTGTTAAAAAATGCTTGTTGTGATGCTATAATTGTTTTGTAGTTCATGGATAAGGGATTGTTTGGATTAAACTGATTGTAACCACCTGCTAAAGTTACAATTTTACCTGCATGAAAATCGACTTTGGCAATAGAAAAAAAATATTTTTAACATGAATTAATAGGTGAGAATCAATTCTGTGAATTAAACAAAAAAATTAAAACTTTTCACCTTTCACCAAAAAACTACTTTTAATCGAAGTTTCTTTTAAGTGCATAAACTTTAAGCGGGTTTTGTCTTGCATAAAGGATTGAAAATCTGATTCACCATCAAAGGAGATAAAGTGAATTTCATAGGGAAGTTCTTTGGTTTCATCAATAAAGCTTTCTCTTGTAGGCCTTACTCTATATTCAATTCTACCCTTGTATTGTTGCATGAGCGGAATAGCAAAGTCCTCAAAGGCTTGAAATTCCTTTTCTTTCCCAGGAATTACAAAAATGAGTTGTGTAAGGTAGATCATAAGCTAATATTCTTGATTTTTCCATTTTCCGGAATTTTAAAAATAGAATCATTTAGAGAAACTTGAGTAATTTTGAGTGGAATGGATTCCAATTTATACGCGTCGGTAATAATTATTAATTTCAATACAACACCTTGAGTTTTTTCAATTATTTCATATTTATTCCATAAGGTACATCCTTTGTAATGATTGGGATTTAGATAAAGTTTTGGTGTAAAATAATATTGTTTTTCTATTTTTCCTCTTCTTGCAATCAATAAATTACAAGGATAATTTAAAATTGTATCAGCATTTGTTTTTATTTCAAAATCATACTGATCACTCTTACTAGTCAAGTCATAAGCTTCAACTATTTTACTATTTGCTGTTCCAAATGAATACAATGTTTTTTTCTTAGGTAAAAAAAGCTGGTAAGGCATTATTGTAGCATTTGAAACATCTTTAAGCATTCCGTTTTTATGGTATGTAGTCACTTGGTTACCAAAAATATTTTCTAAACTTGATTGCTCTACTTGCTGTGAATCAAGTATAGTTATCACAACTTCATATTCTACAAATCCTTCGAATTCTTGTTGAGTAGAACAGGAAAATAGACTAAGAATTATTAAAATGATAAAAAATTTGTTCATAATATAGATTAAATATTCCCATTTAGTAAGGGTAGTCTCAGTTTTTTCACCACTGCAATGGTTCGAATGCCAATAATCAAGCAACCTGACAATATGGTGTTTAAAATTTCAGGTACTTGGTAATGGTTTAAGAGGACATATAAAATGGCTCCTGCAATACATGCAGTTGCATAAATTTCTTTTCTAAAAATTAACGGTATTTCAGTGGATAAAATATCCCTGATGACGCCACCAAATGTGGCGGTAATCACACCTAACATAATTGCTACAATAATTGGGATATCCATACTCAATGCTTTTTGAACCCCCAATATTGTAAACAGACTTATTCCAATGGTATCAAAAATAAAGAGGGTACGGCTAAAATATTTAAAAGCTTTTTTGAATAGCAAAGCAAAAGTAGCACCTGCAATGGCTATGTAAATATATTCGGTATGTCCAATCCAGCCTATGTCTACATTTAATAATACATCTCTTAAGGTGCCACCACCTAAGGCAGTCACAAAGGCAATGATATAGCCGCCAAAAAAGTCCATTTTTTTATTTGAAGCGGTTAATATACCACTCATAGCAAATACGAATACACCAATATAGTCGAGTAGGAGAATGATTTTCATTACTTTTTATTTGCTTTTAAAATGTCTTCAATAATATTTAAATGATGTTGGGTATGCAATTCAATAAACCAAAATGAATTTTTTAAATTCAATATGCCAATAAAAGGATGTTGAAAATGCGCGTTTTTATCTAAAGTCTTGCCCCTTGCTAAAATGCTTTTAGCATTTTCAATCGCTTCTAAAATGACTGTTTTATCCAAGTTTTCTGGTGGTGCAACAATTTTTGGAGCACGGATTTTACCCCTTGGGATTTTATTAGCGACCTTTAAGTAAGATCGGTTTTTATTAAAACGCCATTCATACTTACTTGGGTCCGATTTGATTAAAGCTTTAAAACTGCCGATTAGTACCAGCAAAGCATGGTTGATTTGCCAGCCTACTGTAGCAGAAGAAACAGCTTCTGCTTTCAACTCCATTTGAGTAATCAAAGCAGCTAATTCAGCAATTTGTTGATCGAGTTTAGTTTTCATACAAGGAATAATCTTTTCTAAAATAATTTTTTTTAAACCAGAGTTCAAAGGCAGGGTCTAACATTTCAAATTTACCATTCGTTTCGTGAATGATGTCGCTTTTCAATA
>CBDUKB010000116.1:0-9075 GCA_965367695.1 uncultured Putridiphycobacter sp.
TAACTTTGTCGATATGTTATCACATGCCCGTACTGAAATGGAAGTGATTAAAGAATTGGCGGATGATGAAGCTGCCTACCGTGCGTTGACAAAAACATGGTTCGAACATTCCCCTTTAAAAGAAATGTTGCAAAAAATTGCAGCAAAAAAAATAAAAACTTTCTTAACTACTGATCATGGAACCATTAAGGTTGAAAATGCCATTCAAATTATTGGCGATAGGTAAAAATTTAAATTATAAGGAAAAAGAAGTAAGTCTTTTTAAATCTCCAAAGGATATTAAATTACCTCAAGAGAACATGACTTCTAGTTATGTGTTTGCAAAGGAAAACGACTTTTTTGCTTACCCTAATAATTATAATCATTATGCTAATTATTATAAAAACACTTTTCAACACGGTGGAATTTCTTTGGAAGAAGTGATTATTCCATTTATAGAATTAACAGCAAAATAGCTTATATTTATACTTACATTATTTATATTTGTATAAACACTGGGTTTAATGCAAATAAAAGTTGATTCATTGCTTGATATTGATCAAGCTGCCTTTGATTTTATGAAGGTAGTTGATGGGTATAAAAAGTTTGCTTTTAATGGTGAAATGGGGGCAGGTAAAACTACTTTCATCAATGCTTTGTTAAAACAATTGGGAATTGAAGACCACAGCACTTCACCCACTTTTTCTATTGTAAATGAATACCTTTCAGTAGGACATGGGGCTATTTTTCATTTCGACTTTTATAGATTGAATTCTGAAGAAGAGGCATATGATATTGGCGTAGAAGATATTTTATACGAAGATCATTATTGTTTTATGGAGTGGCCCGATAAAATTGGGAACCTTTTACCTCAAGACTGCGTAAATGTGAATATTACAGTTGAAGATAATAGTAGAATAATAGACGTTAGTATATGATTACGGATCCAGAAACTTTAAAGTCCTTAATGAAAGAGGGGAGTTTGCTACCTCAAGAGGAGATGCTAGCAGTGAAACAGCGAAAAGGAAAATTATCTATTGGGATTCCTAAAGAAATATCTTTTCAAGAAAACAGGGTGGCACTCATTCCGGAAACTGTCCAATTATTAGTTAGTAACGGACATCATGTAATTGTAGAAACCAACGCAGGACAAAAATCTCAGTATTCAGACAATGATTATTCAGAAGCTGGCGCCGAAATAGCAATTGATAGAAAAGCTGTTTTTGAAACCAATATGATTTTAAAAGTAGCGCCACCAACCCAAGAAGAGATCGATTTAATGCCTGGTGACCAAACCTTAATTTCTGCTTTACAGTTAACGCTTCAGCCTAAAGAAACCCTCATTTCTTTGATGAAAAAGCAAATTACTGCTATTGCATGGGATTATATTCGTGATGACTTAGGTATTTTTCCAGTTGTAAGAGCCATGGGCGAAATTGCTGGAACTACAGCAGTTTTAATTGCAGCTGAGTTATTGTCAAATTACAATAACGGAAAAGGAATTATGATGGGTGGAGTGGCAGGTGTACGCCCTACAGAAGTAGTAATATTGGGTGCTGGAACAGTTGGTGAAAATGCTTCAAGAGCGGCATTGGGATTGGGTGCTTCCATTAAGGTTTTTGATAATTCAATTTCTAAATTAAGGCGGTTACAAAATGACATAGGTCAAAAAGTATATACTTCTGTTATTCAGCCAAAACTATTGGAAAAAGCAATCAAAAGGGCTGATGCAGTAATAGGTGCGATTCGTGCGCCATTTGGAAGAACACCTTGTGTAATTACAGAAGCAATGATTATGCAAATGAAGCCGCATTCTGTATTGGTAGATATTAGTATTGATCAAGGTGGATGTTTTGAGACCTCGCGTGTAACAAACCATATTAATCCAACATTTATTAAACACGATATTATTCATTATTGTGTGCCAAATATTGCCTCTAGAGTTTCTAGAACAGCTTCTATTGCTTTGAGTAACATTTTTACACCAATAATTATCGAGATTGGTGAGTCTGGTGGTTGCAAGAATATGATTCGGAAAGATGCCGGTTTTAGAAGTGGGGTATATGTTTATAAAGGAAAATTGACCTCCCAGATTTTAGGTAAGGTATTCGACTTACCTTATAAGGATATAGAATTGCTATTGGCAGCATTTTAAAGCGAGCTTTTAATCACGCTCATCTTAATCTCTTTCAGCTTTTAATTCAGCTTTTTTCTTTTCTAAGGCTTCACCTTTTAAGGCTTTTCCTTCCCAGTAAAGTTTCGTTCCAGCTTGTGTGCCGTCCTCATTAAAAAAGATCCACCAACCGTGTTTAACTGCGTATTTGTATCGTTCCAGTCTTTCCATTTTACCGTTTGGATAATAATATTTTACATCTCCATTGAAGTTGCCGTCCACATAATTTCCTTCCGCTTTCAGTTTGGTATTTTGATGATATTCTTTAAAAACACCATTTAAGACATTGTTTGTATAGTATTCGTATCGTGCAACTATATATTGACCATTGATTGGTTCGTAATAGATGACTCTTTGTCCTTCAAGTTTATCATTGACATAACGCTCCTTACTTTTTACGTTCCCCTTATTGTCAAAATAGGTCCAAGTACTATCCCTTAATTGGTTGACATACTTTCCCATGGCTTTTATCCTACCGGTGGATTCATGATATACTTGACTATAAGTTACTTGTCCTTCATTTTTAAATTTTACTTTGGCTTGAACACGTCCACTTGGATAAAAATAAGTGAATACACCATAAGGAATATTGTCTTTGAATTGTCCTTTGTATTTGTAGGAAGCTGTATTTTCGTAAAACACCTCCCAAGGACCTTGTTTTCTTTTCTGGGCGTCAACTTGGTTAACTTGACTGAATCCAAAGGCTGAAATGCTTATAAAAAATATGATTAAATTGTATCTCATTTTATTGTTTACTTAAATGTTTTGCTACCTCCCACAAATTTTCAAAAATATAATGAGCTTTTGTACTGAGGTTACGGTTATTTTTTAACATTATGGTTTTCATACCTAATTTTGTGCCAAATTCAATGTCTCCTTCCGAATCACCAATCATAATTGATTTTTCAAAGTCTATTTCTGGAAAATCTTTTTTAGCATGTAAACCCATTCCAATTCCTGGTTTTCTATATTCATCACCAGATGAAGCTAGTTGAGGCGCAAAATAAATTTTATCAATTTTGCCTTCATAGGTTTCAATTAAATTCATAATAAATCCATTTAGATGGTGAAGGTCTTCTTCTGTCATTAACCCTTTTCCTATACCCTGTTGGTTTGTTACAATTACAATTCTACCAAATAATTGGGTGAATAATTGAATGGCTTGTGGTACCCCGTCAATGATCTTGATTTCATTCACTTGTTTTACATAATCGTTAATAATCTGATGATTAATAACACCATCTCGATCTAAAAACAATGTCCAGGTTTTATCAATACTTAATTCATTTAGTTTTTTCATTTTATAAATAAGTGATTTCTTTAATATCGTAAGTTTTAGTTCTGTTATTTTCTTTTTTTACTTTTAAACGCCCATAGTCATCAATGCCTTGAATGATGCCAATAAATGGTCCATCATCATCTGAATAGTTGCAAGGTACATTTAAACGATATAAGGCTTTATAATAAAGTAAGATTAGCTGTTTGAAATTAGATACTTTCAATAAACTATAGTAAGTAGCTATGGCTTCATGAATCAACTTTGCAATATTTTCAATATTTAATTTTTGGTCGATTTGATTGGCGATTGAAGTTGCATTCATATCATTACTAAAAATGGTCTGGTTCACATTTAATCCAATTCCAACCACCGCTTTTTGAATTGTTTTTCCTTGAATTTGATTTTCTACTAGGATCCCGCAAATTTTTTTTTCGTTGACAACAATGTCGTTTGGCCATTTTATTTGTGCTTCAATCCCAAGATTATTTAAAACTTTATTCAAAGCAAGGGCTGCAATGATGTTTAAATAGAAAGCCTTTTTTGCAAGTATTAGGGGGGTAAAGGCAATTGAAATTGTCAAGTTTTTTCCAGGTTCAGCCAACCATATATTGCCTTTTTGACCTTTTCCATTGGTTTGGTTTTTTGCTAAAATAAAAGTACCTTCTTCCACTGGCATTTCCTTGAAATAATTCCACATTAAATCATTTGTAGACGTGGTTTCATCAACTTTAATACACAAATAGTTAAAATGCCTTAAATTCATTGAACAAAAATGAACAATTTATCCAAATATTAAAAACAAAAGGACTAATTTTGTAATCCAAATAATGGAACATGGTAAAAACAATTTCTGAAAAAGACGCACAGACGAAAATATTAGTCGATACAATAGTAGAAGGAATACAAGATATAAAAGGGAAAGATATCGTTATTTTAGATTTGAGAGAAATTGAAAACTCAGTTTGTGATTATTTTATTATATGCTCAGGAGACTCCACCATGCAAGTAAATGGTATTTCTACTTCAATAGTTAG
Source organism: uncultured Putridiphycobacter sp. (assembly GCA_965367695.1). Classification (GTDB taxonomy): domain Bacteria; phylum Bacteroidota; class Bacteroidia; order Flavobacteriales_D; family Crocinitomicaceae; genus Putridiphycobacter. Next base: position 4,466 of record CBDUKB010000116.1, read on the forward strand.
GCATACAAGAAAAGAAATACAAGAAAAGCCTTGGCATAACGAAGGAGCAAATAATGCGGAATGGTTATTATTGGATTACGTTTCTGTAGTGGTTCATATATTTTACAAAACAACAAGAGAATATTACAATATTGAAGGCCTTTGGGCAGATGCAAACAGAACAGATATTCCAAACATAGACTAAGCAAAATGGCAAAGAAAAAAAATACCCCACAAAAAGGTGGGTTTAACTTTTATTGGATTTACGGTATAGTAGCCGTTGTAATTTTTATGCTCATGCTTACCTCTTCTGGTGGTACAGGTAAAAAAATATCCGAAAATGACTTCAAAGAATTAGCTGAAAATGGCTTAGTTAAAAAGCTAATCATAATTTCAAATACTGAATCAGCAGAAGTTTATTTAAAAAATGACAAAATTGATGATGTAAGAAATTTAAGAACTGAATGGAAAAACATTAAGAAACAAAATGATACACCTTTTGCTCAATCGGGTCCAGATTTTTATTTTCAAACACCTCCTAGAGAGTCTTTTGATAATACAATAAAGGAGTTGAAGAATAAATTAGAAGAGAAAGGTCCTGACTATGAATTAAATACTGAGTATGAAGTCCGACATGACTATTTTTCAGAAGTATTGAGTTGGTTGTTTTTACCCGCAATTTTAATTTTCTTCTGGATTTTTATGATGCGTAGAATGGGCGGAGGCGCTGGCGGAGGCGCTGGAGGCGCTGGTGGTATTTTCAGTATTGGAAAATCACGTGCTACAGTATTCGAGAAAGGAAAAGGAACCAATATTACATTTAAAGATGTTGCAGGATTGGAAGGTGCAAAAGAAGAAGTTGAAGAAATTGTTGACTTTTTAAAACACCCAAAAAAATATACCGACTTAGGTGCTAAAATTCCAAAAGGAGCTTTATTAGTGGGCCCTCCAGGTACAGGTAAGACATTGTTAGCGAAAGCAGTTGCAGGTGAAGCACAAGTACCTTTCTTTTCACTTTCAGGTTCTGACTTTGTGGAAATGTTTGTAGGAGTTGGTGCTTCTCGAGTAAGAGATTTATTTAAACAAGCGAAAGAAAAAGCCCCATCAATTATTTTTATTGATGAAATTGATGCCATTGGTCGTGCGAGAGGTAAAAATGCAAACATGGGGTCTAACGACGAACGTGAAAACACTTTGAATCAATTATTGACAGAAATGGATGGTTTTGGCACCAATTCAGGTGTTATCATTTTAGCTGCAACTAACCGTGCGGATGTATTGGATTCTGCATTGATGAGAGCAGGTCGTTTTGACCGTCAGATTTATGTGGATATGCCTGATCTTAATGAAAGAAAAGAAATCTTCCAAGTGCATTTAAAACCATTAAAGCTAGCCAAAGAGCTAGATATTGATTTCTTGTCAAGGCAAACACCTGGCTTTTCTGGAGCGGATATAGCCAATCTCTGTAATGAAGCTGCCTTAATTGCTGCACGTAAAAAGAAAACATCTGTTTCAAAACAAGATTTTTTAGATGCGGTTGATAGAATTGTAGGTGGTTTAGAGAAAAAAAATAAAATTATCACTAAAGAAGAAAAGCAAACGATTGCTTATCACGAAGCAGGTCATGCGACCACATCTTGGCTTTTGGAACATGCTTCACCTTTAGTTAAAGTAACCATTGTACCCCGAGGAAAGTCCTTAGGTGCAGCTTGGTATTTACCAGAAGAAAGACAAATTACTACTACTGAGCAGTTACTAGATGAAATGTGTTCAGCTTTAGGTGGTAGAGCTGCTGAGCAAATCATGTTTGGTAAAATTTCAACAGGTGCATTAAGTGATTTAGAGAAGATAACCAAGCAAGCTTATGCCATGGTTTCTATTTATGGTTTAAGTGCGAAACTAGGAAACATTAGTTATTACGATTCCCAAGGAAATCAAGGATTCACCAAGCCATATTCTGAAGAACGTGCAAGGTTAATTGATGAAGAGGTGAGTATAATGATTGAAAATCAATACAAACGTGCGGTTCAAATATTGACTGAGAATAAGGATAAATTGATTAAATTAGCAGAAGAACTGTTGGTAAATGAAGTTATTTTTAAGGATAATTTGATTAAAATATTCGGAAAAAGACATTGGGATAAAGAAGAAGATATATTAATTCATGCTGATCCTACAGTTGTAAAAGAAGAAGTTAATCAACTTGGTAAGGATTTAAATGTAAATGATAAAGAGACTCATTCAAAAGATCAAGACACTACTGGCCCAGTTGAATCAGAGCCAAGTAAGGAGGATTAAGAATCGAACCATGGTTTTTTCTGCCAGTCAAGAATATTTAGTTCATTTGATTGCAGGAAAATTAAAATCGAATGGGATAGAGTCTATTACCTTGAATTTAAAAGATTCAACTTATAATGATTTTGGTGAGATTGAGTTGTACGTCTTTAACAAAGATGTAGTAAAAGCGAAGTACATTATTGATCAAATAAACGAAGAAGAATAACATGTTACAAAGAGCAATTTGGGGTGGTGTATTTGTTGCAATTTTGTTGACAGGTATTTTATTAGGTGAATTATATTTTCATTTATTATTCGGATTCATCACCATCATCAGCTTAAATGAATTTTATAAATTATTCAAAAATCAAGCTATTCAACCAAACTATGGACCTGGATTAGTTTTTGGTACCCTCTTTTACTTTTTAGGCACTTGGGCTTTGGCTTTTGATTATTGGTCAATTTACTTATTAGCATTATTTATTTTATGCTTCCCCCTCTTAGTATTCTTTGAATTGTATCGCAAGAAAAAGCGCCCATTTGAAAATGTTGGGGTAACCGTTTTAGCTTGGTTTTATATTAGTTTACCCATGATTTTATTGAGTGACTTGATGTGGGATGCAGCACTACAGAGTTGGTCGAACTTCTTACCCGTATTAAGTCTATTTATTTTAGTTTGGACCAGTGATACTTTCGCTTATTTGATTGGAAAATCAATTGGTAGACACAAATTATTTGAAAGAATTTCACCCAATAAGTCATGGGAAGGATTTTTCGGGGGCTTCGTGTTTGCAATAATTGCAGGCGTAATCATTGCCTATTCATTTGAAGAATCAATTTTGAACTATGCTATTTTAGGAGCAATCGTAAGTGTCTTTGGAACGATAGGTGACTTAGTCGAGTCCATGTTAAAAAGAAGCTTACACGTGAAAGATTCTGGAAATTTAATTCCAGGACATGGAGGGATTTTAGATAGAATAGATGCTGTTTTGTTTGTGATTCCACTCGTGTACCTCTTCTTTCAATTAATTTAATTCCTTTTGGAATGGTTTTTGATTTTACTTGAGTGTAAGATTAAAAAGTTCTTAAAATTTATTAAAAAGAAGAAAAGTTACTATTTAAATCTGTATTTTTACAATAATCTAAATTAAAAAAATTATGAAAAAGGTATTATTAACTTTAGCACTTGTTGCTTTTATTGGTGGAACATCAACTGCATTAGCACAAGATGATAAGAAAAAAGAAACAGCTAAAAAAACCACTACTAAAAAAGCATGTAGCAAAAAAGGATCTTCTTGTTGTGCAAAAAAAGCAGAAGCGAAACCAGCTCCAGCTAAAACGACTACTGAAAACAAAGCAAAACAATAATTTGCAATTGTATATAAATTAAAAAAGCCCTGACGATAAATGTCAGGGCTTTTTTTTGCGCTTGTTTTTTGTTGGTTTAATTTGCAGTTGCTAATTGAAAAGTTGAGAACAAGCTTAATAGGACATGCTTACAATTTCCTTCACATCTTCAGGTTTTAGATTCTTATTTTCTCCAATACCAGTCATGCCCATTTTTGTAAATTTATCTTCAATAATTTCAGCAGTACCTTGATAGTCATCTATGTATTCAGAAAGTTTAGTTGAGATACCAATTGATTGATAGAATGCATCAATTTTTTCAATGGTAGCTTTAGCCCTTGAATCAGTATCCCCTTCATTAATGTTAAATACCCTATTGCCCATTTGAGCTAACTTTTCTTTTTTAGTTTCAAAGTTGTAGGTATAGTGAGAACGGGTTAATATGGCTAAAGTTCTCGCATGGTCAATATTATATAGAGCCGTTAATTCGTGCCCCATTGCATGGATGGCCCAATCGTTTGGTACTCCTTTTTGAATCAATCCATTCAAGGCCATGGTACAACTCCACATAAAATTTGCAGCAGCTTCATAGTCACTTGGGTTTTTCAATATTTTGGGTGCCACTTCTATTAATGATTGTAGAATTGATTCTGAGAATCTATCTTGAATTAAAGCCCCAACTGGATAGGTTACGTATTGTTCTAATACATGCGTAAATGCATCCGCTAGTCCATTGGCAATTTGCTTGCTCGGAATTGATTGAACAACTGTTGGGTCTAAAATTGAAAATTGTGGGAATAAAGCAGGTCCTCCAATAGGTAATTTCATCTTATATTCTCTTCTGGTAATAACTGCCCCTGAGTTCATTTCAGAACCAGTTGCTGGTAATGTTAGTACCGTTCCAAAAGGTATACCAATTGTATTGGGTTTCCTATCTGTGATTAATTGCCAAGGATCTCCATCATATAAAGCAGCAGCTGAGATGAATTTGGTGCCATCAATGACTG
>CBDUKB010000117.1:0-9055 GCA_965367695.1 uncultured Putridiphycobacter sp.
ATCAAAACATCAACTTAAGCAACATTGCAGGCATATGTAAAGTTGTTCAAGAAGAACTAGATAATGATTTAGCTTTAAAAAATATTGTAATTAATTACTACGATTTATTTGCCAAAACTCATCTCATTCCATTTGCAAAAAAACATGACATTAACAATATTTCATGTGTTGGCGCAATTGCTTTTTATTATAAAAAATATATTGAAATGGTATTTTCCAAAAATGGCATGAGAATTGATTCTATACTATTGAAACCAATAGAAGAAATATTTAAGTTTCATTTAACAAAATTATAATTTTATTTTGTTAGAATTATAGAACTTAGCTGTATCTTTGCGGTCGATTTTACGTATAGTAATATGATGACACGATTAAACATACCAGCCACAGAAAAAACACCGAGCATTCAATTCGATCCGGATAATAACTTTTTTCAAATAAAAGGTATTTCACTGCCTGCTGAAGCTGAAGAATTTTACAGTCCAGTATTGGAATGGATTAAAAAATATGTGACCATGGCTCATAAAAACACTAAATTCATTGTCGATCTTCAATACTTTAATATCAGTTCTTCAAAACAAATATTACACATTTTCAACCAATTAAAAAGTTTAGTTGAGCTTGAAAAAGATGTACTTGTTGAATGGCACTACGATAATGAAGAGGAGGACTTATTAGAAATGGGTCAAGATTATGAATTCATGGTAGGTATTCCCTTTAAATATATTGAACACCAATTAATTACCAAATAAACCTGTTAATAATTCACAAAAAAAAACAAATTTAGGTCTTTCTCAAAAGGCCTATTTACAATTTGTTTCTATTTTTGCACCATATTTAAAACCTAATGGAAAATAAAAATACGCTTGCAAAAGCAGCATTAGCAATTAATGTTGTTTTAATTATATTAGTTGTTATTCTTTTTACCAAAATTGGTAAGGGAGATAATAATTTAGAAAACAATACAGTACTTCATGCTTCTGACACAAACGAAGTCTTAGCTGAACCAACCCAAGCAGCAACAGGGAAGATTGCTTTTTTCAATATGGACTCTTTGAATAGCAAATTAAAGTTATTTGGAGAAATTGAAAAAGAGATTAAAAATGCTGGAATCGACGCTGAAGATAAAATGCGTAGAAAACAAAGAGATATTGATGCATGGAAATCTAAATGGGAAAAGAAAGGAAAGCTTTTATCTTCAGAAGAAGCACAATATTATAAAGAGGCTGAAAAAATTCAAAATGAAGCCATGCAGTTTGAACAAAATGTGCAAATGAAATTAGCGCAAGAGCAAGAGCAATACATGCAGACATATGCATTAAGAATTTCAAATTTTGCTAGCGATTTTGCTAAAAAGAATGGATATGATGTAATTTTCTCTTATCAATTTGGTCAATCTCCATGGTATTATCACAAAGCTTTAGATATTACAAATGAATTAGCAGCCATGATGAATGCTGATTTTACAGCTTCTACAGCAGATACAGCAGGACAAAAGTAATTATGCTCATTGCGAAAAAAACAAAGGAAAACAATATTTCAGAGCATGTATTATACATGTTTCAAATTGAAGACTTAATAAGAGCAAATAACTTAGATTTGGATACCATTTCTGCTACAATTCTTAGTCCTCAAATACAAGATGAAAGTACTTTAGTTGCTTACAAAAAATGGTATGCAGACCTGATTAAGCAGATGAAAATTGAAGGCATTCAAAAAAGGGGGCATTTGGCCGACTTGAATGAAATACTGATGGAAATGTCTTTGTTGCACAACACCTTAATTAATATTATAAAGGAGCCTAAGTATCTAAAGGTATTTGAATCTGCCTTACCCAGCTTAAAAGACTTTCAAGCTAAAAGCAATGGAGCTGAAATCAATTTAATTGAAGTTGGATTTAATGCTTTGTATAGCAAAATAATTTTAGGTTTAAAAAAACAAGCCATTAGTGAGGCATCTAATCAAGCCTTTGAAAAAATCGCTACTATGTTTGGTTATTTAGCTGCCTACTATAAAAAAATGAAAAAGGGAGAATTAAATTTTGCTAATAATTAACTTTTATTGAGTTTAACTTTCTCATTTAATAATTAGCTTTGCTAAGTGTTGAGCAAAATTTTATACTACTTCATTTTACTTCCTCTCTCCTATTTACCATTAGGATTACTTTATATAATATTTAAACCTGTTTATTGGTGCATCTATTATGTTGTGGGGTATCGCAAAAAAGTAGTTAAAAATAACCTCAATCAATCATTTCCAGAAAAATCGAATGCTGAAAAAAAAGTAATTGCAAAACAATTTTATTGTTACTTGACAGATTTGTTAGTCGAATCAATCAAAAACTTAAGTATTTCTAAGGTCAATTTAAATAAAAGATTGATTCTAAAAAATCCGGAGTTAATGGATCAATTGTTTCAGGAAGGAAAATCTGTAATATTTTTGTCTTCGCATTTTAATAATTGGGAATTTTTAATCACTGCACAAAATTTAATTTTCCCCCATCAAGCCATAGGAATTGGCACGCCTTTAAGTAATCAATTTTTCAATAAAAAAATAAATGAAAAAAGGGCGCGTTTTGGCATGGCCATTGCCAATTCAAACAATTATAAACAAATTTTAAGTGAGCATGCTAAGCTTCCTACTGCTACATTGATGTTAGGTGATCAAGCTCCTAACCACGTAGAAAATGCATATTGGACAACTTTTTTAAATCAATTAACCCCTTTCTTTTTTGGTGCAGAAATAATGGCTAATCAAAATAATGCAGCAGTTGTATTTGGCAATTTAGAACAAGTTAAAAAAGGACATTATCAGCTTCATTTAACTTTAATAACCGCTAATCCACTGCAAGAACAGTATGGGATGATTACTAAAAAATATGCAGCGTTATTAGAACAAGACATTCAAAAAACGCCTTCAAAGTGGCTTTGGTCGCATAAAAGATGGAAAAGACAAATACCTGAAAATTTAATTGAAATTCAAAAAAAGCACCAAGAAAGGTTTGAAGAAAAATTTAGAAATTAATGTACCCCCACTCGAATCAAAGCGTTTTTGGCTTGAATAATATGTCGTTCATTGTGATACACCATAAATAATAATGCATCCCCAATATTTAATTTTACTACAGGCCTCAATGACAAGGGAACTTTAGTTTTTCTTAAATCAATTTTTTCAGCATCTTTTAATAATTCAATAAACTCTTTACAATGGGTTAAATACTCTTCTAATATATTTTCAGTATTCAGCGCTTTATTGATTAAAGGATTATAGTCTTTTGGGGATTTTAATTTTCGCTTGACATTTTTTACTTTCCCTAATTTCACAGATCGGTACACAGCCCTTCCTAAAGTACTACTAATAAAATGTGTACCAGGTTCATTGAATCTTGAATTTGTAATTCTACCTTTGATTACAGGAATGTAATAGCGATAATAGGCATTTAAATGCTCAATACACTGTGCTGCACTCCAACAACGTTCATTGGGTTGCTTATTCAAATCTGCTACTGGTAAATTTAAAAAATTATCAGTAATTTCTTGACTGAACCCATTCGTCAACATGGCAATGCGCTTCAATAATACTTCTACTGCGATTCTTTTCATATTGAATTACTTAAAACAAAGTTAATTTATTTCAACATAATGACTCTTATTTTTAGGAGAATAATTCTTTTAAAGTTGGTCTAAACCAAGATTATTAACTAAATTTCCTTTTTTTCTCCTGAAAATTAATTATGAGCGAACAAAAGAAATTCGGCACATTTACTGGGGTTTTCACCCCCTCAATTTTAACCATTTTAGGTGTAATTATGTATCTCAGAATGGGATGGGTAGTTGGAAACGTTGGCTTATGGGTTTTATTAATTATTGCCATTGCACATTTAATTTCCATCACAACCGGCCTGAGTGTCTCTTCCATTGCAACAGATAAGAAAGTCGGTGCTGGTGGAGTGTACTATGTGTTATCTAGGAGTTTAGGTCTCCCTATCGGTGGCGCTTTGGGAATTACCCTCTTTGTTGCCACGGCATTTAGTATCGCCTTATACATGGTTGGTTTTGCTGAAATTTTCAACTCCGTTTTCAATTTTAATTTTGTACTCGATTCGAATTCAAACGAATATTTCATTCAAGATCCTCAATCGCTATTTAATGGATTTTCAAGTACAAATATGATTCGGATTACAGGTACAATTGGGTTATTGTTACTGACCACTATAGCCCTGATAAGTACTTCCATTGCGCTAAAAACACAATTTTTTATTTTCGGATTGATTATTTTGTCTTTGATATCCATCTTTTTGGGAAACCCTGACAATGCTACAGTGGTTGAACAAGTTGGACCAGTTTCAAATATTGGTTTTATAGAAGTATTCGCCGTCTTTTTCCCAGCAGTTACAGGTTTTACAGCTGGGGTTGCCATGTCGGGTGATTTAAAAAATTCGAAAAAATCGATTCCATATGGAACCATGTTGTCAATTTTAGTTGGCTTAATAATCTATACTGTATTAGCATTGTACCTCTATTATAACTTTGATGCTACCACGCTGAAGGAAAATGGAAAAGTAATTTTTGAAAGTGCATACCTGTCTGAGCACTTTATCAATTTCGGTGTTTGGGGTGCTACCCTATCTTCAGCATTAGGTGGTATTTTAGGAGGACCTAGAATTCTTCAAGCCATGTCGGTTGACAAAATCACTCCAAAATTATTTGCTACCGGTAAAGGAAAGAGTAACGAACCAAGGAATGCTTTAATATTAACCGTAATTATTGCACAAGCAGGAATATTAATTGGAGAACTGAATTTGATTGCAGAAATAGTTTCCATGTTTTATTTGGCAGCTTATGGATTCATTAACCTATCCTTTTTCCTTGAAAGCTGGGCAAGTGCAGACTTTAATCCAACATTTAAAGTAAAAAAGTGGGTAGGTCTAGTTGGTTTTATCGCCACTTTCACCATTATGTTTAAATTGAATATGATGGCAATGTTTGCTGCTTTTCTAATTATAGGATTCATCTATTTCTATTTAAATAAAAAACAATTAGCCTTAGGTACTGGTGACATTTGGCAATCAGTTTGGTCGACAGTTGTTAAAAAAGGCCTGAGAAAAATGGAAACGGCCAATGACCATAAAAGAAACTGGAAACCAAATATATTATTGTTTAGTGGTGGTAACCAATCTCGCGACAAATTTATAGAGTTTAGTAAAGCCGTATCGGGTCAAAATGGGATTATAACAAATTTCGACTTAATTGAAAATACAGAAGCAAAAGTCTTATTTCCAAAGCACAAACAAAGGGTTAAAGATGAAGAACTCGAAAAATATGGCATTTTTGGGAGACAAATTGAAGTTCAGAACGAATTCAAAGGAATAGAAAGCATTGCATCAACTTTTGGATTTTCAGGCATTGAACCCAATACTATTTTAATGCAATGGCCAGGCGAAACCAAAGACCCCATTTGGTTCACCAATATGACTCAAAAACTATTTGATCTTGATTACAACGTGTTGTATTTGGATTATGATAAACGTTGGGGCTTTAGGAAAAAAGAAAATATAGACTTATGGTGGAGAAGTGTTGGAAACAATGCTGAACTCATGCTTAGTTTGGTGAAGTTTATCAGCCATTCTTCGGATTGGGCGAAGGCAAATATTCGCGTTTTATTAGTTAATGATACCAATACAGAAAACCAAATCATTGAAAATAGAATTCAACAAGTAATCGATCAGTTCAGGGTTAAAGCAAAAATTAAAATAATCTCGAACCAATTGGACCAAATTCCGATCTACGAATTGATGAAAATCAATTCTTCAGAAGCTGATTTGGTATTCGTTGGTATTCCAGAAATAGCGGAACCTAAACAATTTATTGAAGACACCAATGAACTTGTCAATACCATTGGCACAACATTGTTAGTGAAGGCATCCAGTCAGTTTGAAGAAACAGATTTAAAAGTAGAAACCATTGAGTTGAAATATGAAACTGTTTCAATTAATGAATCTACACTAGTTCCGATTACTGAATTTGAAGATCGAGGACTGAATGAAGCAATTGTACAAATAGATGAATTATGGGATGGTATTTACAAAAAGGAACTCAATGAGAGTATTGAAAATATCGCAACTTTTCATTTTAAGCAAGTTGCGAAGGTAAATACCAAAATTAGAGATTTCATTAAAAAGATACATAATGATAGTGAAATTGATTTTTGGAATGAATTACAATTGTTATTGACTCAAATAAATACTGTTTACGAGGATGATATGAAATTTCAATTGCCAGAATTTTATCAAAAATTTGACAGTTCTCTTTTAGCATATGTCAGTCAAAAAGAAGATACAATTTATGAAATTCCAAAAAATATACGCTTAGAAAAAAGAAAAGGGAATGACGGACAATTTGTTCAAAAATCTAAAAGAATAGCTTGGAACAAGCAAGTGGAAAGAGCTTGGAGTGCCAAAGGAAAAATAAACTTACTGAATAATATTAAAGAATTTGGCTATCAAAATTATATTTTGTTGCACCAAAGTAAAAATTTAATTCATCAAGCATTAAAAAACCTCGTTCAACAATTAGCATCAAAAAATGAGTTGAATCCCGATTTTGAAAAAAACTTTAATGAAATCAATGAAAAAATAAATCATAACATTAGCCAGCTATCAACATCCTTATATAAAAATATAAGAAGCGCTGACCGAACTTTATTAAACAAATTGGGCAGCATACTTGAAAAGACTAGTTTTAGAAGAGAAATTCAAGAACGCCTACCATATTTAAATCGCAAGCAAGAGAAAGCATTGCAAAATAGTTTGACCAATTATTCAGGTTATTGGAACCGGAATATGGTATTGTTTAGTTTGAACATGCAGGCAGATGTGTATTTGATTAAATTCTTAGTTCAAATTGACCACCTAATTGGAAATATTAAGCAGAAAACCAAAAATGATTACATTTTAGAATTGGACAAGAATATTGAGGTGATACAACTAAATGTAGCCACCATAAAAAGTCTAATTGAATCAAATAAAAAAGGGGCTTTGAGTCAATATCAACCAAAACTAACTGCTGATATTTATTTTAATTTAGATGGAATTGTTCAATATGTGCTCGACCACCTCCAAGTTGGTCTTGACAATATTCCGGAAGAAGTTGTTTTGATGAAAGCCAATTCTGTAAATAGTATCCGTAATATTCAAGAAAAGGAAATTGAAACCATTCAAGTTCAATTGGATGATATTTCTGATTATTTAACAAAGGTAAATTTCTATAAACCTTTTAAAGATCTTGTTTCAAATTATATTAGTCAGTTAAAAAAGGTCATTACCACTGCATTAAACGGCGTTTACAAGTTACAACATGAATTGGAAAATTATGCAAAAACGAATGAATTAGAAGGTTTAAATAATGCACTAGATACACTGAGCGCCGAATGTGAGGAATCAAAAATTGCTATCAATGCCATTCATCAATCTTTTTCTATTGCCTTAGATGATTCCCTTTAAAAGGTCGACTTTCGGAAGTATTGAACATCAATAAAATAATTGAGCAATACGAAATTCTTTATCCACAAGCAAAATTAGAATCTAAAGGAAATAAAATTAAAGGTCAGCTAAAACAATATCAAAATAAAGTTGGTGGCTTTTTAAACAAGTCAATTTCTAAACTCATTCAAAGAAAAGAACACAGTGAAAAAATTGCCCATGTTGATAAATTCAGTCATGTGTTAAGTCCGATTAGCATTTATCAGAATTTTATAAGTCAATTTAGAATCAAACCCAAAGTTCAAATTAATTTACCCTTTTATTACGACCAATTGTTTTCTGGAAAATATTATTCAGACACGGAGTTTATTGAAAATAGGGCAAATGAAGTCGCACTGATTAAAAAAGGCATTCAAAAAATTGAAGAAGGCGTTTCGGGTGGCATTTTAATTTTGGGCGAAAGTCTTGCAGGAAAATCGTATGTGGCCAATCACATCATACATCAAGTTTTAAAAAAATCTGAAACTTTTAGGTTAAGGTCATTGGGGCAAAAAAGGAAAGAAAACAGTTCTATGTTGCGTATTATTCAAAATGCAACTGGAATGCAGGATTCTATACCAAATATCATGAGACAAATTAAACCAAAAAGTGTTATGCTAATTGAAGACATAGAAACTTGGTTTTTAAATACTGGTAATGGAACGAAGCTATTGAATGAATTGAGTAATTTTATGCATCAATACGGAAGTCAACACTATTTCATTCTTACCGGAAATATATATGCTTACAGCCAAATTAAGCAACGATCAACCATTAATCATCACATCATATCAAGTGTTGTATTAAACCCTTTGACGAGTTTAGAAATAAAGAAAGTGATTGAAACTAGGCATCAGTTGGGAAGTATGAATTATACTTACAAAACTATTCCTGAAAATTATTTATCCGACTCAAAAAAAACCAAGCTCATGCAAAGGTTTTATTACAATGGAAAAGGTAACGTGGGCATGGCTTTGAAATATTGGATTAGTAGTATTGAGAGTGTAGATGAAAACAACATATTAATTTCACCAGTACAAGCTGCTGAACTTCCTCCTTTCCCAGATGAAGTATGGCAAAGTATGAGTTACCAATTACAATTGCATAAAAAACTATCTAGAAATGATTTATGTGCAATTTATGGAGAAAGTAATAAGGATTGGATTAATCGTCATTTAATTCAATTTGAAAAAGCTGGATTAATTAAAAATATAGAAAAAGAACTATTTGAAATGCCTTCAGATATTCGTTTTTTCATTGAAAAAAAATTATATGTCAACAATTGATACCCTATTCCATACCATTGAATCGGACAGTATTATACCTTCAAGTAAAATAAATCAACCGATAATCATAACTGTGAAAGACACCATCATTAATCAATTTACAATGCTCAATGAACCCAGCACTATTAACAATAAGGCGGATTGGGATTTAAGTGTTTCAGTTTGGCTTATTTTGCTCATTACAGGAATAGGAGTTGGTGTGTTTTTTGGTTTAGCTTTTCTTAAAAAATATATTTTACCCATCTTAAAG
>CBDUKB010000118.1:0-9053 GCA_965367695.1 uncultured Putridiphycobacter sp.
ATTGTTATAAAAGGTTATTCAAAAAATCTTTGGGGAGAATTCGTAGCTTATTTATTGTATTTTTTTGTGGCTAGTTTAATTTTAAACTGGGGAGGAAAGGAATACTTACTTCGGCAATTCAGTTTACATCCTTCAAAAATAATTAATAATTGGCAAGAGTTTTTGATTGCCAGAATACCCATCCTGCTAATCATACTTTTTACCATCCCAGTTTTTTTTTCATGGCAAGCTACTTTTTTTATGGCCATTTGGGTAGTTGCAGGTTTTTTCACAAATGCTTTTACGCCCATCTATCTTTATAAAAGAGATTATTTAAAAGTAATCATTGCGGAAATACTAAGTTTTATAGTGTTAGCCTTACTTATATACAAGCAATCAAAGGAGATGAACGTATACACATTGGGTAATTATTATGCGATTTATCTTTTGGTGAAAACCCTTTTTTTTACTGTCATTTATTTTCCCTTCTTCAAGTTTCAAAAAATAAAATTTAACGCGCAGATACTTTTACTTGCTTTGCCATTTTTACTGTTGAGTTTAACTGGTTTTTTTCAATCAAAAATTGACTTATACGTCTTTGCAATATTCCATAAAGAGGCTTTACTTGCCGAATACCAGATTATTTCTGGTTTTTTTATTTTCACTCAATCAATAGCAACCATTATGCTGCTGCCCTATGTTAAAAACGTGTATCGAATGCAAGCAAAAGGACTTCAGAAAACAAGTCGTCTTTTAGGTCTTAGTGGTATAATAATTAATGTGTTAACTGTACTTGCAATATATTTCGCACTCAAATATTTTTTCATTATTAACTTGACTTTTTTACAAGTTATTTTAGGTTATGCAATCGGTTTACCTTCTTATTTTTATGCAGTTCGTGTCTTTTATCTTTTTAAAGAACACCAGGAAAAGAAAGTGCTTATCGTTTCAGTTTTAAGTTTATTCATTAACTTAACGCTTTCGGTTATATTACTGTATTTTAAATGGGAAATAACAGGCGTATTGATTGCAAATGCTGCTGCTCAAGTAACTTGTTTGCTACTCTATTTACAATTTGAATTAAATGATAAAACAGCTTAAACACCTCAATAAAAAAATTGCTCCTAAGCAGTTTCTTTTTGGTCCTGAATGGATTGTGCTTGGGGTTAATAATGTGTGTAATTTACATTGTAAAATGTGTGATGTTGGGACAAAAAACTTGGATAGTAATTTTGCTCAAAACTTAGTGGGAACACACCCATTAAATATGCCACTTGAATTAATTAAAACGACCATTGACCAAACTGCTACCTACTTTCCAAATGCTAAATTAGGCTATGCATTTACAGAGCCTTTAGTCTACCCACACTTAATTGAATCATTACAATATGCAAACGAAAAAAACATTTATACCACTGTCACTACCAATGCCCTCACATTAAAACAAAAAGCAGCTGATTTAGCAAAAGTTGGACTCAATGAATTATATATTTCTTTAGATGGCCCACAAGACATTCACAATGAAATTCGGGGGCATCAAAAATCATTTCAGAAGGCAATCGAAGGAATAGAAGCCCTAATGTCAACTGGAACTTGTCCGAAAATCTCAGTTATTTGTGCCATTACAGAATGGAACATTGGGCATTTAAAAGAATTGATTGACAGTCTAAAACATCTTCAAATATCAGAATTTGCCTTTATGCACACCCAATTTAATAGTCAAAAATCTGCCGATATCCACAATGCAGGTAAATGGGGAGAAATTTATCCATCATTTGATTCAAATGTTGATGAATTGGATTTTAGTAAAATGGATTTCGACATTTTACTTTCTGAAATTAAAAGCATTCAATCAGAAAAAAAACCATTTAACGTTTACTTTTCACCCGAAATAAACGATAAAGAAGGGCTTGAAACGTATTATTTAAAGCCCGAAAAAATTATTGGCAAACATTGCGAAGCTGTTTTTAATAGTATTATGGTCAAGTCTGATGGAAGTGTAATTCCAGCACATGGACGCTGTTACAATCTCACCATAGGAAATTTAAACAGTCAAAATTTAAAAGAAATTTGGGCATCCCAAGTATTAAAAAAACTACGTGGAGATTTACATGAAGCAGGTGGTTTATTTCAAGGTTGCAGCCGGTGCTGTAGTGCATTTTAAAAAAGATGAGAGAAGCATTTTTCGACAAAGCAGCCATAAAATACGACGATACTTTTACCAATAGTATGATTGGTAAACTGCAAAGGAAACGGGTTTATTATTGGCTTGAAAAAGTGAATTTTTTTAATCGAGTAAACTCAGTATTTGAGTTGAATTGTGGGACAGGTTTTGACGCCCAATATTTTAATGAAAAAGGATTAAAAGTCAGGGCCAGTGATATTTCCCCAAAAATGATTGAAGTTGCAAAATCTCAAAGATCAAAATCAATCGAATTCATGCAATTGGACTTTAACAAACTTGAGGAAGTAAGCATTGATGAAGATGTTGTTTTTTCCAATTTTGGTGGATTGAACTGTGTTTCAAAAGAAAAAATAATTGAAATTGAACATGCCCTTCATTCAAAACTAAAGCGTGGAAACATGGTAGTTTGGGTAATTATGCCTAAATTTTCGCTAATGGAATCAAACTTTTTTTTCTTTCAACTCCAATGGAAAAAAATATTTCGCCGAAATAGAAACGAACCATTAATGGTGAATGTTGATGGAACGGCTGTACCTACTTATTTTCATTCACCGAAAACAATTAAGAATATATTAAAGCCTCATTTTAACATCAAACTTGTTAAACCAGTGGCCTTATTTTTACCTCCTTCCTATTTAGAATCTTTTATAAAAAGAAAGCCTACATTGATCAAGTTATTAAATCGTTTAGAATTTATTTTTGGTCGAATATCTATATTTTCGGGTTGCGCTGATCATTTTATAATAATAGCCGAAAAAAGATGAAAACAGTATTAACACATGGTTATTTTATTGCAGAAGATAAGGTGGAGCAGCAAATCATGAAACCCTATCCCCCACTCGGGTTATTATATATTTCAGCATACTTAAACAAGCATAACTATTCTCATTTAGTTTTCGACACCACCTTCTCTAACCAACAAGAATGGCAGGATTACATACTGATTGAACAGCCTGATTTAATAGCCTTTTATGTTAATTTAATGACAAAAGTTAAGGTTATCAAATTAATGCAATGGGTGAAAAAAAATCCTAATCTTAAAGCAACAAAAATAGTATTAGGAGGACCTGACATCACTTATAATAAAGCCAATTATTTAAAAGCTGGAGCTGATTTTCTTATTATTGGAGAAGGAGAAGCAACGACTTTAGAACTGATTCAATCCCTTAGTAGTCAATCCGATTTATCATTTATTTCAGGTTTAGTTTACGAAAAAAATGGGGCAATCATTAGCAATGCACCAAGGCAAAAAATTAAAGATATTGATGAATTGCCTCTGCCGAATCGAGCGGTATTTCCAATCCAAAAATATTTAGACACCTGGAAAAAAGCACATGGCCAAAGCGCATTAAATATCAGCACACAAAGGGGGTGTCCATACACTTGTAAATGGTGCAGTACTGCAGTATACGGCCAGAGCTATCGGAGACGTTCTCCAGAATTGGTCGTGGCAGAACTCTCAACATTAATGCAAACTTATTCTCCCGACACTTTTTGGTTTGTTGATGATGTATTTACCATTAGTCATAAATGGATGGAAGGTTTTGCTGCTGCCGTAAAAGCAAAGGGATTAAAAATTCAGTATGAATGCATTACTCGTGCAGAAAGAATGAATGATGAAATTATTCAAATACTAAAGGCTACGGGATGTATTCGCGTTTGGATTGGCGCAGAAAGTGGCTCCCAAAAAATAATTGATGCCATGGACCGCAGAGTTGACGTGAATTTAGTTAGAGATCAATTAATTGCCACTCGTAAGGCTGGGATTGAAACTGGCACTTTTATAATGGTAGGTTATCCAGGAGAAACATACCCAGACATTTTAAAAACTGCTAAATACTTGGAAGATGCTTTGCCAGATCAGTTTACAATTACTAAAAGCTATCCAATAAAAGGAACCCCATTGCATGATGAAATCATGTCAAATATTACTTATCAACCAAATTGGTAAACTTCAACCGACCGTGAAATAGTATTTAAAAGAAGATATTCAGACTTGTTTTATAAAAATGCTATTCGCTACATTTATAATAGGGTACAATTAAAACGAGAAAAAATAGCACAATCCATTTCACTAAAAACACGTTTAAAAGTTTGGACAAGTGGCATCATCATTAAAGTGTTATCTCTAAAATGAAACATCAAGCTTTAATCATCATAGACCGTTTGGCTAAACCAATTTATACGTTGTTGAATAATTTAAAATGGCGTCCTAAAAAAAATGGTAGTCAACCACAATATATTGTGTTAAAATTTTTTGGATTAGGCAGTATCACCAGAATTGCACATGTATTAAATCAATCAGAAATCTCAAGAAAAGAGGTCACTTTTGTTACGTTAATAGCACATAAAGGTATTATTGAAATATTGAATTTGAATGCTCTTTATATAAAAACAGGCAATCCCTTTCAATTTATTGGCAGTGTTTTTTCAACCATTTATAAAGTTTGGAAACAAAAAAACACTGTGATACTTGACATGGAAAGGGCCTCAAATTTATCAGGTATTTTTCGACTTGTTATAGGGATTAATAAAAAATGTAGTGCTTTTAGTTTCGAACAATCAAATAGGCAAAAATCAACCCAAAACTTTATCACATTGACAAATAAAGCAGCTACAACTGCAATTGCCGAAATGTTTGGCACATCATATACGATACCTGAGCTAAATTTGAAAAATAATGCATCCAATAAAATATTAGTCAATATTAATGCAGGCAGCTATTTACCTCAAAGAAAATTTACCTTACCTGAATACGCCAAATTGATCCAAGCACTCAGCATCCAAAAACCAACTTGGCATTTTTATTTGACTGGTTTAAAATCAGAAGTAGGAGATACCGAAAAATTTAAGCAATTATTGATCACAAATGATGTGCCAGTCGATAAAATTTCAAATTTAGCTGGACAACAAAATTTAAAGGCATTCGTGGATGAAATAAAATCAGCAAAACTACTTATTACCAACGACTCAGGCCCATTGCATTTGGCATATTATTTTGGTGTGCTAACAGTGGGAATTTGGGGACCTACTGCTCCTCTTTTAGTTGGATATAAAGACAATAATTTAATGTTAAATATTCAATCAAATATAAATTGCACCCCTTGCTTTATTCATCCTAAATCAAGCGTTGCAAAACATTGCAAAGGCCAATTAACTTGTTTTAAATCTTTAATTCCATCCGAGATGGCCTCAAAAATAGTTAGCTTCGTTGATACTGATAAAATCAAAGCTTGATAAAATGATAGGAACCAGAAAAATTTTATTGCTGAATCCACCCGGTAAAAAATTTTATATAAGAGACTATTATTGTTCAAAAGTTTCGAAAGCCTATTACCTGCCTCAGCCAGTTGATTTACTCATACAATCCGCATTTTTTAATGAACCAGAATTTGAAATTTTAGTCTTGGATTCGATTGCAGAAAATCTTTCAATTAAGTCAACACTTGAGCAAATAAAAAACTTTTCGCCAGCTTATATCATAGGATTAATTGGGTCAGTTTCATTACTAGAGGATACTGCATTTTATGAATCCATCAAGCGTGAAAATCCTTCAACGACTATTGCTTGTTCGGGAGATGCACTTTTAGAAAAACACCCTGAAAAATTTAAAAATTATCCTTGGTTAGATCTCATCATTACCAATTTTTACACTGATGGTTTTAAGCAATACATACTAAATTCAACTGCTGCCGAAGGAATTGTTTATCGTGAGAATGGGAATATCATCAGCAAAGAAAGTAAAAGATCAAAGCCAGTTGATCTACCAATTCCGAAACAACATCTTTTTAAGGGGTTTTATAGAATGCCATTTGCAAATGCTTTGCCCATGGCTACTATCTTAACTAATTATGCCTGCCCATACCCTTGTACCTTCTGTATCATGTCGACTTTACCATATACTTCGCGTACAGCTGGTTCCATTATTGCTGAATTAAAATATTTAAAAGAAAAAGGGTATAAATTCCTTTATTTTTCGGACCAAACTTTTTTTCAATCGAAAGCCATTACTAAAGTTGTGTTAGAATGGATGATTGCCGAAGACTATGGTTTGAGTTGGATGTGCTTTTCACGGGTTGACGTACTCGACGAAAAAGAATTAAGAATGATGAAAAAAGCGGGTTGTACATTAATAATGTTTGGGGTAGAATGGGCAGAAGATGAACTTCTTGAACATTATAAAAAACATTATACTACCGCACAAATTAAGCATACTTTTAAAATTTCAAAGGATATTGGAATTAAAAGATTGGGCACTTTTTTGATTGGTGTTCCGGGTCAATCCAAAGCGTCTATTTTAAAAACCATGGCCTTTGCCAAAGAAATTGACGCAGATTATGCATCCTTTAATGTAGCTGTTCCAAGAAGTAATACCTCTTTTAGAGAGGAAGCGCTTAAAGAAGGGTTAATGGATGATTCTTTGGAAGTGATGGACCAATCGGGGAGTGAAGTAACCATTGGTACAGGTGCCATATCTCGAAATGAACTTCAAAAGTTAAAGAATAAAGCATATCGCTCATTTTATTTTAGACCCACTTATATTTTTAAAAGATTAATTTCGATAAGAAGTTGGACGGCATTCAAAATGCATTGTTTGGAGGGTTATTATATTTTTAAAGGAATTTTGAAGAAACCGAAAGCATGATAATTAATCAAAAAAATATCATGCAATACTTATGGTTGACAGCCACTATACTCCTAATAATTTGGAAAGGAGTTCTTCCTGGTTGGAAAGACAAACCTGCTGATTTTAATAATTATTATGTTTCAGCTCACTTGTTAGTTGAAGGTGAGTCCATTGCTAAGTTTTACGATAGCAATTGGTTTAGTAATCAAGCCAAGCAGATCGGCATAGCGAATGGTGCTAAATTTTCTCCTTTCCCACCTATCACTGCCGTAATAATGACTCCTTTCACTATTTGGACCCCACTCCAAGCCAAAAGAATATGGTTATTCATTAATCTACTCATATTGATTAATTTACCTTTCGTTATTAAAAAAATTACCGCTTGGTCTTTATTAAATACTTTACTATTCTTGTCAATATTTACAATTCCATTAGCGAGTAATTTAAATTTTGGGCAAGTCTATCTTTTTATTACATTTCTTTTAGTGATAGCAATCCAACTTAGTTACTGGAAGAATAAAAATATATTTGTAGGAATTTCATTTGGTATGGTAGCCGCATTCAAATATATTCCACTTTTATTTCTAGGATACCTATTTAATCATCAAAAAAGAAATACAATTTTTATTTGGGGAGGCATGACCTTTTTCATATCCTTTTTGATATTTTATATTTTTGATCCTCAAGCAATCCCTGCTTTTTTTGAACAATTTAGTTCGCATGTAGTTGGAGACTTACCTGGTCAAGGTAAATATGCTGTTGGATTTCAATCTATAGATTCCTTACTAAACAATTTATTTATTTATGATTTGGCTCAAAATCCAACTCCGTTTATAAATCTACCAATATTAAAGCCCATTTTAAAATGGCTATGCCTTGGCATCATTTTGAGTATTATAATATTGCTATTTAAAAAAAATAATTATCGATTAAACAAAATGTTTGTTTCTATTTCAATCATGGGCAGTTTTGTTTTTTTGCCTGCTTCCGCATCTTATCATTTTCTATTTTTATTACTCCCCATTTTATACATTTATATGTGGTTAATGACAAGTCAAACTAAAAAAGTACAGATTACTATTAGCATACTACTAATCGCAACTTTTAGCTTACAGGCATTCATGATTCCAAATATCCCTGCATATCCAACAATAAATTTATTCCTACATTATCCTCGCCTATGGGGTTTATTTTGTCTATTTTTAGTGTTGAGTTATTATTATAATAAAGATCTTTCAAAAAGACATGGCTAAATTATTATTTCTTCAAAATATGGATTATGAATTTGTCGGACCTATGTATGTTTCGGCAATGGTTAAAAAACATGGCCATGAATGTGACTTAGCTATTGGGCAACATTTAAAAGATTTTGAACAAATAGTAGCCGATTTTAAACCTGATATAATTGGCTTTTCTGTAATGAGTGGTAGTCATAATTGGGGTAAAAGAATTGCGCTTCAATTAAAGGAGAAATACAATGTCACCACGCTTTTTGGTGGCGCCCACCCCACTTTTTTTCCCGCCTTTATAAAAGAAGAAGGCGTAGATTATATGATAAGGGGTGAAGGAGAAGAGTCTATGCTTGAAGTGCTAGATGCCATAGATAAGCACAAAACTTTTAAGCATGTTCCGAACCTATCTTATATAGATGCAGAAGGCGAAGTAAAACATAATGCATTGAGGAACTTGAGAAAAGACATGGATGAATACCCTTTTCCAGACCGTCAGTTATACCATGTACTCGACAAGCATCAACACCGCCAAGTTAGAAATGTAATTACTTCAAGAGGTTGTCCATTTCATTGTTCTTTTTGTTTTGAAGACGCCATGCGCGACCTCTATAAAGGGAAAGGTAAGTATGTTAGAATCAGAGAAATTGACAAAGTTATTGAGGAGTGCATTGCATTAAAACAAAACAGCCCTGTAGAAGTAATTTACTTCGCAGATGATGTTTTTGGAATGAATCGTTCTTGGCTTTATGAATTTTTAGAACGTTATAAAAAGGAGGTTAATTTACCTTTTATTTGTTTGGTTCGGGCCGATTTAGTTGCTGCAGACCGTGACTATGCATTCAATTTAGCCAAAGGTGGCTGCCAATCTGTTTTTTTTGGCGTTGAATCGGGAAATGAAGATTTAAGGAACCAAGTTTTAAAAAAACAACTAGACGATCAGCAAATTATTGAAGCGGCCAATCTTTTACACGAAGCAGGGATTACTTTTAGAACTTATAATATGGTTGTCTATAGTTTGGTTGGGTTCTAT
>CBDUKB010000119.1:0-9017 GCA_965367695.1 uncultured Putridiphycobacter sp.
AAATTATTAAGATTTAACAGGAGCAACTGACCAATATCATTCATTAAAACAATTGTTTGCTTAACTTTGTACTTTTATATTTTTAGCATGAAAACACGTTTAATTTTATTTATTTTGATTTTAGTTACGGGAACTATTATTGCCGGATTTATGATAAAGAATAAAAGTAAAAATCAAAACACAATTGAATATCGTGAATCTATAGACAATAAATTAAAAGTAATAAATCCATATGATGTGAATCCGAAATTAGTGGACAGCAGCATTATTGGAATTAGAAGCGGACACACCATTGCCCCATTTTCCTTTACCAATCAGTATGGTGAAACCATTACAGAAAAAAATACTGAAAATAAAATATATGTGGCCAACTATTTTTTTACTACTTGTGCCTCTATTTGTCCAATTATGACTACTCAATTAAAAAGAGTACAAACTGAGTTTCCTGGTGAGCCTTGGTTAAAGTTATTAAGTCATACGGTTTGGCCTGAAGGCGATTCAGTGAGTAGACTATATAATTATTCACTTAAATATGAAGCGATACCGGAGCAGTGGTGGTTTTTAACTGGAACAAAAACTGATTTGTATACCATGGCGCGTAAGTCTTATTTAGTGGTTCCTGATGAATCCGACCCCGATTATGACCATGGTAATGAATCTGACTTTATTCATACTGAAAATTTTGTACTTATTGATCCGAAAAAGCAAATTAGAGGAATGTATGACGGAACAAATCCTGATGAAGTTTCAGAATTAATCAAAGACATTTACGATTTAAAACGAGAATTTAATTTTTAGTTTGATTTAAATAAGAATAAACAGGTCTAAAGCCTACAAAAGGGTTACCCTTTAAGAATTCTATTTGACTCGTCACTTGTATATCATTCCCAAAAGACATCCAATGTCCTCCCATGGCTATGTCTTTTTCTGCTATCATTTCAGCTGCATTTCCTGCCATATTATATAAACCAAATCCATTTGGCACGTATGATTTTGTATTGCACAATGAAAAATAATCACCGTTCAGTTCATCAAGTCCAACCCTATATTTTTCTTTGTCAACAACAATTGGGTTTCCGTTTGCACCTTTTGCAATATTGTGTTCCCCTATTACATAAAAATTGGCCAAATACTGACCTTTGGCATTTCTAGTATATGGTCCTCCCCAAGGGTAAGGACTAGATTTTAGTCCTCCTTTTGCAGCATAAGTCCATTCCGCTTGGGTTGGTAAGCGTATGTTATTAATTTCAAGTTCCGGAAATTCAGCCGCAATTTTTTTATCCAACCATGCACAATATCTCTCAGCATTTTCCTTTGAAACATTAACAACCGGATAATTATCGTATGCGGGATGCGAATAATATAAATTTGCGAAAGGTTTCGTAAATCCCTTAAAGTAATTTGTATCTATCCAAGCCATTGTATCGGGCATCATTGCTTTTGCACCAGCAACATCTCCCTTATCCAAATAAGCCTCTTGAATAAATAAACGGTATTCAGCATTGGTAACTTCATGATTCAACATCATAAAAGCAGCAATACTTTTATTTTGCTCATGCAGCGCTAAATTCCCTGAAGGAATGAACTCAAATCCTGTTTTTTTTTGAAACTTATTTGTTTTTCCTGATTGAAAAGCAAAGAGCACACTAATTAAAAATGTAATCGTCAACAAAGTAAAATTTTTCATGGCTTTATATTTAATAACAAACCCACAATTAAAACGTTACAATAACTCTTGAATATTCTCTGTAAATAATTTAACTGCAATTGCCAAAAGTATAATTCCAAATGCCTTTTTCAAGATTGCAATGCCACCTCGCCCTAATAATCCTTCAATTTGTTTAGTTAAGGAAAGTACCACAAAAACAACTATGATGTTTAATACTACCGCTAATGAAATATTAATGGCTGCAAAATCAACCCGCAAAGAGATTAAAGTAGTCATGGTTCCTGCTCCAGCAATCAGTGGAAAAGCAATGGGCACAACTGCAACAATTTTAGATCCAAAATCATCATCTGCTTTAAATAATTCCACGCCAAATATGAGCTCAAATGATAAGGCAAAAAGTATCAATGCACCTGCAACAGCAAAGGCTTTAATATCAACCCCTAATACCCCTAACAATATTTCACCAGCAAATAGAAAAGTGATCATCAATCCCAATGCTACCAGCGAAGCTCTGATAGGATGGATATCACCAGATTTTTCTTTAATTTTTATAATCACAGGAATTGAACCTACTATGTCAATTACAGCAAATAAAATCATAAAGGTTTTTCCTACTTCAACAAGATTAAAATCTTCCATGTTAACTAATTTATGACAGCAAAGACGCTATCGTTTTTGGGTAAAATTCGTGTTCCAGCGCCAGTACTTTGCTAGCAATTTTATCTGCATCATCTGATGGGTCAAGGCTCACTTTATGTTGCGCAATTATCTGACCTTCGTCGTAATTTGCATTTACATAATGAATGGTAATACCAGACTCTTTTTCTCCAGCGGCTTTCACCGCTTTATGGACATTCAATCCATACATACCCTTACCACCATAATTCGGTAATAAAGCTGGATGTATATTGACAATTTTCTGATCATATACCGCCAAAATATCTTGGGGTACTTTTTTTAAGAACCCGGCCAATACCACGAAATCTATTTCCATGGCCAATAATACATCAGAAAATTCCCCTTCTTCCAATTCTCCTTCTTCAAGAATATAAAAAGGTATTTCATGATTTTGAGCGCGGTCAATAACCTTCGCATTTGGATTATTAGTAACAATCAATGCCACCTGTCCCAAATCTGAATTTTTAAAATATTCAATGATGGCTTCCGCGTTCGAACCGCCTCCTGAAGCAAAAATGGCTAAATTCTTAGTCATAGTAATTTATTATTTTCTTATCCCTTTTTAAAATTCGGCCTTTTTCGGTGTTCTAGGGAAAGGAATGACATCTCTAATATTAGTCATACCCGTTACAAACATAACCATTCTTTCGAAACCTAAACCAAACCCGGCATGTGGCGCGGTACCAAACTTTCTTGTATCTAAATACCACCAAACATCTTCTTCAGGGATATTGAATGCTGCACATTTTTCTTTTAAAACCGCTAATCTTTCTTCTCTTTGAGAGCCACCTATAATTTCACCGATACCAGGGAATAATATATCCATGGCAGCAACAGTCTTTCCATCTTCATTTTGACGCATATAAAAGGCCTTGAAAGAAGCTGGATAATCAGTAATAATGACTGGTTTTTTAAATTCTTTTTCAACTAAAAAACGTTCGTGTTCCGACTGTAAATCAGTCCCCCATTCAACAGGGTATTTGAATTTTTTCTTTTTATAAGGCTTAGAATTATGCAGTATTTCAATCGCTTTAGTGTAAGTGATTCTTTCAAAATCATTTTCAATCACAAAATTCAAACGTTCAATCAAAGTTAATTCATTGCGTTCATTTTGTGGTTTCGATTTTTGCTCTTGAATTTCTCGTTCATTTAAAAATGCCAGGTCGTCTGCATAATTTGCTAAAATATACTGGCAGATATAACTTAAGAAATCTTCAGCTAAATCCATGTTATCATTCAAATCATTAAATGCTACCTCTGGCTCAATCATCCAAAATTCAGATAAATGACGTGCTGTGTTTGAATTTTCAGCCCTGAAAGTTGGACCAAAAGTATAAACTTTCCCTAAGGCCATTGCAGCTACTTCAGCTTCTAATTGACCTGATACGGTTAAGTTAGTTTCCTTCCCAAAAAAGTCTTCTGACCAGTCTACAGTTCCATCATCATTTAAAGGTGGCTGTTTTGGGTCTAAATTAGTTACCCGAAACATTTCTCCTGCTCCTTCGGCATCAGAACCTGTAATAATCGGGGTGTGAATATAAAAATATCCCTTATCGTTAAAATATTTATGTATCACAAATGAAACGCCGTGACGAATTCTGAATACAGCTCCAAAGGTATTTGTTCTAAAACGCAAATGTGCTTGTTCTCTCAAAAATTCTAGGCTGTGTTTTTTAGGCTGCATTACTGTTTTGCTAACTTCTTCTGGGTTTGCTTCGCCTAATATTTCAATATTTTCAATAATTAATTCTACTTTTTGACCTTTCCCTTCAGAAGCAATTAATTCTCCTGAAATGGCTACAGCAGCAGCAGTATTAATTTTATTAATAATGGCTTCATCCGTATTTTCGAAATCTAAAACCGCTTGAATATTATTAATAGTGGAACCATCATTCACTTGGATAAATCGATTTGATCTAAAAGCCTTAACCCAGCCTTTAATCAGGATCTTTTCCCCAATTTTTTCCTCCTTTAATACTGTTGCGATTTCTGTCCGTTTCATTCCATTAAAAATTTGATGCGCAAAGGTAGTTTTTTTTAAGTTTAATAATTATCAATTTTTTATTAAATTAGTATGCACTAAGCAATATTACCCTCATTTTAATTGAAAGCGTGAGTTAAAACAAATTAATTATGAAATATAAAAAAGGATTATGGATTTTTGCGGGTCTTTTATTAATCATTATTGGCGCGATATTTTACTTACGTGACAATAGAGACATGGATAAAATTAACAAGAAGCAATTAGAAAGTGCCGCCGATTCCGCTTCGAGTAAACTTAATCAGTTGAATGAAGACTTTGATGACTTTGATGAAAGTGATATAGAGGAAGCCACACTCGCTTACGACACCTTAAAAAACTGACAACTAGTTAGTTTTTAGTCAGTGTTTTAAAAACCTCTTCCATTGTTTTTTCTTCGATTCTTTGCGTTAAAACCAATAAGTTATTGACTTGGGCAAACTTGGCAATTGCAGGTCGAATATCACCACCATCTTTCGCTTGTAATAACCAACAGTTTCCATTCACGTTTTTCACACTGCCAACTCCTTCAATTAACTTCAATTTATTTCTTGAATATTCTCGGTTAAATTCAACATAAACAACCTGATGTGTACTGCCATCTTTTTGCATTTTTGACTTGGTATCATCCGCTACTATTTTACCATCTTTGATAATGATAACACGATCGCATATAGCCTCCACTTCTTGCATGATGTGGGTAGATAACATGACTGTTTTTGTTTTACCTATATTTTGAATCAATTGACGAATATCAACTAATTGATTTGGATCTAAACCAGAGGTAGGCTCATCTAATATCAACACTTCAGGGTCGTGAATCATTGCTTGTGCTAGCCCTACCCTTTGTCGATATCCCTTTGATAATGCACCAATCTTTTTATGTTGTTCTTTTTCAAGGCCAACCAATTTTATCATTTCAATGACCCTTGTTTTCTTATCGATTTTTTGTGATTTTTCTGCCTTTGAATTATATAAACCAGCCACAAAGGTCAAGTATTCTTTCACATACATGTCTAAATACAAAGGATTGTGCTCAGGTAAATAACCGACTTTTTGTCTGATTTTAATTGAATCATCTTCCACATCTAATCCACAAACTGTTACATTACCACTTGATTTAGTTAAATAACAAGTAATAATTTTCATCATGGTGGACTTTCCGGCTCCGTTGGGCCCTAAAAAGCCAACAATTTCGCCAGAATTAATTGAGAAGCTTACGTCATTTAGCGCAGCTTGTTCACCATAATACTTAAAAACATTTTTAACAGTTATCGACACAAGATTTTTTTTACTTTGAACGAAGTTAATTTTTTAGGACCAAAATTGACAATAAAAAGCCATTAATCTAACAACTTTAAGAAAAATTAAGTGAATCCTTTCTCCAATAAAAATTATAAGAATCCTAATTCCAATTGTGCTTCTTCACTCATCATATCCTTATCCCAAGGTGGATCAAAAACAATATTCACTTTGCATTCTTCCACTTCTTCAATTGATTCCACTTTATTTTTCACATCAACTGGTAAACTTTCAGCAACAGGACAATTTGGAGAAGTTAAAGTCATATCGATTTCAACAAACCCATCTTCTTTTATTTTTACTTCGTAAATCAACCCCAATTCAAAAATATCAACTGGAATTTCAGGGTCATAAATCTCCTTTAAAGCCGCGATAATTTTATCTTCTACTACTTTGACACTTTCGTCGTTTATTGAAATCATGATTAACTATTTTTTAATGCGAGTGCGTATAACTTCATTTGTTTTACCATGGCAACCAGTCCATTTGAACGAGTTGGGGACAAATGTTCTTGCAATCCAAGTTCTTTAATAAAATTTAATTCTGTATTTAATATGGCCTCAGGTGTTTGGTTCGAAAGCACCTCTATCAATAAGGCTATGATTCCTTTTGCTATAATAGCATCAGCTGCTGCAGTAAAAATAATTTTATCTTCCTTTTTTTCAGCATGTAACCATACTTGCGACTGACAGCCAACGATAATATTTTCTTTCGTTTTGAATTCAGGCTTTAAAATCGGTAAATCCTTGCCTAATTCTATGATGTATTCATACTTTTCCATCCAATCTTCATAAATGGAAAAGTCGGCTACTATTTCAGTTTCTTTTTCTTCAATTGTCATTATTTCAACATTTTAACTGCTTTTTCTAAAGCGTTAATAAATCGTTCCACGTCTTCCATGGTATTGTATAAGCTAAAGCTTACCCGAATGGTTCCTGGTATTTTATAGAAATCCATTATAGGTTGTGTACAATGATGTCCTGTTCTAACTGCGACTCCTTGTTGATTCAACAATGTACCAATGTCATATGGATGCAAATCATAAATCAAAAATGAAATCACACTGCTTTTCTCGGGGGTATCACCGTAAATTTTTAATCCTTCAATCTTCTTCAGTGCAATGGTTGTTGCATTTAATAATTCATTCTCATGTTTTTCAACAGCTTTTAAGTCCAACTTGTTTCTCCATTCAAAAGCAGTTCCCAAAGCAATTCCACCAACAATATTCGGTGTACCTGCTTCAAACTTATGTGGTAATTCGTTATAAGTAGTCTTTTCGAATGTAACGGTTTTAATCATATCTCCACCTCCTTGATAAGGTGGCAAAGCATTCAATTCCGATTCTTTACCATATAAAATACCCACCCCAGTTGGTCCGAAGATTTTATGTCCAGAAAAAACCATAAAATCGCAATCTAAAGCTTGAACATCTACTGGCAAATGCTGTAAGGACTGTGCCGCATCAATCAGCACTTTTGCCCCCACTTTATGACTCGCTTCAATGTACTTTTCGATAGGATTGATAACGCCCAATGCATTTGAAATATGTGTTAAACTTAAAAGTTTAGTTCTATCAGACAACAAAGCTAGAAAAGCATCAAAATCTAAGGTGCCATTCTGCAACATTGGAATCACTTTTAATACTACACCTTTTTCTTCTACTAAAAACTGCCAAGGCACAATATTGGAATGATGTTCTAAGGCTGAAATAATAATTTCATCTCCTTTTTTTAACCCTTTCCCAAAGGAATGTGCGATTAAATTAATGCCATCAGTGGTTCCTTTTGTAAAAATACATTCATGACTGAACTTTGCGTTGATTGCTTTTTGAATGGTTGTTCTTGCCATTTCATAAGCCTCTGTGCTCACTTGACTTAAATGATGCACTCCACGGTGAATATTGGCATTTTGATGGGTATAATAATTAATAATTGCATCAATGACAACTTGTGGTTTTTGAGTAGTCGCACCATTATCCAAATAGACCAAAGGATATTTTCCTATTTTATCGTTCAAAATAGGAAATTCACTTCTAATGGATGTAACGTTAAAACTCATTTTCAATTCTTTTTTGCAAAGGTAAATCTTGTAAAAGGATAAAACAAGTACTATTTAGAACCATTCTAATTTATTGAAAAAACAACTATTTTCTTCTTAAGAAAGGAAGGCGTTTTTAGGATTTTAAGAGGCTTTCGAGAATTTCGTTTATCTGAGGTAACAACATGTCATTTGCACCATTTCGTATGATATAATCTGCCAAAGGCAGCTTTTGTTCATCTGTCCATTGTTTTGACATCCGCTCTTGAATTTGTGCAAGGGAAATATTTTCACGGGCCAATATCCGATCTATTTTAACCTGCTCTGGAGCTACAATTAATATATTTTTATCAAAGTTTGCATAAGCATCCGTTTCGAATAAAATTGCGGCTTCATTAAAGACAATCGCCGCATCTTGCGATTCGAAATACGTTTTAAACGCAGCCCTAACAGCTGGATGCATAATAGCATTCATTTGCAAAAGCAAGGCTTGATCATTGAATATTTTTTGGGCGATATAGGCTTTATTAATACTTCCATCCGAAAAGTAGGCATCATTTCCTAACAAATCGATAATGCGAATAATAATTTCGGGCGATTTTGCAAGTAAATCTTTAGATACTTGGTCGGAATAAAAAACAGGATACCCCATGGACTCTAAAATCCTTGCTATATAAGTTTTTCCTGAACCTATACCCCCTGTAATACCAACTTTAACCTTTATGTGGATTGATTTAAATTTCTTCTATTTCAATCATGTTGAATGGAAGGTCAATGATTGCTTGGTAATCTTCACCAGCTTCTTCCATATCTTCATCATCTTCTTCAAAATACCAATTAATTTTTACCTCTGTATTTGATCCGTTCAATTTTTCTAATTGTTTGAACAAATCTAATATGCATTTTGAAGAGGACGTATTAAAATATTCCAATTTAATATCAACTGAAGTAACAGTTTGAGGACTTGTCGCATAGCTGTCAATCCAGTTGTTCAACGGTTTATAAAATTCAATAGAATTTTCAGGAATTGATCTTCCCTTTAACTCTAAAAAACCTTCACTCGCATTAAAACTTACCTTAGGTGTTTTAGCTGATCCTTCTAACATTAAATTTTCCATATAACTCTTATTCTGAAATGGTAACAATTAAACTAAAAAAAGACAAAGTGTCGCTTAATGCTAAAAAATGGTAACCCAATTTTTGACCAGATTTACGAGCAATGTCTACCATGCCCAATCCAGCTGTTCCTTTTGAAGAACGATTCCCATCATTTAGTACTTCTTTATAATAAGCTTTTAACTCATCTTTATC
>CBDUKB010000120.1:0-8946 GCA_965367695.1 uncultured Putridiphycobacter sp.
ATACGAAGCATTTGACTTGGGATATTTGAGAAAAGGTGTTGATGAAGTAGTGATGGACAGAGATTATCAACTAACCAGGGCTAAAGAAGTTTGTTTAGGATTATATAACGGTGGATACAGTCAACCCGCAAAAGTAAAAAACATCAAAGTACTCGGTCAAGAAGGATTGGGAATCGTTTATGTGGGTGCAGACAGTATGGAGCACGGTAAATACATTTCTGAACACGACAAATACATTTCTGAAAAATTAGGTTTCGTCATAGCTGGCGGCGACCTCTCAGAAGTAACAGAAGTAGATGAGCAATATTTACTCGACCTCGAAAGAAAGGCTTTCTTGGATTTATGTACAAAAAAGAAAACATTGGAAAGAATTCAGAGTATTGTAACGAAGGGGAAGGTGCTTAGAAATTAAGCACCTAGTTATAAGTTATTAGTTTGGAGTTATTAGTAAAACGAAAATTTAAAAAAAAGACATGTACAACTACAAAGAATTAAAAACATGGCAATTAGCAATGCAAGTTGTAGTAGATACATATGTTTTATGTGAAAAACTTCCAAGTGATGAACAGTTCGGTTTAACGAGCCAAATAAAAAGAAGTGCCATTTCGATTCCATCAAATATAGCTGAAGGTGCTGGTAGAAACACAAATAAAGAGTTTGAAAGGTTTTTAAACATTTCAAATGGTTCAAATTACGAATTAGAAACACAACTTTTATTAGCTGAAAAACTATTTGATGTTGACTCTTCCCTCATTACTAAAAAACTTCAAGAAATCCAAAAAATGACTTATGCCTTAAAGAAATCCTTTTCACATAATAAATAAAAACTCAAAACTATTAACCATTAACTAATAACTATCATGACCACAGCATACATAGTAAAAGCATACAGAACCGCAGTTGGAAAAGCCAACAAAGGTGGGTTCAGATTTACGAGACCAGATGACTTAGCAGCAGATGTGATAAAACACATGTTGGCAGAAGTACCCCAACTTGATCAATCATTAATTGATGATGTGATTGTAGGGAACGCTATGCCGGAAGCAGAACAAGGCTTGAATGTAGGTCGTTTTATTTCCTTAATGGGCTTGGACAACAACAAAGTCCCAGGAATGACAGTGAATCGTTATTGCTCATCAGGAATTGAAACCATGGCCATTGCCAAGTCAAAAATTGAAGCAGGAATTGCTGACATCATCATTGCAGGGGGTACTGAATCTATGTCGGCCATTGCAATGGGTGGATGGAGAGTGGTGCCAAATGCTAAAGTTTCCAAAGAACATGCCGATTGGTATTGGGGAATGGGAAATACTGCAGAAGAAGTTGCTGCCAAATACAAGGTCACCCGAGAAATGCAAGATGAATTTGCTTTTAAGTCGCACATGAAATCTTTAAACGCCATTAAGGAAGGACGTTTTAAAGATCAAATTGTTCCGATTTCTGTAAACGAAGTTTACATTGATCAAAACGGAAAAAGAGCAGAACGCGTAAACATTATCGATACGGATGAAGGACCTCGATTAGGCACTTCCATTGAAGCATTGGCAAGATTGAGACCTGTATTTCAAAATGGTGGAACAGTAACCGCTGGAAACTCTTCCCAAATGTCAGATGGTGCAGCTTTTGTATTGATGATGTCGGAAGAAATGGTGAAAAAATTCAACCTTGAACCGATTGCAAGATTAGTTTCCTATAAAGTGGTAGGTGTACCACCAAGAATTATGGGTATCGGACCAGTTGATGCCATTCCAGGAGCAATTAAAATGGCCGGTTTAAAGCAAAACGACATTGATTTATTTGAATTGAATGAAGCATTTGCTTCTCAATCATTAGCGGTAATAGCAGAAACAGGAATCAACCCTGATATTGTTAATGTAAATGGTGGTGCAATTTCATTGGGTCACCCACTGGGTTGTACTGGTGCTAAATTATCGGTACAAGTGATGAGTGAATTGAAAAAAAGAAAACAAAAATATGGTGTAGTTACCATGTGCGTAGGAACTGGACAAGGTGCAGCTGGGGTAATTGAAATGATGTAAAAAAGTATCAAGTATGAAGAAAAAAGATACTAGACTTCCCTCCGGATGCTGAGCGCAGTCGATCCCGATAGCTATCGGGAGAGGAGGGCCCCAGCTATCGGGGGAGAGAGGTGATAATTGTAGGAGTAAAAGATTAATAAAAAAAAGAGACCCATAATAAATGGAAATAAAAGCATTAAATATCGACCAAATAAAGCAAATAAGACACCAAGTTTTATGGCCACATTTAGCTTCTGCGGAAGACTGTGTGATTGGACCTGATAATTTTGATGCCACATTTCATATTGGCGCCATTGAAAATGGTAAAGTGGTCGGTACTTCAACTTTTATTTTAGAAGTGAACAAAGAATTTAAAGCAAAAAGTCAGTACCGCTTAAGAGCAATGGCCACATTACCAGAAGTGCGTGGAAAACACATTGGACAACAAATTATTGAATTTGCTATGGAAAAATTAAAGACCATGGAAATCGAATTATTGTGGTGTGATGCAAGAATTTTAGCCACCGGCTTTTACGAAAAAATGGGCTTTAACATCTTGGGCGGCGTTTATGAAGTGCCAAAAATTGGGCCGCATAAATTGATGTATTATGAATTAAGTGATTAGACAAAAGATGCTAGATCGCTTACTTCGACTTCGCTCAGTACAAGGCGCTGCTAGAAACAAGACGAGAAAGTGGTTAAGGATTAAATAGAAAAGAATAAAAAAACGAAAAAGAAGAACAAAGAGTGAAGAATTGGTAAACTATTTACGCTTCACTAAAAAAAAATAAAAACAAATATTATGGCAAAGAAAGCGATTAAAGGAGGAGAATTTATCATTAGAGAAACAGCTTGTGAAGATATTTTCACCCCAGAAGACTATACAGAAGAACAAGGTATGATAGCACAAATGTGCCTTGATTTTATAAGCCAAGAAGTGATACCAAACCTTGATCGAATTGATGCTATGGAGGAAGGTTTAATGCCTTCACTACTAGAAAAAGCAGGGGAACTTGGTTTATTAGGCATGTCGGTTCCACAAGAATTAGGTGGAATGGGTGTTGATTTTCCAACTTCATTATTAGCAACAGAATATACCGGAAGGGGACATTCTTTTTCAGTAGCATATGGTGCGCACACTGGTATTGGGACCTTGCCGACCCTTTATTATGGGACAGAGGAGCAAAAGAAAAAATACATTCCGAAATTAGCTTCTGGTGAATGGAAAGCAGCTTATTGTTTAACAGAACCAAGTGCCGGATCGGATGCCAATTCAGGAAAGACAAAAGCGGTACTTTCTGAAGATGGAAAAACATACACCATTAACGGTCAAAAAATGTGGATTACCAATGGTGGATTCGCTGATATTTTTACCGTATTTGCTAAAATTGGTGATGACAAAAATTTAACCGGATTTATCGTTGATGCACATTCAGAAGGAATTACTTTAAACCCTGAAGAAAAGAAAATGGGAATTAAAGGTTCTTCCACCCGTCAAGTATTTTTTAATAATGTAAAAGTACCCGCTGAAAATTTATTAGGCGAAAGAGAAGGCGGATTTAAAATTGCCTTAAATATATTAAATATCGGTAGAATTAAACTGGCTGGTGGTGTTTTAGGTGGCTGTAAAGAAGCCATTAACCATTCTGTAAAATACGCCAATGAAAGAGAGCAATTTGGAAGAGTCATTTCAAAATACGGTGCCATTCAATATAAAATTGGAACACAAATAATTAAAACATTTGCTTTAGAATCTGCCTCATACCGTTTGGCAAATGACATTGACAGTGCCATCCACGCATTGATTGATGGTGGTATGGAAAAAAGTAAAGCGACCTTAAAAGGAATTGAAGAATTTGCACCAGAATGTGCCATGTTAAAAGTAATTGGTTCAGATGCATTAGATTACTGTGTAGATGAAGGTGTTCAAATTCATGGCGGTATGGGATTCTCAGCAGAATCACCTATCGAAAGAGCTTATAGAGATGCGAGAATCAATAGAATTTTTGAAGGAACCAATGAAATCAATAGACTGTTAACAGTTGACATGATATTAAAACGTGCCATGAAAGGAAAATTAGACTTGATGGGACCTGCCATGGCCATTGCAAATGAGTTGATGAGTATTCCCGACTTTGAAGAACCAACAGGTGAATTATTTGCAGAAGAAAAAAAATACGTTCAAAACTTTAAGAAAACGATATTGATGGTTGCTGGAACAGCGGCTCAAAAATTAATGATGACCTTATCGAAAGAACAAGAAATACTCATGAACATTGCTGATATTGCCAATGCGATTTACACATGTGAATCGACCTTATTAAGGGTTGAGAAAATGGTGAAATCAAAAGGAGAAGCAGCATGTGCGGTGTATATCGACATGGTTAGAACATTAATATTCGATTCAGCTGATGAAATTAATAAAGCTGGAAAAGATGCTTTAATGGCTTTTGTAGATGCAGATGAATTGACCATGATGTTAATGGGATTAAAAAGATTTACAAAAGTAGCAGCCTTTAATACTAAGGATGCAAGAAGAAGAATTGCTGCAGTTGCAATTGAGAAAAACGAATACTGTTTTTCGGATGCAATAAACAAGGCTTAATACCTATGAATAATTAACGACAGCAAGGAAGCACCTAGTTAATAAGCTAGGTGCTTTTTTTATGCCCAATAAATACGGTAACCCATAAAAAAACGCCCCGACAAAATCGGGACGTTTCATATAATTGATAAATAAATGTTTACCTAAATTTATTGCTGAATGAACTTCAAGTTTTGAATACCAGCTTCCTGTTGTACTTGAATAAAGTAAGCACCTGCAGGTAATTGCTCATCAATGTACACTTTGTTTACATTTGATTGGGCTACTGAATAAATCACTTTTCCTTGCATGTCAATAACTAGAATTGAAACTGCTGATGCTTCCATACCTAAATCAATTGTAAATCCGTTGATAGCTGGATTTGGGAAAATTGATACATTGTTCAATTTATCAGACTCAATTCCTGTAAAATCGATATTATAACAAGATGAAGTATTCATACAACCATTGAAAGTAATTTCGACTGCATAGTCACCATTCATAGTGGCAGTATATGATTGATTGGTTTCACCTGGAATCACAAATAAATTTGTGCCTGTACAAGAATACCACTGGTAAGTTGCACCACTCAAATCAGCAGTTAAAGTTGCTTCACTAATCGTTACATCATTATTAACAGTGGTTACCGTTAAATTAATGGTAAGTATACTGTCACAACCGTTTGAATTTGTAAATGTTTCTGTGTATGCACCAGTAGTATTGTATACCATTCCTGACCCTGAAGTATAATCTTCTCCATCACAAATTGTCTCATTAATTGTTGCTGTAGTTTCACCGTATATCGTTACAAGATAATTGATGATACTGTCACAACCAGAAGTAGTGGTGAAATTTTCAGCATATGTTCCACTTGTTGTCCATGTGTTATTTCCTGACAAACTAGTATATGAATCACAATCATTACCAATTACGGTAGTTGAATAACTTTGAATGGTTAAATCAATTGTTACCACACTATCACATCCTGCATTACTCAGTAAAGTATCGGTATACACCCCAGTATTAATCCAAGTATAAGTACCACTTGGCGAAGTATAACTATCACAAGCTGTTTCAACAATACTACTCGCTAAAGGTGCAATTGTTAAATCAATTGCTATAATGCTGTCACAACTTGCAGCATTTGGAATGATTTCGTTATACATCCCAGAAGTAGTATATACTGTTCCATTTGGACCTGTATAATCAGAACAAGAATTTATAACTAATGAGCTTGTTGTAAAGCCAGCATTTAAAACTGGACCAGTTCCCCAGTTTGACGAAGTTCCTGTTAAAGCAAAATTATTTAAAGTTCCTGTATTATTATTCCCTGAATAATCAATTGTTGTGCCTGTATTTGTACCGTTGATTGTCCCATCATTCATTCTGTAATATGCAACCAATGATGTTGGAAGACTACAAACTTCATCATTCATATCGTTAACAATATCAATACTATCTCTAGCGATATCATATACTTTCACTTCATCAATTAAGCCATTGAATAAAATTGAACCTCCACTTACTCTTTGTCCAATTCTAAAATCACCGCCTGATGTTGGTGTACTCACACCTGATAAATTGCCAGTACCCACTTGCACCCCATCAACATATAAATAACCTGTGCCAGCATCAAGAACAAACGCAACATGTGTCCATTGTCCTACAGGAACATCATTATTATTGCTTGAAGATAGGTTTCCGTTGGTACCACCAGCAAAACAAGCTAACTTTCTAGTACCAGTTACCATAAAAGTATTTCTGTCTCCAGAAGAATTTGTACCATAATCTGAGATACATAGGTTGGTAGCAGGTGCTGAAGGATCGACATAAATCCATGCTTCAAAAGTTCTATCAGAAGATCCAGTTACACCACCAAAAGTGGTTTGAATATAATCATCCGTCCCATCAAAATGAATAGCTGGGTTTTGACCGAATGTCACTATTGTAGTAACCATGCCTAGAATAAGTAAAAAAGTTTTTTTCATTGTTTTGTTTTTAATTTCCACAAAAATAGTCTTTTAATACAAATTATTATGAAATAAAACAAGAAGAAAACATATACTAAACAATATGTTTAAAATAACACAAAATCACACATTTAAAACAAATGGTCTAAGAAATTATAACTTGCTTAATGAAGTTTATTCCTGAATAAATGTAAAGTGTTTTTGAAATTGCTCATGCTGTACTTGTATGACATACATACCACTCGCTAATTCCTCTTGAAAGACAACTTTATTAGCATTCATTTTCTTTAAGCTTTTGATCAACTTACCGTTGGAATCGAAAACATTGACTGTCACATGATCATAATCCCCGCCCAAATCTATGGTAAATCCACTTACAGATGGGTTTGGATAGAGCGTTGAACCATTATTATCAAAATCATGAACCCCAGTAAAGTCAATGGTGAAGCAAGGAGACAAGTTAGTACACCCGTTTAATGAAACTTCAACCGCATAACTTCCTGAATCACTAGCCGTGTATGATTGATTAGTTGCTCCTGGAATTGGGGTCAAATTTCCGTTCTCGCATAACATCCACTGGTAAGAAGCATTGTTCAAAGCAGCTGTTAAAGTCGCCTCAGAAATAGTAACAGTATTATTCAAGTTCACCAAATTTAAATTAATAGTGATGATACTATCACAACCGTTCGTTGTTGGAATAACTTCAGTATAGGTTCCAGAGGAAGTATAAACAGTACCATTTGGACCCGTAAAGGAAGACATACAAGTGGTTTCGTTAATGGTTGCTGTACTCGGGCCATAAATGGTGATATCATAATAAATGATAGAATCACACCCTGCTGCATTCGTATAATTTTCACTATACATTCCAGTCATGGTCCAAGTATTATTCCCTGAAATACTCGTATAAGAACTGCAATCAGCTCCAATAATTGTTGAATAATAACTATTTAAAGATAAGTTAATTGTAATGACACTATCACATCCATTAGCTGTTTGCAAAGTGTCGTTATAGATACCTGCTACCGTCCATGTATAGCTTCCACTTGGAGAAGTGTAAGAATCACAAGCACTCGCATTAAAACCATGCGTAATTGGTGCAATCGTCAAATCAATTTGAATAACACTGTCGCAACCCACACTATTTAAAATGGTTTCTGTATAATTCCCTGAACTAGTAAAAATTGTACCGGCAGGACCGGTATAATCGGTACAAGTTGTTACAACTATTGAACTCCCTGTTGCACCTACCCCTATCACTGGTCCAGCAACCCAATTGGATGTAGTTCCCGACAAGGTAAAATTGTTCAGTGTACCCGTATTATTTCCTCCTGATTCATCAATAGTGGTCGAGGAATTTGTTCCATTTATCACCCCATCATTCATTCTATAATAAGCCACCAATGAAGTAGGAATATTACAAATTTCACTATTCATTTCTGATGATATTTCGGTAGCTGATCTTGCATAATTAAAAACCCGCACCTCGTCGATATCTCCATCAAAATACCTGCTCCCATCAACCCTACGGCCAATCATTAAATCGTTTGCTGTTCCGGTATTGATGGTAGTCGCTAAATTGGAGGAATTTTCAAGAACACCATCCACATATAAGTAATAGTTAACTGTAGTAGTCGGGTCATACACAACCGCTACATGGTGCCACAATCCATCATTGATGGCTGTGGTCCCACCAAATCCACTACCTCCTACTTCCACTCGAATGGCATCTCCCCATAAAATACAAAATGTAAATCGCTGACCCGTAGCAAATGTTCCCCAATCGGTAATAATTTGTTGTACCCCACTATTGTTTGGGTCGGCATTGGCGGTTGTTCTAATCCATGCCTCAACAGTTCTTGCTGATGAACCTGATATTCCAGAATAAGTTGTTTGAATATAATCGTCAACACCATCAAAATTTATTCCTGCATTTTGAGACATGGCAGAAAAAGAAATAAACACGAAAGATACGAGTGTACAATTTCTAAGGAACTCAATAATTTTCATTTTTTTTTAGTTTCTATAAAACTACGAAAAATATAATAAAGTTGAGTCTTGTTTATGAGCAACTTAGAAACAAGAAAATGTTAAACATTGAAAATAATAAACAATTAGCTGGTAAATTGTTTATTTTAAAAGGAAGATTTTTAAAATAAGGCTAACGGTAAGCAGCACAAATTTTTCGTTTATTTTTCTTACGTCTTTTATTACTCGATTTACTACTCCTTTGCTTACATGTTGGGTTCCTAAAAATAGGAACTTTCAATTGGGCGTAAATATCTGCCCCATACATATCATTACGTGTAAAGGTACTCCATAACTTGTCTGTTCCAATAGTCAAGCTATACAAACGTAAACTCAACCCCATTTG
>CBDUKB010000121.1:0-8945 GCA_965367695.1 uncultured Putridiphycobacter sp.
AATAGTTCGCAAGGTTTGGGCACCGTTCATCTTGTTTGTGATGGGTGTAAAACTGGAAGTGCAAGGATTACAGCATTTTGAAAAGGATAAAAATTATATTATCATATCTAATCACACCTCTTATCTCGATATTCCCATTTTGCTTTCGGCTATGCCTAGAAACATTTATTTTATTGCAAAAAAAGAATTAATGCGTGTTCCTTTGTTTGGTTGGATGATGTGGCTTTTAGGCATGATATTTATTGATAGGAAAAATGCAAAGCGCTCCTTAATCAGCATGAAAAAGGCAGCTTTAAAATTAAAATCAGGTAAGAATGTATTGGTTTTTCCCGAAGGTACTTTTGACGATTCGCCAGGACTACTTCCATTTAAAAAAGGGGCGTTTCATATAGCTGTACGCGCCAACATACCATTATTACCTGTGGTAATTAAAGGGGCTGAGAATGTTTGGGCACCCAATCAAATATTAAATTTTACAAAAGGTAAAGTAACTGTTAAATTTGGTGAAGCTTTCAAAAAAGAAGGAGACCTTGACAATGTTAAGATGGTACAGGAATTAAAAGAAAAAGCAGAGCGTAATATTCAAAACCTATTAGAAAATTAAAGAGCAGGCTTATTATTTCTACTGAAAAAGTAAGCGGCAATCCATCCAATCAGACCAAATATTGCACTCATTAGAAATACCAATTGGTGGCCTATTGCACCTGCGTAATCGTCCAATAAAACACCCATGATGGGCCCCATAAAAATATCTGGAGTATAGCCTATAAATGAAATTAATCCTACTGCAGTTCCAGTAAGTGCTATGGGAACTTTTGCTTGTTTTAAAATCGCAAAATAAAGAATCCTCACGGTGTAGACACCAATTGCAACGAAAAAGATGCTGATAAAAAATAAAACAATTAAAGAGTTATTAATTAAGCCAGTTGCCATTACGCCACTACCTAAAATCATTATGATAAATCCCATTTTTAACAACATCAATGGCTTTTTTCTATCGGCTAAAACACCGATAACAATGCCAACCAATGGCCTCAGAAACAAAAGTAAAGTGCCTATTTTTGCTGAATCAACTTCATTATACAGCATGACTTCTTTCGCGTAAAGAGAAAAATCGTCGGTGATTTTATAACCAACATAAGCGGCTAATACAATAATCATCAACCACCAAACTTGCTTATTTTTAATTACCGCAAAAATTTTGGAAACAGAATATCGGTGGTGTTTTTCAGGATTCGCGACTGAAACTTCATCCATATTTTGTCTCATAAATAAAAAAACCATCAATCCAATAAATGCAACAAATAATGAAGTAATTAAAATCACATTTCTAAATGCTGATTTCCTTTCTCCAAAAGTTAAGTCATCAATATTAATGGTACTTGCATTTATTAAAAAGTAAGAAAAAATGAACACTCCTACTAAGCCAAAACTAGCGGCTACCAATCCCCTACCTCCATCAAGAAAGCCAAATGCTTTTCCTTGCTTACCTTGACCTCCCCAAATTCTAGTTGCCTTTATCATTGCACTCCAAAACAGGTAAATGGTAGTAAAACCAAAGTATCCGTAAAGTATTTTAAGAATAAAATAATTTGGATATACCGCCATCACAAAACCACCAAGTGAAGTAGTCAATAAAGCGACTGACATCAGGACTCTAGGCGTATATTTATCAGCTAATGTTCCTCCAAAAATATAAGAAAACATGGCGACAATACCATATACAGAAAAGCAAACACCTAATTCATAATTATTAAGGTCGAATGTGGTTAAAAAAGTAGGGCGAAAAACCCTGGCAAGTACAAATGGCAAAGCAAAAATAGCTTCACCAGCTAAAATAAGCAGCAAAATAACATGCACTTGTACGGGTTTACTTTTTTCCATATTTACCCATTTAACGATAATTTATATTTCCATATTAGTCTACACTAATTTTTCTTGGCTCAAAAGCTACATTTTTTGTTTTTCTTGTTGCCTTTTCTAATCTTACCTTTTTAGCAGCATTCACTTTATCGTCTGCTTTAGTTTCCGGCTGTACGCCATCTTGAAAAGGTTTTTTAGTTTTCAAACCTAACAATTCAAATAATGCAGCATCTTCATTAAAATCAGGATTGGGTGTCGTTAACAATTTGTCACCGGCAAAAATACTACCAGCTCCTGCAAAAAAGCAAAGGGCTTGGGCTTCTTGACTCATTTGAGTTCTTCCTGCCGATAACCTAATAATTGTTTTTGGAAATAAAATTCTTGCCGTAGCAATCATTCTAATCATATCCCAAACAGGAATAGCTTCTTGTTCTTCTAAAGGAGTTCCTTCAACTGCAACTAAGGCGTTGATAGGTAATGACTCTGGTGGTTGCTCCATATGCACATAAGTCATTAACATGCCTACTCTATCTTCTACCGATTCACCCATTCCAATGATACCTCCTGAACAAACCGAAATTCCAGCAGTACGTGCATGTCCAATAGTTTCAATTCTTTGTTCGTATTCTCTTGTAGAAATAATGTCTTTATAAAATTCAGGTGAAGAATCTAAATTGTGGTTATAAGCATACAAGCCAGCATTTTTAAGTCTTTCTGCTTGTGCCTGATTCAACATACCCAAAGTGGCACATACTTCCATGCCCATTCCGTTAATCTCTTGTACCATTTCAACAACTTTGTCAAAATCTCTATTGTCCCTCACCTCTCTCCAAGCCGCTCCCATGCATACTCGAGAAGACCCATTTACTTTAGCGTTTTTTGCTAAATCAACTACTTCATCTACTTGCATCATTGGTTTTACTTCCAAATGAGTATTGTATTTAGCCGATTGTGGGCAATAACTGCAATCTTCGGGACAACCACCTGTTTTAATTGAAATTAAAGAACTCATTTGAACCTCATTAGGGTTATGATGCTCTCTGTGAACGCTCGCCGCCTTATACAATAAATCCATCATGGGACTGTGATATAAGGCTTTTAATTTATCAACTGAAGTGTATTGTTCGTTTACCATTTAAATGCTTTTTATAAGCCGTAAATATAATTGAATTGACAATTAAAACGAATTTTTACACCTTAATTATAATTGTAATTTTATCGCTTCTTGAAATTCAATTTTCTTGATTTTACTATACACCCAGGCTTTAATATTAAAATACTCCAAAATCACTTGTTCATTACTTTCTTTTAGTAAATCTTCAATCGATTTATAAAAGTCTTGGTAAATAATTTGTTTATCCCCAGCAAACTCTTCTTTGGATAGTTTTTTAATATAATGGATAAATACTTTTTCAATTTGGTAATCCTTTTCTTTTTTATTTAAAAAACGAGATGTTGACTTTACTTCATACTCAACAAAATCAAAATTTTTCAATTCATAATGAATGATCAAATTAAAAATTCGTGAAAAGCTATAAATATCTTGTCTCAACTTTTTTTCATTGTCGTTTAATACCTTATTCATTAACTTTAATGCCCCTTTGTATTCACCAATACCAAACAAACTATAGGCTTTGCAATAGTTAAACAAAAGCATTTTTTCTTTGGTCAATTTACTTTGATAAGCTGCCAGACCTTCATTAATAAATGTCAATAATTCCTGTGCTTTTAGAAAATCTCCTTTTCTATTATACATTTGAATTTCACCAATTCCGATAGAAGAAAATATTTTCACTTTTGAATCGATACTATCATATCCCTTTTGATTTGATAAATCTTTGATTTCATTTAAAAACTTTTCTGCATGTACAAAATCGTGTTGATCGATATAGCAGTTTAATAAAAAGGTTAAGGTAGAAATGTAGCGGCCTTGTAAATCCATTTT
The DNA here is from genome assembly GCA_965367695.1 of uncultured Putridiphycobacter sp. Classification (GTDB taxonomy): domain Bacteria; phylum Bacteroidota; class Bacteroidia; order Flavobacteriales_D; family Crocinitomicaceae; genus Putridiphycobacter. Next base: position 3,809 of record CBDUKB010000121.1, read on the forward strand.
TATATCCGGATTTTTATCGATCACCATTTTTACTTTTCTAAAATTAATGATTGCTTCTTCGTAGTTACGATTACTCGCAGCACACAATCCTTTTATATAATAACATATGGTAGTTGCGCGGACTGAAACTGCAGTATTCTTACCTTTAATCAAATGATAATCTTCAATTTCTGAAACTACTTTTCTTTCCTCCGCATTACGCGAAAACCCACCACTTTTAAAGATTAAATTAATTTTAGAATACAAAACTTGATACTCTGCAAGGTTTCTTAATTTTTCAATTACATCCGACTCCTCTTCAATTAATTCATTAATATTTTGATTAAAATGCCCATCTTCATACGCCTCTTCTAACAATTTTTTCTCCCAGCTAATCAATTCAAACCAATAATAAAATTTCTCGTACTTTTTGGCCATTTTTTTTGCCCTGATCACAAACTTGGAGCATTCCTTATACAAGGCTTTTTTGTGCAAGACTTCGACATTTTTAATTTCTTGCTTTAATTGAGCACTGATACTTTGTTCTGAATAAAAAGATCTTAAACTTTTCAAAATCAATTTATACAAATGATTTTTTTCAGATGGTAAATGGTCAATAAAGACCTCGTTTTTAAAATGATTCTTTAATTCTTCTTCGTCGTACTTTTTTTGCTTTTCTATGAAATTAAAAATTTTAATGTAATTTTTTTCACCTGATTGTAAAGTAGAATTCAACTTAAAAAAACGTTTCTCAGATTTTGTTAAGGAATCTATTAAATTAAATAATTCATTAGATGGCTTCATGCGTAGGAGTACAATAATTGATTGAACTAATTTATCAAAGATTTTTTAATAAACAGCTACTACTTCTACTATTTTACAAGTAAATGATTGAATAGATAACATAAGTTAACTTATTTTTAATGAAGACTATTGAAATGTACATCCTAACTAATTAAGATTAGCAATACAATAAAGAAAGGAAGCACCAGGTGCTTCCTTTCAACAACAAACCAAAAAACCTCCTGTCGATTCACGATTTTACGATATACAATAAAGAATATGTAAAATAGTCGTTTTTCAATTTGGTAACCAGCCGAATTTATTTACGACTACCGGAGGGTCACTTTAGTACCTTTACTGATTACTTCTTCGGGATTAGTAATCAAGTTTAATTTCATCAAATTATTTAATTTAATTCCTTCTTCATGTGCGATTTCTCTTAAACTCAAATCTCTTGGACATGTATACATTTCATTTGCTCTTAATGCTTTACCTTTTTTTGGTCCTATATAAACAATTTCACCAACCTCTAAAACATCTTTGTTGATAAATTCATTGTATTTATATAATTGATTAATGGTCATTTCAAATTCGTTGGCAATTCTTAAATAAGTATCCCCTTCTTTTACTACAATAAACTTCACTCTATTCTTATTGGTATTTATCCGGTGCGAATTTTGTCGAATAACAATGGTTGCATTCTTTTCTATTTGCTCTTCTTCAACCACACTTTGGCCTCCTTGATGTGTTGTATTTATTGTAGGGTTTTCAATTTTATTCATGTTTTGAGTGGGATGCTTTTTCCTCAAGTGGTGATCGTTTTTATCAACACTGGTATATTTATCGTATTGATTTAAATGATAACGTTCAATAATTTCAATCAATAAATGTGCATATTTTGGATTAGTCGCATACCCGGCGGCTTTTAATCCTTTAGCCCATCCTTTATAATCTGTCAATTTTAATTCAAACAAGCCCGCATATCTTCCTCTTCCACTTAGAAATAAAGAATGATCGGTATAAGAATCAGCTGCAGAAACATAACTTCTAAAACATTCATTTTTAGTATCATCATCTTGAATAAACGTTGCCCCATTCCAAGCTTTGTGGCATTTGATGCCGAAGTGATTATTGGCCTCTCTAGCAAGCTTACTATTACCACTTGCTGATTCTAATATACCTTGTGCCAAAGTGATACTAGCAGGAATTTCATGTGACAACATCTGCTCAATGGCCGTTTTTTTCCACAAGTCAATATATTGTTCTGAAGTATATTTAGTTTCTCCGAATATGATTGATGTGGTGAGTATAAATCCGGTTAATAATAAAAATCGCATGGTTATTGGTTTAAATGTCTTCACTTTATTACGTCAATCCTTGAATTGGGTTACATTTTAAATATTAAATATGTTTAGAAAAGATATGAAAAGCCTAACGCCCCACCAATCAAGTACATTTTATGTTCAAGAAATAACCCAGTGTATGTGTTGGATAAATATTTTCTATAGTCCACATTCAAATAAATACTCGCATTGTCAAAATTGTATTTTATACCTGTTCCCGCTGTTGCCGAAATTTGAAAAGCTGAAATATTGTCTGTTTTTAAAACAACCTCATTTTCAAACATTTTACCATCAGCATCAGTATAATTACTTTCAATTCGTTTATGGATGATACTCGAAGGAATGGCACCAACAAAAGCAAACCAGGAAAATTGATTGCCAACATTAAAATAAAGACGAAGTGGGATTGCAACCTGCTGGTATTTATTAATGTATTGGAAAGTTGAATCGTTTGTTAAAGACTCAAAACTATATTGTTCACCGGCCGAAACATATGAGGCACCAATTGATAATTTAAATCTTTGTGAAAGGGGCAACAGTGCCCCTACTTCGATCCCTTTGGTAAGAATTGCTGCTTCATCTGCCCTTCTGTAATACGATTGGTAAGCAGAAAGGTCTGTAAAATCTCGAAAGGTATAAAAATAATTCCCTTGCAAATAAAACTCTGATTTCGTTTTTTCAAATATGGAATCATTGACACTTTTTATATTTACCGGTTCAATGACTGAATCGCCTTGTGAAAATCCCGAATTATAGATAAGGATAATTACCAATTGAAAAAAAAACAAAACTCGCATATTGTACTATCTTTAAATTATTAACTGTAAACAAATGTATGAAAATCACCTTTAATTCACCCGTTGTATTAACCTTTTCCTTTTTAAGTGTAGTCGTTTACATTTTAACGGTACAAATGGGCATGGGATTGGGTTCATTTACACTGTCCCCTTCCTTCGATTACAAATCATTTTCTGATTATTTAAAACTCTTTTCCTATGTTTTTGGCCATGTAAATGCGGAACACATCATTGGTAATTTATCATTTATTTTGTTATTGGGCCCTATCATAGAAGAGAAATATGGCTCAAAAAACACCTTCATTATCATGACTTCAACCGCGCTAATAACGGCCATTCTGCACTTGCTATTTTTTAAAGCGGGTTTATTAGGCTCGAGTGGTATAGTCTTCGCATTTATCATTCTCGCCAGTTTGGTAAACATTAGAAATAAAGAAATACCGATTACCTTTATTCTAGTGGCTTTAATATTCTTAGGGAAAGAAATTATAGGATTTTTTGACCATGATAATATTTCTCAATTTGCGCATGTAATTGGAGGATTTATTGGTGCTTTTTTCGGATTTAAACTTAAACCTAAAGCTGGTTTTGGTGGCGCTAAATCAGGAAGGGATATTTTAAAGGGTTTAAAATAAAAAATAATGACTCCTTTTTACTATTTTTGAAACAATTGAAAAAAACTATGCAAAACTTATCTGACAAAGAAGGAATTGACCTTCTTTTAAAAAAATACAATGCCATCAGTCAAGAAATTCACAAAGTTATTGTTGGACAAGAAAAAGTTGTTGAACAAGTGCTTATGTCAATTTTTAGCAATGGTCATAGTCTTTTAGTAGGCGTACCTGGTTTAGCTAAAACGCTTTTAATACAAACCATTTCAGATTCAATGGGACTTGGTTTTAAAAGAATACAATTTACACCCGATTTAATGCCGTCTGATATTGTTGGGTCCGAAATTTTGGATGAAAATAGAAACTTTAAATTTATAAAAGGACCTATATTTTCAAACATCATATTAGCTGATGAGATCAATAGAACTCCTCCAAAAACGCAAGCTGCTTTGTTAGAAGCTATGCAAGAAAAAACAGTTACAGCTGCAGGACATAGCTATGTATTAGACAAACCATTTTTTGTGTTGGCCACACAAAACCCAATTGAACAAGAAGGGACTTACCCATTACCAGAGGCACAATTAGATAGGTTTATGTTCAATATGTGGCTCGATTACCCAACACTTGAAGAAGAAATTAACATTGTAAAAAATACAACTGGTAATTTTAAAGCAGAATTAAATTCAGTTTTAAACGGAGAAGAGATTTTATATTTTCAAGAACTAATCAAAAGGATACCTGTACCTGAAAATGTATTTGAATATGCTGTTAAATTGGTCGCTAAAACCAGAAAAAGTTCACCTTTATGCCATCCATTAACTGAAAAATATTTGGAATGGGGTGCAGGCCCGAGGGCTTCTCAATATTTAGTGATTGGAGCAAAATGTCATGCAGCGATTAATGGAAAGTACTCACCCGATATTGAAGATGTAAAAGCAGTCGCTTATCCAATTTTAAGACATAGGATTGTGAGAAATTATAAGGCAGAAGCTGAAGGTTATTCAATTGAATCCATTCTGGATGAATTAATGAAATAAGCTTAACTACATTTCTTTCCAATTCTAATAATTGTATTCCAATTTCTAGTGGTAAGCTCTTTTCCAAAACTAGCCTCTACAATTCCCATGGCTTTTGGCGTATTTGCTTTGGATAAATCCAAGACAGAAATGATGATTTTGTGCTTATAAGATAAAATTTTAAAACTCTGGTCTTCGCTGGACCATGGAATTGTGATTGTAGGTTTGTTGTCATTTTTTCTGAAAGACACAAAAAATCGGGTGTCTTTTGTCGATTCGATTGCTCCAAAAGGGTTCGATTCAATTAATTTTTCAATTAATTTTGCTTCACATAAAATCAAAGGAATGGAAAATCCAAAAACAGTTGAAATGCGGTTTTCAATCATTTTTGACAATTTGTTCATGTCCAACAATTCTGATTCAAAAATAATATTTCCGGAATTCAAAATAGTGATTGGGTTTTCACATTTTAAATTCTGAAGCACAATCTTCAAATCTTCCATAGGCACTTTATGTTTCCCTCCAACATTAATCCCCCTTAAAAACCCCACATATTTTTTCATTCTGCTGATTTGATTGCATAAAGATAATAACTTATCACTAGCAAT
>CBDUKB010000122.1:0-8756 GCA_965367695.1 uncultured Putridiphycobacter sp.
TAATTTTTGTGCATCAAGCGCTGGACTTAATTCTAATTTTACTGGTGGAAGTTGTGCTGTGTCGCCTATTAAAATCAGTTTACAATGCGCACCTGAGTATACATATGACATTAAATCGTCTAATAATGACGTTCCATCAAACTGTCCATGACTTCTGTGAATGTGGAGGTGCTACTGTTAAAAACAGCAGGAAAGTTTTGAATCTTATGAAAGTAAAGGGAATCAAATTCCGCTAACGTATAATAGCCTTGTTCTACCATTATTAAACGACTTAAATATGTCGCGTAACCTTCAGAAAACCACAAGTTTTTTCTATTAATAAACGGTATGGACAAATGGCTGATTTCATGTTGAGCGGTATAATCTTTTTCGTAATCTGCTAATTCAAAGGAAGGGTTCACATAAAAATGAACTTCATTGATTCCATTTCGTCTCGAAGTTTTTCCAAAGGGCACAGGATGATTTGCATCTGATAAATGAAAAGTACAATGAACAGTGAAAGGATAAGCACCCAAAACCTTTTCTGTGGCCTCTAAAGTATTATTAATCCACTTTTTTAATTTAAACTTTTCAAAATCTGAAAATTCATCTTTCCAATACCAGACTATTTTATCTTGAACTGCAACTTGATCACTTTTGATCACATCTTTTTTTACATTTTCATTATTGCTACAAGCTGCAAGGATTAAAATGGTGAAAAAAAAGGAGAATAACTGTTTAATCTTCATTTAAATAATTTTAATGACAAAGTGCAATTTTGAATTAATTAAGAAGTTAAATATCACGATTTATTGTAACATATATTACCGTTTGTCAAAGTAATTTTCATTAATTTTAAAATAAAATATGAAATCAATAGGCATTAATATACTTGTACTGTTCTTACTATCAATTGCTAGTTGTCAAGTAAATAATGAAAAAAAATTGGAAACCAACAGCAATGATTCTTTGATCATTAATCAAGAGAAGGCAAAAGCTTTCGATTTAATGAGTACTAAATGTTTTGCTTGCCATGGAGCAGATGCAAGTTTGCAAAATCGAATTGCTCCGCCCATGATTGCAATAAAAAAACATTACATAAAAGAAGAAACCACTTTAGAAACGTTTACGCAAGATATGGTTAGTTTCGTACAGGATCCAACAGTGGAGCATGTTAAAATGAAAGGGGCATTTAAGCGATTTGGGTTGATGCCCAAGCTAGACTTTCCAGAAGCAGAACTAAAATTAATTGCAAAGTATATCTATGAAAATGAAATTGATGAGCCGACCTGGTTTAAAAAACATTTGGAAGGTAACCAAAAACAGCAAAGCAATATTGAAACGGAAATTAGTCTTACGCCACTTGAAAAGGGCTTAAAGCTTGCCTTAAGCAGTAAAAAGGTATTGGGTAAAAATTTAATGAGTGCAATTAATCAGCAAGGAAGTGCTTATGCAGTTAAATTTTGCAATATAAAGGCAAACCATTTAATTGATAGCATGTCAAATGCATTAAATGCAAAAATCAAACGCGTTTCAGATAAGCCAAGAAATGCGAATGCAAATGCAAATCCAAGAGAATTGGAAATCATTCAAAAATATAAAAAAATGATATTGAATGGTGAAGAAATTGCAACTGTACTAGACGAAACAGAGAATACTCATATTGGCTACTACCCTATTATGACGAATCAAATGTGTTTACAATGCCATGGTATAAAAACTAAGCATATCAACGAAGAAACGAGCAATCGCATAAGTAAGCTATATCCAAAAGATAAAGCTACAGGATATGACATTAACGAGCTAAGAGGAATTTGGGTGGTAGCAATGACCAAATAAAAATGTTCAAACAAAAAAAAGACTACCGAAGTAGTCTTTTTTTTTGTTTAATAATTAATTATCTATTATCAATTTTTATAAAAGGTCTTGTATTTTCACCTGTATAAATCTGACGTGGGCGACCGATTGGTTCCTTTAACTCTCTCATCTCTTTCCATTGTGCAATCCACCCTGGTAAACGTCCTAAAGCAAACATTACAGTAAACATTTCAGTTGGAATTCCTAAAGCTCTATAAATGATTCCTGAATAAAAATCTACGTTTGGATATAATTTTCTATCTACAAAGTAAGGGTCAGACAATGCTTCTGCAGCTAAACCTTTAGCAATTTCCAAAATTTCATCTTCAATTCCTAAATCATTTAATACTTCTTCAGCTGCTACTTTAATAATTTTAGCTCTTGGATCAAAGTTTTTATAAACCCTGTGACCAAATCCCATTAAACGGAAAGGATCATTTTTATCCTTGGCTTTTGCCATGTATTTTTTTGTATCGCCACCATCCGCTTTAATAGCCTCTAACATTTCAATTACTGCTTGATTGGCACCACCATGTAATGGTCCCCATAAAGCACAAATACCTGCAGATAATGATGCAAATAATCCTGCGTGAGATGAACCAACTAGCCTTACTGTTGAAGTAGAACAGTTTTGTTCGTGGTCAGCGTGTAAAATCAATAATTTATCAAGGGCGTCAATTACTATTTTATTTGGAACGTATTCTTCATTTGGCTTTCTAAACATCATTTTTAAGATATTCTCAACATATCCTAATGAGTTATCGCCATAATCCAAAGGTAACCCTTGATTTTTTCTTAAAGCCCATGCAACCAACACTGGGAATTTACCCATTATTTTTACAATTGCTTTATACATTTCTTCCTCACTGTCTACATTGACAGATGAAGGATTAAAAGCAATTAATGCACTTGTCATGGAAGACAAAACACCCATTGGGTGCGCAGACTTTGGAAAACCATCTAAAATCTTTTTTACATCTTCATCAACATGAGATTGTGCTTTTATATCAGTGTGGAACTTTTTTAATTGTTCCGCATTTGGTAATTCTCCAAAAATCAATAAATAAGCAACTTCCAAAAAATCAGCACCTTCAGCTAAAGATTCAATTGAATAACCTCTATATCTTAGGATTCCTTTTTCCCCATCCAAAAATGTGATGGCACTAGAACATGATCCAGTATTTTTATATCCTCTATCTAAAGTAATTATCCCTGTTTCACCTCTTAGAGTTGAAATATCAATTCCCTTTTCGTTTTCTGTTCCTGTAACAACTGGAAGGTCAATTGATTTACCTCCAACTTCTATTTTTGCTGTCTCGCTCATTTGTTTATTTTGTAATGTATTTGTTATTGATTTATTTTAACCGTCTAAATATAGTAGAATTGTCGAGAAAAAGCGATATTACTTACATTATTTTTATGTGTATTTTAAGTTATTTTAATAAATTCATGTTTAATTTGTTATGATTGTCACAAAATGAAATAAAAATGTATATTCATTCGGTAAATATTGGTCAAAAACGTTTGGTTGACTGGCGGGGTAAAAAAGTTGCAACTGGAATATTTAAAGCATCTGTTGAGCGACCTATTTATTTAGGGTTTGAAGATGTTGAAGGAGATGATGTAGTTGACCGAAAATATCATGGGGGCATTGATAAAGCTTGCTATGCTTACAGTAAGGAAGCATATTCATTTTGGGAAGAATTGTACCCTGACAAAACGTTTAAAGCTGGTTTTTTTGGAGAAAATATAACCGTTGTGGGGTTAAATGAAAGTACCTTAAAAATTGGAACCCAATTTGAAGTAGGCACTGCCATCATTGAAGTTTCTCAACCGCGTCAACCTTGTTTTAAACTTGGTATTCGGTTTGGTTCACAAAAAATATTAAAACCCTTTATTCATGCACCCTACCCTGGCGTCTATTTCAGGGTCATTCAGGCAGGCAAGGTCCAAGTTGGGGATCAATTAAAAGCGTTATGCGTGCACGACACAGAGCCAACTGTTTTAGAGGTGTATAAATTGATTTATAAATTAACAAACGCAGAGGATATTCATCATAAAGCAATAAACTCTAACTATTTGGCAGCTTCAGCAATGAAAAGTATCTAATTTTAATAAGCGATTAACTTCAGTAATTTTTCTTCAAACCTTTGTTTTGGTAAAAAGTTAATTTCCAAATCTCCATCAAACGGAACAGGGGTATCCAAACTGCCTTCACGCATGATTGGTGCATCCAAATTTGCAAAGCAATTCTCAGCAATTAAAGCTACTAATTCTCCACCTATCCCCCCCGTCAAACAATCTTCATGCAATACTATAACTCGACTTGTTTTATTCACTGATTTATAAACAGTTTCTGTATCTAACGGAAGCAATGTTCTTAAGTCAACAATATCAATATTCAACTTGTTTTTCAAGGCTATTTCTTTTGCCCAATGCACACCCATACCGTAAGTAATTACCGTTGCATCATCTCCTGTTTGCACCAAATTAGCCTTACCAATTTCAAGTGTGAAATATTCATCTGGCACTTGTTCTTTGATACTTCTATACAATCCTTTGTGCTCAAAAAACATCACTGGATTTGGATCTTCTATGGCAGCTGTTAATAACCCCTTAGCCTCAGTTGGTGATGAAGGATATACAATTTTTAATCCTGGTGTATGCGTAAACCAAGCCTCATTACTTTGAGAATGAAATGGACCTGCAGCACTACCTGCTCCAGTTGGCATTCTTACCACAACATCAGCATTTTCTCCCCAACGGTAATGTAATTTGGCTAAATTATTGACTATTTGATTGAAGCCAACCGTCACAAAATCTGCAAATTGCATCTCCATCACAGCTTTCATCCCCTTAATGGACAGCCCTAAAGCCGCGCCTATTATTGCCGATTCACAAATCGGTGTATTTCTTACTCTTTCTTTTCCAAACTGAGCAACAAATCCTTCTGTAATTTTAAAAACACCACCGTATTCAGCGACATCTTGCCCCATGATAATTAAGTCGTCATACTTCTCCATTGATTGTCTCAAAGCATCTGAAATAGCATCCACAAATCTTTTCTCTGATGTTTTTTCAAAATTAGGCTGGGAATAAACTGGAGAATAAGGCGCATATACATCATTCACTTCAAATGCTGTATCAACATGAACCTTTGGCTCAGCATAAGCAACTTCTAGTTCATCTTGAATCTCTTCCTTAATCGTATTTACATAATCAGCTTCTAACTCTTCGGTTAATAAACCTATGTTTTTTAAATAAGCGGTATAATTATCAACCGGATCTTTTAGGCTCCACTGCTCTTGTAATCCTTCAGGATAATATTTAGTGCCTGAAGCTTCCTCATGCCCTCTCATTCTAAAACTTACACATTCCAGTAAAAAAGGCCTTGGCTTCTCTCTTAAAGAAGCAGAAATCTCTTTAACAGCATGATACACTTCTAAGACATTATTTCCATCAATTTGAAAGGCATCCATTCCATATCCTATCCCTTTATCAACAAAGCTTTTACATCTAAATTGTTCATTTGAAGGGGTGGATAGTCCCCATTGATTGTTTTCTACTACAAAAATAATGGGTAAATCCCAAACTGAAGCCACATTTAATGCTTCATGAAAATCACCTTCACTCGCACCACCGTCTCCGGTAAATGCCAGGGTTACTTTTTTATTGTCTTTTAATTTATTTGCCAATGCAATCCCATCACCTATAGCTAATTGCGGTCCTAAATGTGAAATCATGCCGACTAAATGGTGCTCCTTTGATCCAAAGTGAAAAGAGCGGTCTCTTCCTTTTGTAAAACCACTCATTTTTCCTTGAAATTGTGCAAAAAGTCGGTGTAAAGGAATATTTCTACTCGTAAAAACACCTAAATTTCGGTGCATGGGCAAAATATATTCATCTGCCTCCATTCCTAAAGTTGTACCAACAGAAATTCCTTCTTGACCCCAACCAGAAAACCATTTAGAAATCTTGCCCTGTCTTAATAAAATAAGCATTTTTTCTTCTATCAGCCTGGGTTTTAACAGGTTTTCATAAATTGAGAGCAATTCTTGATCTGACAAGGATTTCCTATCGAAATTTATAGTTTGTGTAATGTTTGTTGACATTGAAAATAAATTTATTAGTCAAAATTATCATTTATTTTAACTTGATTAAAGCTTTCCTATTTTTGTTTTCATTAGTTTTGAAAAAAATTATCAACTATGCACGCTGAAGTAGAAAAATTAATCGATCATTCTTTTGAATACGCACTTGAACTATTAGAAGACACGAAAGAATTCTACCCATTTGGCGCAACAATTGATACCATTGGAAATGTACATCCATTAGAATTTGAATTCGACCCTAAAAACATGCCCAAAGTCGGTGTAGTGCTAGAATCATTGGCAAAATATTGCGAAAATGAAATGAGTGCAAATAGAATGAAAGGATACGCACTTGCCTTTGAGTCGGTGATTAAACTAGATGAAAATTCTGCAGAACAAAACTGTATTACTTTGAATATAGTTCACAGTGAAGACAAAGACCTTCCTGATTACTACCAAGCATATCAAATACTAGAAGATGGCACTGTAGAATTAGCGCCAATTTTTGCTGTTAAAAAGTAATTTTATTTTAGTACTGCGTTTATTACATTTTCAATCGCTTCCTCATTGATTCCTTCAAGCATCTCTTGTTCTATAATTGCCTGTACGTCACTGTTTGAATTTAATTCCGCTTTCAGCATTTCTTCTACCACTTTTTCAACAATTATCCTTAAAGCATTTTTGTTTTCATCTTTCATTTTAATAGTAAGATTACTTGAATTTTTATTAAAGTCAAAAATTACTTTACTCACATTTCGCATGGCTTTATCCAACTCTTTTTCTTGAGGAAATTTACCTAGTAACACACTATTTATGTACATTCCGATTGGATGCACTGTTAACTCCGTCTTCAAATTCTTTAGTGAAACACCTTCATTATTATTAATTTTTTCAATCCAGGTTTTTGAATTACTAGAAATTAAATAATTGTTTTTTATGGTCATAAATATTTCATCCTTATCAGTCATTGAACTATCCGCCAACATTTTTTGCATCACCATTCTTGCGACTGCAGTGTCTTTCACTCCATATACCATGGCAAAATTGACCTTTAAATCTTGCATGTTTTTCAAATTTTCACTTTGCTCAATTTTTTTATAACCATCTAAGATAAACAACACTTCTCCAGTAGAAAACGCAGCAATATCTTCTTTACTAATACCATTATTCTTCAATTTCTCAGACATGTTCACAGTATAATCTTGCATGTCTGTTTCATCCATTAATTTTAAAATCTTTGTTGGATTCATATTCATTGAAAAGGCCATTATCGGATTGTCTGTAAAGCCAAAAGCCAAAATATCATTACTAATTCCTCCATCTTTTAACACCTCTAAATAAGCATTTAAACTATCAGAAAGTAAATGATTGCTTTTTAAAGTAATAGCACCATTTTCAAAGTTCATTTCTGATTCAACAGTAGATCCAAGCAACAACGTTTTTAGTTGCCTTTTATATTTTGAAGGGAAAAACCTTATTTCTTTCACCATATTATATGCATTTTGTCCATGCATATACATTTGAATATCACCTGTCTTATCCATAAAACTTCTATATGTAGGTGCTATGTCACTTGTTGCAGCTTGATTCATTAGATTTACAATACTTAAAGCCGCTTTTTTGGAAGAAATCCCTCCACTTGACAATATATTTTCAAGACTAATTGGAATATTACTGACTATGGCCAGGTCTTCTTTCCACACCACTAAATAATTATCAGCATCTTTTCTAAAATAATAAGCCCCATCTTTTTCTTGAACTTCAGCACTCAACTCTGTTTGAACTAATTTCTTAAATTTCTCAGCATTCTTCAAAGGGATAAATACATAGGCTTGAGGAAATGAACCCTCACCTTTTGCCATCACAAATTGAACTTGTTCTTTATTGTTGATACCTGTTTTTTCCTCCTTCATAAAAAAGGAAGCCACTGTCTGCTGCACAAAAGGTAATGCACCTTCTTTTAGTCCCGCTTTATCAATTAAATTTTCAGGCACAAATGTGCCCATTAAAAAAGGGGAATCCAATTTTCCAATAATTGCTGCAACCCTATCTTTATGATTTAAATTTTCTTTACAGGAAACAAATAACATAGTTCCCATTAAAATAGTAATCACTCCTAACTTACTCCACTTATTTTTACTTTGAAACATAACTGATATTGTTGTTTTTTGTAAAATTAGAAATTATCTTTGAACCATGCACACAATTGAACCATATTATAATTGGCGAGGGCTTTATATTGCAGATGAAGATGAGCGTTCTCCATTTTATGAAAGGATTTACAGTGAATTTGAATTCACTGATTCAATTTATAATTATGTGATACATCCTCAGTGGGACAATATTGGTTCTCCATCTCTATTTATAAAAATCCTTTACACCGACTATGAAGAGGGTTATGCAATTATTGAATTAATGGGGGAATGGAATGATGCGATAGAAAATGATATTATGACCCTTAAACGTGATATTGTTGAGTTATTAATGATAGAAGGGGTGAGTAAATTTATTTTAATTGGGGAAAACATTTTAAATTTTCACGCATCTGATGATTGCTATTACGAAGAATGGTTTGATGAAGTGGAAGATGAAGATGGATGGATTGCCTTCGTTAATTTCAGAGAACATGTAATTGAGGAATTTAAAGCCGAAAATATTGACTTTTTTATAGTGTCTGGTGGTGAACTGGAGGATGTTGCTTGGCGAACACAGACACCACAACAATTTTTTCAAAATATCAGTCAATATGTTATGAAAAGACTGAGTTAGATTTTATCGAGTATTTCTTTAAGTTGAATTAATTCAAAATGCAATGCATTCGCTTTTATT
>CBDUKB010000123.1:0-8654 GCA_965367695.1 uncultured Putridiphycobacter sp.
CGACAAAATTATATTGTCCATTGAATATGCTTTTTATCTCAAAAATTATAATGAAAAAACAAACATTAAACAATTCAAAACGATTGTGACAAATATTGATACGATCATTGAACTCATTAAATCGGACTTATAAATTGAAAGCCTACGCTCAAGACTCGCTGAATTTTATAATGCAGTGCAGCATACCTTCGACCCAAAAGTTATAGCTTTTTATATTTATATTTGAAAAGTATGATGGCTTGGTAAAAAACTCAAGGCATGAATTTAAACATAAAAAAATGAACTCAACAGACAAATTATTCATGTCAAAAATAGTTTTTGCATTAAGTATTTTCACCGCTATTTTCTGGTGTGTTGGGCAATATATTAATATATATCAATTCGCCGTTGTAGGGGCCGTTTTTGAAATTTTATGGATGCCCATGTTGGTACTACTCTTTGTTTTACCCCTATTCTCTTTGGTCGCATTTATTATCGACAAGTTCAATCCAAAATCGTTGTACTTATATGCTTTGCTTATCATGCTTGCAACTGCTTTTTTACGCTATTATAAAAATTAAAAGGAAAATCTAAGGTGTGGACAAGACTGGATGCGGAGCGTAAACAATCCTTGGCAAGTAAAAATGTTTATATTTAGGCATTCCTTGATTGAGACTAAACGGCACCCATTAGTTTGACGTAGTAAAATAAAAGATGACTGATTCAAAATTATTCATAGAGACTGAAAGGCTGTTAATCCGTCCTTTTAAGATGGAAGACATAGAACCATCCTATGCCATGAATTTAGATGCAGCAGTAAATAAATACACTGGAGATGGTGGAATAGTTTCTAAAAAAGAAATTGAAAGAAGGATTGTCGAAAATGTATTCGGAGATTACGAAAAATACGGATTTGGTCGACTGGCAGTTGAAATAAAAGGAGAAAATAAATTTATTGGTTTTGCAGGTTTAAAATACTTGGATGATCTGGATGAAGTGGACCTAGGTTATCGTTTTATGAAGGCATATTGGGGTAAGGGAATTGCAACCGAAGCTGCTCAGGCCTGTGTTAATCTTGGATTTAATACCCTAGACCTAAAAAAGTTAATTGCCATGGTACTTCCTGATAACACCCCTTCGATTCGGGTGCTTGAAAAGCTGCATTTTAAATTTGAAAAAGAGATAATTGAAGGGGAGCAATTGGCAAAAATATACGCATTGCACAAATAAAAAATACCAAACTAAATCTGATTGTGATGGATGGGTTTAAGAACCATTTTGAAGCGCCTATTAAGCATGAGATAAAATTAAAAATAATGAAAATTTTAGGCCTATTAATGATTGTGATTGCTTGCATTTCTTGTAAGAAAAAAAGCATTAACTGTGGTGTTGATTGTGGGAGTCAAATTGAAGCATTGGTTTTTCAAACTGGCTTTGAAAATACGACACTTACAAATGGCGCTTATTTCAATGCTGACTTTGATGGCGTTGACCCAAACTTTGCCGAAAAAAGTGATTGGAATGCATTTAAAGCACATGATAAAATTGGTTATGTTGAAATTGGTTATGAAGACGGAAATGACGAACAAAGAAAGGCTTCAATTGTTGATGACCCGGATAGTGTTGGAAATAAAGTGCTAAAATATCAAATTTTTGAGCCGCATATTAAGGTTGGCACTAATCATAAAGGACGTATTCAATTAAGTGTACATGAAAATAAATGCATCAAGGAACTTTACCAAAAAGTAAAATTAAAACTTCATCCCGACATGGCCTTTTTGAAAGCACGTAACCAAAAGCTGTATTGGTTTACCTTGTTTGAATTTTGGAATAATGGCGCATGGACAAAAGAAAAATACCCATTTAGGGTCTCGGTAAACCTGTTCAAAGAAGAAGGTACGGCGAAGGAAATAAATTTTAGGGTAAAATCTGACTACCAAAACTGTAGAACTTGTGATTGGAAAGAAGTTTGGGGAGAAACAGCTACCGACTTTCCGATTGTATTTGGTCAATGGATGGAAATTGAACTGTATATTAAAGAAGGAGATACTGAAAATGGAAGGTTCTATATGGCGGTTACCACTGCAGGTGGAAGCAAACAAGTTTTATTCGACATTAAAAACACCACCCAGCATCCAAAGGAAAAGTGCCCGGATGGATTCACCCACTTTGAAGCCATGAAAATTTATACTTCAGATGAAAATATAAATTACATGAAGGAACGTAATAAAGCCCTTTCCATTTATTGGGATGACTGGCAATTATATGTAAATAAGCAACCTTAAATATTTGAAATGGTTTAATCGCCTCAAAAGTATAGGATTCTTTTCTTTATATCAGCCTGAAAAATAGTGCTTTTCATGAAACTTAAGTCAACAAGTTGCGTACATCATTAAAAACCTAATTTATGAAAAATGGAAAACTAGTAATGATTGCTACAGCAGTATTTTTCTGTTACAGTCTACAATCTTTTGCGGTTAACAATCAAGAACAGGCTATCAATATTAAATCGACTTTTGAAACAGATAGTATTAAAGCTCCTGCTGATCAAACCAATCCAGCTTGGGTAATTGAACAAATATTTGAAGCTGCTAAAACAGGTGATTATACTGTATTAAATACCATTTGCGATACTGTAGCCGACATTGATGGTGATACCAAAAGAATTTGTGCCGTGGGTACTTCCTCTGATGAAAATAAAAAACAATTTTCTATCTATTTTAAATTAGGAAAAATTGTAGGGGAAACGGTGATTTCTGGAAATGAAGCCAAGGTTCCCATTACCTTTGGTCCCAATGGAGACAAAACAGAAACCATGAATTTAATTAAGCGTGGTGACAATTGGTTTTTGACACGATTTTAAGGGCTTAGGTTTTTTTATTTAGTTTTTGGTATTTTTACATCATCAACATGTAAATACTTATAAGTACTTTCATTAAAATACCGACAGTAAAAGCAATTATTGAAAGCAATACCTAACATATCGTTCCAAAGTGAGGCAAATAACAAGGATTTTGAATTATTAAACCTTGGTAAATTATTTGGAAAGTTAGGCACTTTTAAAGACCATGACCCAAGGTTACCACATAGGATTTACTTTTTTGCCCTCTTGATTGTCACCAAAGGCACTGGGAAGCATCAAATAGATTTAAAGGAGTACGATTTAAAAGCTGGAACAGTCCTTAAAATTGCCAAGGGACAAGTACATGCCTTTCAAGAAAATCCTAATTATGAAGGGTACTTAATCCTTTTTACCGAAGAATTTGTCATCAACTATTTTTCAAAATCTTCCATTAAATTAATTTCGCATTTATACAATTATCATTTGTCCTCCCCCATTTCATTTGATATAAAAAGTAATGAAAATTTGATTGGTGAATTGAGTGCAGAGTTACAATCCAAAAACACCTTTGCCCAAAACAATATCATTGCCGACATTTTAGATTTGTATTTATTAAAATTAGAACGTTCTTCCAATGCAAAGGGCGTTCAAATCAAGGAATCTAAATTACAAGACAGTTTTATGCAATTCAAAAACTTAGTGGAAGTTGATTATACTGTTACCAGAAATGTAAAAGATTACGCTGATAAAATGTTTGTCACCACCAAGTTTTTAAATACAGTTGTTAAAGAATTTACCATAAATACTGCCAAAAAATTTATTGATGATTTTGTGTTGCTAGAAGCCAAAAGAGAGATTGTGAGTACCCATAAAAGTTTAAAGGAAATAGCCTATGACTTGGGCTTTGACGAGGTAACCAACTTTACTAAGTTTTTTAAAAAACACAGTGGTATTACCCCCAAAGCATTTCGGAATACTCAATCTTACTAATTCCCACATTTACCATTTTTGTACTCATTTTGATAAGCTTTTAATTATTGAATTGCCACACCTTTGTGCCATCAAATAATTAAAAACAAAAATTATGAAATTAGCAACAGTATCAGTTTTGGGTCTTTTATTAATGGCTTGTTCAACTGGAAAAATTAAAAGCGAAACAACAGTAAAAACTGCTGAATTAACAAACAGAGAAAAAGTGGTTTCTTTACTGAATAGTTTTAACACAGGCGATATCAACCCCAATAAATACATCCAACACAATTTAGCAGTTGGAGATGGATTGAGTGGATTTGGTGAAGTAATGCAACATGCCCCTGAAGGTGGATTTAAAGCCAAAGTTGTGCGTGCTTTCGAAGATGGAGATTATGTATTCACCCATACCCAATACGACTTTTTTGGTCCAAAAGCAGGTTTTGATATTTTCCGATTCGAAAATGGATTGATAGTCGAGCACTGGGATAACTTATTGCCGATTCAAGCACCAAATCCAAGTGGAAGAACACAATTGGATGGCACAACTACACTTGAAGACCAAGACAAAACAGCGGCGAATAAAAAAGTAGCCCGTGGTTTTATTGAAAACGTAGTTATCAACCACGAAATGGATAAAATTGCCACTTACATCAATCCAACTAAATACATCCAACACAACCCTGGTGTAGCAGACGGATTAGATGGATTTGGAAATGCCATGAAATACTTTGCAGAAAATGGCTTGGTGATGACCTACGACAAATTACACATGGTATTGGGACAAGGCAACTTTGTTTTAACCGTTAGTGAAGGAAAATTTGGGAAAGGCGATCATACTGCTTTTTACGATTTGTTCCGATTAGAAAATGGACAAATTGTAGAACATTGGGATGTCATTACAACTATTCCAGCCAAGGCTGAATGGAAAAATGAAAACGGTAAATTTTAATTAAACAATCGTCATCAAGTAGGAAGTCCAATCAATTTGGGCTTCCTTCTTATTAAAAATACAAACACATGAACAACACACAAAATTCTCAAATTAGCAACACCATCAACTCCTTACTTCTCGATTCGAAAAATGATCGTTTTAAAATAATGAAAAGCTTTGCAAAAAGTATGTTTCGTGCCATTGAACCAAAAGATTTCGAAGATGTTTACCTCTCCATTTCACAAAAACAAGGTGAAGCATTGACCCAATTGGTGAAGGTAAACCAATTGAACAATATTGTTGAATTTGGTACTTCATTTGGCATTTCAACCTTGTATATGGCGCAAGGGCTTGACCCAAAGACAGGAAAGATTATTAGCACTGAATTAATGCCTTCAAAAGCGAAAAAAGCGCTTGAAAATTTTGAGAAGGCAGGCGTTAGTAACCTGATAGAAGTTCGGGTGGGCGACGCCATGGAAACTTTGGCAAATTACAATGCACCAATAGACTTATTATTTTTAGATGGATGGAAAGATTTATACTTGCCATTATTTGAAATGCTATCCCCCAATTTTCATAAAAATACCATTATCTATGTCGACAATGCAGACATGGCAGATGCGCATATTTTTATGCAAGCAATTTCCCAAAATACCGAGTACCAATTGAAAGAGATACATGGAGGAAAGGCTGCTTTAATTACCCTTAACTAAAACAATGCAACAAAAAAATAAGGTTGATGTGGGCACACATTTACCATTTTAAACCGAAGATTGATATATAAACCTTGTTAAATCTTACCGATATTTGTGTCATTAAAATAACGAATCAATTTAGATTATGAAAATAGCAGTAACCTCAGCAAGTGGAAAATTAGGTGCTTCAATTGTAAACAACCTGGTAAAGTTAATTGGAAAAGAAAATGTAATTGGCATTGCACGTTCTACAGCAAAGGCAGCGCATTTAGGTGTGGAAATTAGAAAAGGTGATTATAACAGTAGACCAGACTTTGATGTGGCCTTAAAAGGAGTTGATGCAGTTTTATTAGTTTCAGGAATGGATGCACCAGACAAAAGAATTGAACAACATAGAAATGTGATTGAAGCGGCAAAAAACAATGGCGTGAAGAAAATTGTTTACACCAGTATTGTTGGAGCTGAAAAAGACAATGCTTTCAGTCCAATTGTTCAAACAAACCGACAAACAGAAGTGGATATCAAAAATTCTGGACTGGATTGGGTCATTGGCAGAAATGGCATTTACATTGAACCCGATTTAGAATACATAGATACCTACGTTAAAGAAGGAGGCATTAAAAACTGTGCTGGGTCAGGAATATGCACTTACACCAGTCGTGAAGAATTAGGCTTTGCTTATGCCAAAATGTTGCTAGAGGACAAGCACAATGGGGAGACTTATAACCTGGTTGGAGAAGGCATCACTCAGCAGCAATTGGCTGATGACATAAACCGTGTTTTCAAGACCAACTTAACATATACATCTCTTTCAGTTGAAGCCTATGCACAAGAAAGAAAAGCAGCATTGGGGGACTTTATTGGAACTGTCATTGCGGGAATTTACGAAGGCATTCAAAAAGGTGCCAATGATGTTTCATCCGACTTTGAAAAAGCAGCTGGGAGAGCACATTTGTCACCAATTGCCATGATGGAAAATTTTAAAAATCAAGCATAATTCAACAAATACTCAAATCCAAAAAGATGAAAAATTTAATCGCAATAATTTCAATTTCCTTATGCTTAGTAGCATGTGGTGGAAAAAACGAAACTTTTCCTGATAAATTAATCGGTGTTGAAACCATTTATACCTATTCGGGAGGTAATGCCTATGCCGTAAAGTTTGAAGAAGATGGTCTCAGCTATCAATTTAGAAGCGGGAGAAGTCCAGAAAAATGGTGGGGTAAATTTGATTACAACCACATGATTACTGAAAACAATGAGCATTTTGTTTCCTGGTTTGAACCTGATTATGGAGATTATGTCACCTTATTGATCAACTTTGAAAGCAAGGTGATTTATGGCAGTGCTATTATTAAAGGAAAAATCGTCCATTTTCAAAAAGGTACAATTCAAGAGACCAAACTTTAAACCGAGGCATTTAACCATCATTACTAATTGCTATACCATGAGAGAATTAAAGACGAAACACTACGGTTTTATAATAAGCTTTGCGCTCGCATTAACAGTAATCAGTTGTTCAAAAAAAGTAACTTACCTCGCACCTATTGCCATTTCGGAATCACTTACTGATTCACTTTCAATAGAAAAACAAATTGGATATCGTTTTGTCACTGCATCAAAAGATGATGCATCAGTTTTTGAGCGTTTATTGGGTGAAGACTTTATCAGTCGAGATCAAAAATGGAATGGCACAAAGCAGGATTTTATCCAAAAAAGAAATGCTGATTTGAGTTTTGATCAAATAAAACCTGTTCGTATTTTACAAGATGGAGCTTTAATCGCATTGCACAGTAGAATGTTGGGAGACACCTTGAAATTTAGGTGGGATATTTTAAGAATTGAAGGGCAGCAAATTCAAGAACACTGGAGTAACGTAAACGATTCAATTGGCGTTAACCCCGACAATCATACAGAAATTGATGGTCCTACAGTGCCACAACAATTAGAAAAAACAGCTGAAAACCGTGCCCTTATCGCACGTTTTATTGACCAATGTATGATTCGTGAAGCTGGAGGTGCAGCAAAGTTTTTCAATTTTACTTTTTATACCCAACACAATCGGGATGTAGGTGATGGATTAAATGGATTGTTATGGGGCATGTATAAAATGAAAAGGGCAAATCAAATTATCAAATTTAAGTATAACTATCACGTAATTGCAGAAGGTAATTTTGTTTTGAGTGCTACTGAAGGTTACGCCGGCAAAGAAAAAGTCGCTTTTTATGATTTGTTTAGAATTGAAAAAAATAAGATTGTGGAACACTGGGATATTATTGCACCTTTGCATAAATTTTCATACTTTAAAGAGGAATAATTCTCTTAACATAAAGCTTTACGTTCAAAACTAACTTAGATGATATCAAAACCAAAAAAAATAAAAACAGGCCTATTATTAATACTATTTACAGTGCTATTTACAAGCTGTAGTAGTGAAAAAAAGGTGGATAATTCAACAGTTGAAACAACAAAAGCAACAAAAGAATTGAAAAAGATATTATTCGTAGTCACCAGTCATGATGAAAAAGGAAATACTGGTGAAAAAACAGGTTACTATTTAGGAGAAGTTTCTCACCCATGGGATGTGTTGCATTCAGCGGGTTATGAAATCGATTTTGTCAGTCCAAAAGGGGGTAAAGCACCGGTAGATGCCTTCAATATGGAAGATTCCATCAATAAAAAGTTTTGGGACAACGAGGTGTATCGCAACAAGATTGAAAATACAATGAAACCGAGTGAAGTCAATCCAGCCGAATATGTAGCCATTCATTATGCAGGTGGACATGGTGCCATGTGGGACTTTGCAGACAATACCGAAATTGCAGGAATTGCAAGTCAGATTTATGAAAACAATGGCGTTGTCAGTGCAGTATGTCACGGACCAGCTGGCATTGTAAACATTAAATTAAGTGACGGATCTTATTTAGTGGATGGAAAAAAAGTGAATGCTTTTACCAATGAAGAAGAAGTTAAAGTAAAACTTGAAGAAGTGGTACCTTTTTTACTAGAAGATCAATTAAAAGCACATGGTGCAATTTTTGAAAAGTCAGCGCCTTTTACCAATCACGTAGTGGCAGACCAAAGACTCGTAACGGGTCAAAACCCACAGTCGGCACACAGTGTTGGAAAAGCGACATTAGCTGAATTAAAAAAATTAGTGAAGAGCAGCAAATAAAATAAATGAGTGGAGAAAAAGATTTAGTCTTACTGTTAAAATCAATGAAACCATTGCTTC
>CBDUKB010000124.1:0-8617 GCA_965367695.1 uncultured Putridiphycobacter sp.
TTCTAGGGTCATTGTCTTCCAATCCTAGTTTTCGAGTACAAGCCAATACTTGTGCAGCAAATGCCTCGTTGATTTCAATAATGTCCATATCGTCTATGGTCAATCCAGCTCTTTTTAAAGCTTTTTCCGAAGCATAAACAGGACCAATTCCCATAATTCTTGGTTCAACTCCTGCAACAGCTGCTGAAACAATTCTGGCCATAGGCTTTAAGTTATGATTCTTCAATGCATCTTCAGAAGCAACAATTAATGCTACTGCACCATCATTCAGACCAGATGCATTTCCAGCAGTAACTGATCCTCCATCACGCTTAAAAGCGGGTCTGAGTTTACCTAATATTTCTAGGGTAGTGCTAGGCTTAATAAATTCGTCTTGATCGAATACAATGGGGTCTTTTTTTCTCTGAGGTATGAGCACAGGTACAATTTCCTCAGCAAAACGTCCAGCCGCTTGTGCTCTAGTTGCTTTTTGTTGACTCCATAGTGAAAATTCATCTTGTGAATCACGGGAAATTTGATACATTTCCACTAAATTTTCAGCTGTTTCTCCCATACCATGTGTACCGAATAATTCTTTCATTTTCGGGTTCACAAAACGCCATCCAAAACTTGAATCATGCATTTCTGAATCTCTTCCGAATGGTTTAGATGCTTTTGAAATTACCCAGGGACCTCTTGTCATGTTTTCGACCCCACCTGAAATATAAATTTCACCTGCTCCGTCTTTGATAGCCCTGGCAGCGTTAATAGTTGAAGCCATCCCTGATGCACATAAGCGATTTACAGTTTCTGCGCCTGCTGTGAAAGGAATACCAGCTAACAATGAACTCATTCGAGCCACATTTCGATTATCTTCACCAGCCTGGTTTGCACAGCCAAAAATTACATCCTCAATTAATTTTGGATCAATATTAGGTTGTTTTTCTAATACTGCTTTCATCACTATTGCACCCAAATCATCTGGTCGAACTGCTGACAATGTTCCTCCAAAATTTCCAATTGCTGTTCTTACAGCATCAACTATATATACTTGTTTCATCTTAATCTTTGAAATATCTACTATTAAACTATTAATAGTCTTGCAAATTTAATAAGTTTGGAACAGATTTTATGGATATTAAGGATAGAAATATTATTATTTTATTAATGTTGTTGC
The DNA here is from genome assembly GCA_965367695.1 of uncultured Putridiphycobacter sp. Lineage (GTDB taxonomy): Bacteria > Bacteroidota > Bacteroidia > Flavobacteriales_D > Crocinitomicaceae > Putridiphycobacter. The sequence continues at coordinate 1,157 of CBDUKB010000124.1, forward strand.
AACTTGTCATCACATTACCATTTATTAATTCATTTCCCATTGCATTAGATGAACCTTTTTCTATTTTTTATGCCCAACAGGATATCAATGAATTTTTGCCTGTAATTAACCAAGGAAATAATTCTCCTTTACATTTTATACTCTTACATTTTTGGATTAAGCTATTTGGTATCTCACCAGTTGCAGTTCGTTCTTTGTCTGTCTTGCTGTCATTAATCATTATACCAGTCTTGTTTAAATTAGCTAAAAAAATTACTAACCAAAAATGGGCAGTATTGACTATTGCTTTGTTTATTTTTTCTAAATTCCTTCACCTTCATGCACTTGAAGGCAGAATGTACATGCTTTTTATTTTATTATTCGTATCGATAGTAAGCTTATTATATCAAATTATAATTGAAGGAAAAAATAAATTCATTTGGCTAATCATTATCAATGTCCTCCTTTTCTATACACATTACCTGGCATTTTTCGTTTTTATTTCCGAAGCCATAATTTTACTTGCTTATTGGAGAAAAGTGCTGGTATATTGGAAAACAATGCTCTTAGGGTTTTTGTTATTTGTAGTTGCTACCATTCCAGGACTGATGGTGCTTTTTAAAAGAATTCATACTGGTGCAACAAATGATTCTTGGGTTCCAAAACCACACATTTCTGAGCTCTATGGGAATGTCTTGCGGTTTTTCAATGGCACACTAATTTTTCTAATCACTTGTATTTTATTACTGACATTATTCTTTATAAAAAAGCCTAAATTGAAAGGACTCATCCTGTTTACCCAAGCGTTTAAATTATTAGTTGTCATATTTTTAGTCAATTATATTGGCATGTATTTATTTTCAGTTTTTATTCAACCTGTATTTATCGACCGCTATTTGCTTTTTACTATCATTCCAATGTTCTTAATATTCACTTACTTAGGGTTTAAAGTGTTTGGAGACATGCCTTGGCTATATATTTTAATATTAGGAGTGCCCTTTGTTTTCAATGTAAAGTTTGTGCCAAAGACTAATAGAAGTCCAGACAAAATTGCGGCAATTTTGTCAGCAGAAAATAAATTAAACGTGACCAAATACATTGCACCTCCTTGGATTAATTTGTCTATCATGTATCACTACAATCAAAGTAATTTCAGTGATTACAAAAACTATCAAGAGAATGCCTTACCTGAAATTTATGGATTAGAGGAAATTAATGCCCTTGAAAATTTTATTTTTGTAAATTCAAGAGAAGGTTATATTAAAACTAAAGAGCAAGTAGTGTTATATTTTAGGGAATCTCATTACCTTTCCGAATATCATTTTTTAAATGATTTATATGATATTTATTATTTTAAATTAAATGAAGATCAATAGAATTTCAATATTAGGCGCGGGAAATGTATCCAGCAATTTGGCAAGTTCCTTTCATAATGCAGGTGTCAAAATAATTGATATCTATTCTAAAAATATCATGAATGCCAAAAAACTAGCAGAAGTTGTTCAAGCCAACCCAATTGATGATGTAAAGAAATTAAACTTAAATATCGATTTACTGATTGTTGCAGTAAAAGATGAGGCTATCGAATATTTGCAAGAGGCAATTCCTGATGAAATACCTATTGTACACACCTCTGGTTCAATTCCAATTGCAGTCTTTAATAATAAAACTAACTGTGGTATTTTATATCCTTTGCAAACATTTACCAAAGGAAAAATAATTGATATTAAAGCGGTACCATTTCTAATCGAAACTAATAATGATAGTTTCGAATTAGACTTGATAGAGTTTGTTCAGGCAACTTTATCTAGTAATGTTCGAAAAGCAAATTCTGAAATTAGAAGTGAAATACATTTAGCAGCTGTTTTTGCAAATAATTTTACAACAGAACTATTACTAATCGCGCAAGATATACTTGCAAAATCAGAAATTGAGCTAGATATTTTACGACCATTGATGTTGGAAACAATTGATAAATCCTTTCAAATCGGCCCTCGTAAATCCCTTACTGGTCCAGCAATTAGAAATGATAGGGTAGTTATGAATAAACATTTAAAACGCATTGATGATGATGATATAGCCCAATTATACCTATTGATATCATCCTTAATTCAAAAAAATATCAAGACTTAATAATCTTCACTTGTTTATTAAAGTCACCTTGCGTAATATTTATAATATAAAGTCCACTATTAATTTCACTCATATCAATTATTTTAGAATTGTTCGTTTGAAGAATTAAACGTCCACTTAAATCAAATACTTGAACTGTAAATACGCCTTGTAAACCTTCGATATTAACCAGGTTGCTTACCAATGTTGGATATACCTTCAGTTTCTCATTTAATTCATTTGGTTCATCTATGGACAAAGTGATGATATCACTGGTCAATTCAGTGGTAACAGTAATGTTGCCAGTAGTATTATTCTTATCAATTTTTAAAATAAAGATATTGTTTCCGCCACTTGACATAAATTTTGTATTACCAATCCCTATATAACCTTTATCATAAGTGTTATAAAAAGCTGTTACTTCTTCATCACCAGCGACACCAAAATTATTGATATAACTCGCTTGGTAATAATTATTGAGCAGCCTTCCTACAAAAGCATCTTTTTTGAAGTCAGTAGTTGCATAACCAAAAGATTTTGTTGAACCTGCATAATAAATATTATCTTGATAATCCACTGCAATTCCATTCGCAATTTCAAATTCATGTGACCCTCCTGTCATTGATGTATCAGCAAGTAAGGAACCGTCATCATTCATGTTGTATATCCAAAAATCACCTAAGTAACCAGTTTGGTCATAATAGTAATGTCGGGTTCCGCCTAAAAAATACTCTCCATTTTGATTCGAAGTGATAGAGGTAAAATAATCTTCTCTTTCCATTCCGGCAACCTTTGTCCATCCCAATGTGCCATCAATGTGATACTTTAATATAATGCCGTCGGTCATGCCAGCCCCAAATGATTTTGTACCACCAACTACTACCAACGAATCACCATCCAGTAATACTGCATTTGCATAATCTTCTTGGGTACCACCATAAGTTCTAGTCCAAAGTGTGTCTCCGTTGGCAGTTGTTCTCACAATATAAATATCGTTGTTACCAGCACCGTAAGAATAGGTCTCTCCAACTATGACATAGCCGTTATCAGGTAATTGCACCATATCATACGCTTTGTCCCAATCGGAACCCCCATAGGTTTTGGTAAATTGTGGAACACCAACATCATTAGTTTTTACAAAATAAAAATCAAAGCCCCCAGCACCAAAACTGTTAGTAAATCCACTTACTGCATATCCACCGTTCGCACTAGGTAAAACAGCTTCTCCCCAGTCGGATCCAGGACCTCCATAATTGTATGACCATTTAAAATTACCCAATGAATCTACTTTTAATAAAAATGCATCAGCATTCCCAGAAGTAAAACTGCTTGAAGACCCGGTGGCAATATAACCTGTGTCGAGGTCTTGTTTAATATCCCTTCCATAATCATAACCATTGTTACCGTATGATTTTATAAAGTAAATGTTTTGGGCAGTTAACCCTAAATTCAAAAAAGTGAAAATTAGTAAGATGAAGTTTTTCATTTTAATTAAAGTTTTAAAGAAAGGCTAAAGTTGAGACTTTTTCCTTTTCCAATTTGATTGGAAGTAGTTCCTACTAAATCAAGGGTGCTTAATCCTATAAATAATTTATCATTCAAATATAAATTGGCATTCAAAGCCATTCTGAAAGTACCAAATCCTCCAAATATTAATTTTGAAGAAAAGCTAAGTAGGGCATTGGGTTGATAGTAAACTCCAGCATATACTAAGGGTCTATAATCTGGAATTAATATCGATTTAAAGCCAAAAGTAGATTGCCATTTTTGAGTCAAACTATACACGGGGACTTTGTGAATCATGATGTGAATGGGTAATCCTTCTCTCAATGCACCATTTCTTCGGTATACGCCAATGGAGTCTGCAATATCATCAATTGATGATTCACTGTAATAATCAATTTTATTATAAGGTACACCATCATATGTAATACTGCTGTCCAAATAATAAGCACTCGTCTTATTGTTCCAAAAAACTGTTCCAATGTTTCCTAAATTAAAGTTGATGATGTGTCGTTTTTCACTTTTTGTTTTGATCATAAAATTATGATTCAATTCCAATGCAAAACCAAAACCATTTGCGGTCAAATAACTTGAGCTTGTATCATGCGCCGTATTGACAAAAGAAGAACTGGTTTCGAAATACATGGCGTCTTGAGTGGTAGTAGTATGAAAATAAGTTGCTCCCGTTCTTAGGTTAATCGACCGGTTTCCAACAATAAATCCAAGTTTTAAATAAGAAAAAGTTCGCTTATCGTATAAACCAATACTATAGTTTTGATAATGCATGTATTGTAAATGGGTATATGAAAAATCCAAAGTATCACCCAAACTCTCGGCATTTCCTTTAAAAATAAGGTCAAACAATTGAGGTTTATAGTTCCCTGAAAGAAAATGATTATCACTCATTGAAAAGGTGACCCCAAGGTTGTTGTTGTTTTTTAGTAAACTGCCTTCATAAAAACTAATTTCTTGTCTTATTTCGGCTCCTAAAGCATTGAACTTTTTTTGTGGATTATTATTTATGATTTCAGGACTGATATTGCCGCCTTTGATAAACTTAGAAGTAAAATCGTTTTTTAAACCGGTACTGTTAAAAGTATTTCTACTTCCTATTTGAAGCAATCGATTATTTGATATGCTATCCATGTACACAAAATCTAAATGTTGCGAAAAACCAGCATGCACAATTAATAATAATAGTAAGGTTGTGTATATTTTTCTCATTAAATAGCTAGTTTTAAGTTTAAATTAGACAATAATTTGAAATCAAAATAATCGTCGATATTCACTTTAACATTAGAATTGTTGTAAGTGTTTAAAAATACCGCTATGGACATTTTTTCAGCTGCTGCTAAATTAGCTAATTGTGTATTTGTAAAATGATATTTTACCGAAGACTTGATGGGTGAGTTTGTGTTGGTATTGGCATCAAAAAGTGCGCTTAAAATTGCAGCATCTCCTATAATACTATCCAATACTTCCCCTGTTGCTGAATGCAAGTATAATTTCGTCAAACCAGAAATAGGATAGGCATTTTCATATTGTAATTCAATGGTACCATCTTCAAGCGCTTGAGGAATGTCAAAATTCACATCAAAAGTATCTCTCAAACTAAAATTATTTAAACTAAAGGACAAAGGTAACTCACCATCCAACATGAGGTTGATTCTGGAGTTTGGAAAGAATTGATCAGTTCCATTGCCAATATTGCCATATGGGTTTATTTTTAATTCATAACCAAAACCTAATGAGTCCGGTAAGTTGACGATAAATGGAATAATATTTGAATTAAAGCTATTCAGTGAAATTAAATAATTAGATGCTGTATAATCATATAAGCCGCCAGTTGCAGGATTCAAATTGATGAATTGATTTAACAAAGGGAAATTTAACAAAACAGATTGATCAGTTACCGTGTTCTTTCCTATAATGTTTGTGACTTTTGATTGAGCAATGATGTCAAATCCATTTTGAATGTTTAAATCCATTCGAATCGAATCGAGCATAATGTCACCTGCTAATTTTTTTATTTGTGGAAATTTATAATCCACTTGATCAGACAAATCATATTGGCCAAAATAACCTTTGGCATATTTGGGCTTCAAACCGGCAAAGGACAATGACAATAAAACAGTATCTTGATCAGTAACCGTGAACGTCCCAGAAGTTTCATTCGAACTCATGATAAAATCAGCTGTTAAGTTATTCGACAAGTCCCCGTTTGCTCCTGTCAAATCAAATTCATAATTTTTCAAATCAAAAGTATCTCTTACAACATAAGGATTTGCAACAGTTCCTGGCTCTAAATAATAAACTTGATTGAATTGCACACCATTTGCGTCTTTTACTTTTGGAAAAATAAACTCGGCTTTTGTTTTTCCAGGCCAAGGAGATGAAACTTCAATGAAGCCCATGCCTTCTGAAATAATCACTTTCTTTAATTGGACTTGACCTAAATCGTATAATTGATCAATGCCCGGATTGGCAATGGTATTTCCAGGAGATAAAGTTATGGCAGGAAAACCAATGGCCGATTTTGTTACCAAAGAAGTGTCAGGTAGTTTAATTAATGTGTCAATTCTAAAGGAATAAACCGTATCGTTAAATATTAATGAACCAAAGCCTTCATCATTCACTTTAGAATTATCTGGTAATAAATCCTCAATTGTAAGTCTGCCTTTAATTAAAGGGGCTGCCCAGTTTGAAGACCAAGTGGTTGGTTCTTTTTTACAGGCACTAAATACCATTAAAAACAAAATCAATAAGGAGAGGATTTTATACATAGGGTGTAATTTATTCTATTGTAAAAACGAAAGTAATGATAAATAAGTTTGTAGTATTGCATTTTGAAAACGAATTTTTAACATGTCGAAGTATAGAACTTTATCAATTACTGAATTAGAAGTCTTTGAAAAAGAGTTTATTTCTTTTTTAGTAGTCAATGGTATTGAGGCAAATAGCTGGGAAGCAATTAAAACAGATACCCCTCAGAAAGCCAATAAAATTATCGAACAGTTTAGTGAAGTAATTTTTGAAAGTATTTTCAGAAAAAATATGTTTGTTGACTTTATTAGTCCCAAATCAATCAAGTGTTTTCAGTTTTTAGCAGATTCAGTTCAATTAATTGGATTAGATGCCGCTGAAGACTCAACTGTAGATTTTATAAAGGCTGAAACCATTTCTAAATGCATTATTGCAAATGAAAAGGACTTAAAAGTATATCAAAGTAGTAAAGCCTACGTTAAGTCGAGAGAAGAAGAGATGTATAACATGGTGCAATCTGGTGCAAATTTATCAAAAGGTGAATTGTTCAAGCAAATCGCTTTATTATTGTAAGTGAGTGAAATAAAGAAAATAGCGATTATTGGTGGTGGTGCTGCAGGTTTTTTTTCTGCAATTCAAGCTAAAAAACTTCACCCTAATTATGCGGTTACCATTTTTGAAAAATCAAAAAAAACGCTCTCAAAAGTCAAAATATCCGGAGGTGGAAGGTGTAATGTGACCAACGCTACTTACTCAATTGCTGCTTTAGTTAAAAATTACCCTAGAGGAAATAAAGCGTTGAAAAAAGTATTTGCCCAATTTAATGTCACTGACACCATTGAATGGTTTCAAAAAAACAATGTTGAATTAACCACCCAAGATGATGCTTGTATTTTTCCTGTTTCACAAAACTCACAAACTATAATTGACTGCTTTTTAAACAATTGCAAACAACTTAAAGTCGAAATTATTACAGAAGCTCCTGTCGTTTCACTCAAAAAAGTAGAAGAAAAGTTTCATCTAATTTTTAGAGACCAATCGGAAAAGACTTTTGACAAAGTAATTGTGGCTGTAGGTGGGCAACCAAAAATAAATGGCTTCGAT
>CBDUKB010000125.1:0-8610 GCA_965367695.1 uncultured Putridiphycobacter sp.
GATAATTTATTAAAAATACTAACTGATTACTTATTATTCGCAGGGGAAATTAAATTAAAATAACCGATATAAAATTTACTTTCGGTCAATGCATAGATTTTTTGCTGTCTGACTTTAAATGCATTTAATTGATTTAAATGCCATACCGTTTTTTTAATTTCGCCTTCGAAAACTGCTTTAGAAAATATAAAATTTGGTGAGACATATGCAATGATATTATTTTGAAACACATCCAATAAATCACTATTTATAGCCCATTTTTTTATAAATGTGCCGAAAGCATCAAAAACCATTATATGCTCATTGGCAGTCACTAAATACAATTGATCATTATACTCGAACATTTGGGTTGGATATTTTTTCGATTGAGACATAAAACTCAAATTTTCAATCCTTGTTACAACTTCGAATTTATCGTTTATCTTAAGTAGTCGCAAAGTACCTGCATCTAGCACCCAAAAGCCATTCCCATTAAAGGATTCACAAACTAATATGGGTTGTATCAAATCGAGATCAAAAAGATTAATGACCGTTGACATGGGTGTGAGGGTATTGTCATAGAACTGTATCAACCCCCTATCCTGATCAAATGTCAACACCCTAAAGTTTTTTGATGCTTCAATGTATTGGGGGAAGTGTGTTTTGAAGGACGTTTTAAAAAGGGTATCTAACTTAGGTCCTAATTTATAAAGCACATCCTTATTTACCAAATAGATATTTCCAAAATTATCAACTGAAAAACAATCAAAGCTCCCTTGGATAGAATCTTTTTTATGAATGACAATTTCTTGACTGTTCCCACTAATTTGCATGAAAGCCATGCAATAAAAAAGTAAAAAATATGCGAAGTACTTATTCATAGTTGAATCACAAAGATACAACCAATAATTAAACCAAATTAAAAACTGAATGTAAGCCCCCCCATTACTTGGAATCGGAAGACTGGGTAATTATACCAGCGGTAATAACGTTGACTCGCCAAATTGTTAAATTGAACAAATGCGGACAACCTTTTGTTATACCTGTACTCTGCTTCCAAATTAATATCATTGATAAAACCTAGTTTGAAATCATCATCTGTTGGGCTACTCATAAATAAACCACCAGGACTTTTTCTTCCTCCTTGTAAGCTTACATCAGCTTTCACATAAATTTTATCAAACATATTATACGACCCTCTCAATCCAATAATCAAATCAGGTAAATGCCATGCATACTTTTCAAATTCAGCCGAATAGCGATTCAGTTCAGTATAAGCATCTACTTTTAACTTCTCCGCTTGTTGAAACGTCAAACTACCTTTTAAGCCAATGACAGAAACATTGTCATAAACGACATTAAATCGCGACATATCTGAAATTACGGTATCATTTACAAACAGTGCCATATCAGAAAATTTACTGGTATGGATCATTACATTATAAGATACAAATTCAGAAATACTCCCTTTTAATCCTCCAAAAACTGAAAATGTTTTTTGATTTAAAATATCAATTGAAGACACAATAAAAGGGTTTGTTCGATTTAATTTTGCAAATGAATTTTGGGTTAAATCTCCATCTATTCCAACATAAGGAATCAAGATTCCTTTTAACAAATCGAATTGTGCCTTCACGATCGGCACCGGTTTAAAAATTTTCTTGGCGTTGAAGTCAAAATTCAAATCTAAACCAGCCTCTACCTTTAATTTATCTTTGAATTGAAAAGTGGTAATACTCGGTTTTAAGCTAAAAATATTGTTCCGTGTTTCTTTTCTATTGATAATGGCAACGCTTGTATCTCCTTCACCAAATTTGTAATAATTTAACAGAAAATCGAAGTCAACAGCAAAGATGTTCTCTTGGTATTTATACTTAAAATTCGAACCAAAATTAATGGTATTTTCTCTTGCATTTGCGCTACTCGTAGGGAAAGTGTCTTTTTTAAACTCATGAAAATACTGGTAATCAGCATAAGCATTGTATAATAACTTTGCACTGTCTCTACTTGGCGTATTGTAAAATCGAACATTTGCATTGTATGATGCAACTCTATTCTTCAAAGAGTCTTTAGGAATGCTATCATTTTGTATCCCGTAGTAGTGATAACCAAAATTCTTATAATCGAACTGGGTATTTAAAATATGATTATTCAAAAAGAAATCACCAAAAAGTTTGGCTTTAGTTTCATCAAATTGACTGGGTGCAAAATCCTTTATTTTACCAAAAGACGAGAGGTGATTAGCATGTAAGCCATAATTGAATTTTCTATTCCTTTGTGCATTGTAATACACTTCTCCATAAGGCATGGTATAATTGCCAAGTCCCAACTTAACATAACCTGGATAGAGCTTTTCTAATTTATCTACAATCTTTATTCTTGAAGGCTCAATTGGCGCCAATATGATGGTTGTCGTATAACTTTTTGGTAATAATGGATATGTAAAACTAGGCAATGGAATTACAGTATCTATAATGCTTGGATTTTCTGTCACCCGATAAGAAGGTGCCGTATTTCTTTCTGCTACAGAAATAATTGTTGTGCCAATAGTTCCTCCATTGTCCTGTGCAAAACTGAACAGCATTTGCTGACACAATAAAAATACCAGGCTATATTTAAACAGGTGCTTAGTCATTGTTACCTCCTCCGTTAATTTCAATCGTATTTTGAGAATTATTATTGATGTCTTTGGCTTTATTTTTTAATGCCGACAAGACTTGCATTACTTCATTAGCTTCTGCTATTACACCATCATCTTTAATGGTATAACCGTTAATAATACTATTTAAAGTGTATTCTGCTTGCACCAAATCATTCAGTCCGATAGAATTTTTTGCTTGTAACACAAGGGCTCTTGCCACCCAATAACTATACCCACTGTTGTTTTTAATCAGTTTTCGAACCGCCAATTCCGAACCTTTATAATCTTCGGCTAAATGCAATCCTGTTGCTAAGTAAAACTGCGATTCGGCGGCAATTTCTGCATTTGAATGAGCTACCACATAGTCTAAATAAGTTTTCGCATTAGTAAAATCATTTTTCTCGACATAAGCTTTTGCGATTACGTAATTAGCTTCTGTTTTAACAAAAGCCAAAGCATTTTCATCAACCATCACTTTTTGGGCATGTGGTTTTCCTGCTTCAAAATCTTTTAAGAAAGCGTAGGATCGCATTAGACCAATATCGGCTATCAGTTTATTCTGAGAAAAAGTGGTTGCAGAAAGTAGTACCAAATAATACTCTACCGCTTTTTCATATTTCTTCTCTTCATAAGCTTTTTCAGAAACAAATAAGGCAGCCTCCTCAGTAAAGCGATTACTTCCTTTTCCGATTACTTTTTTATACGCAAATTCAGCTTCATCCCTGCGGTCTAATTTTAAATTTGCTTTTGCCATCAAATAATAAGCATCTAATTCTCGATTTGCTTTTGGAAATTGGGTCAAATACTTTTGAAAAGCAGAAATTGATTGTGCCCAAGCCGAGTCTTGGTATAAATCATAAGCCGAAGTAAAGAACAATTCATCTTTCTCTGTATCGTCAAAAGAAATGCCAAATTCATTGACTAAAGCCAAATATTTTTCAGGCTGACTTAAAGCACTATACACATCTTTTAATCTTCCCAATGCTTCTTTTTGTTTCACCTCATCTTGGTAATTTCTCAAAACCGTTAAGAATCTTTTTTCTGCAGCTTGGTAGCGTTTATTCTTAAAATCTAAAATTCCAATCTGGAAAATAGCATCTTTTACCAAGGTATGAGTTGGGTAATCGTTAATTACTTGATTATAGTATTGAATAGCTTGTGGATTATGATTGTCATCCATTAATCGATACGATTCAGCTACCTCATATAAGGCTGGCACAGCAAATGTAGAACTCGGGCTATTTTGTACAATATCAAGCATAATCGCTGCTTTCTTATCGTATAATTGTTGAAAACCATAAGACTTACCCATTTGAAATCTAGCATAATCAGTTTGCCCGCCTTTTAAGTCAACTGCTTTTTGATAATATTTTACCGCCTCCTCGTCGTTTGATTTTTTAAAGAATGCATCACCAATTCTTAAATTGGCATCTGTTAATTTTATCTTATCTTTTTCGTTGTTATCAAGTGCAAAAGTCCTAAATGCTTGTATAGCATTATCATAATCATCTTGCTTATAATACGCATATCCTATATTATAATAAGCCGCGTTGTGAACTGTTAAAGTATATCCACCGGGAGCTTCTAAAAATTTACGATAAGCAGCAATGGCATTTGGATACTGATTTAACTTATAATAAGCTTCAGCTATCCAATACAAACTCTGGGCAGTGATTTTATTATCAATTGAATATTTTGAAACTAATTGAAAGTTTGAAATTGCTTTTTCGTACACTTTCGATTGGAATAATTCTACCCCATAATTATAAGCCATCATTTGGTATGCCGACTTGATTTGGATATTTTTATTGGGTATTTTATCCATGAACTCAATGGCAGCACTATAGTTTTTCATTGTGGAATACACATTGATTAGGTACTGATACATTTCTTGCTTATGTTTTGAATCTGGGTATTTATTCAAATACAAGTTCATGGCCTCTACCGCTTCATTAAATGGATTGTAATCTATTTTATATGAAAGTAGCGCATAATTATACAAAGCATCTTCTTCAATGGTTTTGTCATAGTTCATTCTTGCAGCTAATTCAAAAGCATCTCTTGATGGCACGTAAGCTTCTTGCTTTAAATAACATTCAGCTATGTGGTAATATGCAATCTGACTCAACTCATCATTGGCGTCTGTAACCTTATCAAACATAGGAATGGCATATTCAAAATTGCCACTTTTATAATAAGCATAACCCAATTGATAATCTTCATCTCTTGTCGTGGCACTCTTATTATTATACTTTTCTAAAAATGGAACCGCTTCGTCGAATTTTCCTAACTTGTAATAAGCATTCCCTATTACCTTGAGCATTTCTAAGTTTTGCTTTTCATTGTTGTTTTTTGAGGCATAAGGCGCATATTCAATTACATCTTCATATTTGCCCTGCAAGTAATATATTTGTGAAATATAATACGGAACTGTTTCTTCAAAAGAAGGATTGTTTTTCAATGTATTGAATGATTCCAGCGCAACTTGGTAATTTTTTTCAACATAAGCAATATGTGCATAATAATATAGGGCCGGACTTTGATATGGAGACTCAATATTGATAATGTCGTAAAATAAATTCCTTGCTTGCTTCAATTTATTCTCCGTAAAATAACTGTATCCCAATTTAAAATTATATTCAGGTCTAAGGGCTTCAGAAATATCAAGTGGTTCAATTTTTGTAAACCAAATTATGGTTTCATCATACCTTTTTCTTTGATAGTAGTGTCTTCCCAATTCTAAATAAATATTGTTTTTATATACTGTTTCAGGATAATTACTAATAAAATCTAGCAATAATTTTTCGGCATTTGGATGATATAAACTCAATGCGCATAGTGCATAATAATATTTCGATTTGACATAAAAGGGATCGTTTACATCAGAAATTGTTTGCATAAATGCTTCATATTCGGCTTGGGCAGCGCTAAATTTTTCTTTTTCATACAAGGCCTCAGCCATATAAAATTGTGCGTATTTAGAATGGTGCTTTTCAGTCACCTGTCCATAAACAGCTTGTCCTAGAAACAAAAAGACAAAAGATATGATGATAAATAGTTTTTGCATAAAAAATTATATCCTCTTTGTATAAGCATACAAATTTACTTGCATAGCTAGTAAATTTTTGCCTATTTTTTTAAAGTTATAAACGCTTTGATGTTTACTTTGGTACATGTCAACTTTGAATTAATTTAAAAGTGCTTGGTAAAAAACTTCATGAATTCTTTTTCTGACTTTGAATTGATATATTTTATTATTGATTTTGGGATGCACCCGATTCGACAAAAATACAAAACTTAGTTTTTCAGTTGGATCTATCCAAAAACATGTCCCTGTAAAACCAGTATGTCCATATGTATTTTGGTCGGCTGCATCAGCCATGCCAAATGCAGCATTCGTAAAAGTTCTTTTATTAAATCCAAGCCCCCTATGGGTGCCATTTTGTGTTTTTATAAAAGTTGAAATGGTGGCAGCCTTCAAGTATCTTTTTTCATTATAAACTCCACCGTTTTGCCACATTTCTATTAAAATTGAAAGATCTTGAACATTTGAATACAAACCAGCATTGCCTGCTACCCCACCATATAAAGCTGCATTGGGGTCATGTACAAAACCTTGCAATAATTGTTTGCGCCAATATGTCTCATTTTCTGTAGGTACAATTTTATTGAGTACTGTATAATTTAACGGATTGAATCCTGTTTTAAACATACCCAATGGTTCATAAAAATTGCTGTGAATAAACTCTTCAAATGTATTGCGATTTCGATATAACTTTTTTGGTTTTAATGCTGAATGTGTATCAATCATTCTTTTGAATAAAAAATACAATAAATTCATATTTACATCTGAGTATTTATACGTTTTTTGAGGATCTAACCACAAGGAATTTAAAGTTACCCACATAGAGTCTTGAAAGCTTTCATCTAAATATAAATCTTTGGCTACTTGCGTCTGAAAACCTTCATAAGGATAATCGCAGTATCCATTATAAAAACGCTCCGTTTTATCTGCTGCTTTTTTCATGTACGGCAACACAGGAAATCCTGCTGGAAGTCCCGATTGATGAATGAATAATTCTCTGAATGTAATATTGCTAATACTGCTTCCATTTGGCAAATACTTGGCTAAAGTATCCGGCAAATAAGGACCAATTTTATCATCTAATTTGTAATAGCCGTCTTCCCATAATTTCATCCCCACCAAAGTTGTTGAAAGTACTTTGGTAAGAGATGCCAAATCATAAACATGCAAATTACTTACCTTTTCACCATTCGAATAAGCGGTTCTGCCAAAATTATATTGGTACACTACCACCCCATTTCTAATTCCTAAAACTTGACAACCGGGAAATGCTTTTCCAGCAATGGCTTCATGAACGATTCCGGATATTTTATTCAGTTGTCCAGGGTCTACAAAAGCATATTCTGGTGCAACATAAGCCAACTTGCTTTGTGCCCTTTTTATTCCTTTGTAAATTTTTTTATTCCTATAAAAATTTCCATTAATTGGCAAGCCTCCCATTAACTGTGACCTTAAAATAGGTGTTATACCAAAAGGGTTAAAACATAAATTGGGACACTTTTTTAAAAATTTTAATTGAGCAGCCTTTGAAAACACAAATATAACGGAAGCTGCTGAGGCATGTTGATTTAAGAGTTGAAGAATAGAATCATTTGTATTTGCTGGAACAAAACAAACTACTGGTTTAAACTTCAACTTTTTTTCAGTTTGAAGCAATTTTTCTATTTTAATAAAATGTAGCTTTTTTACTGGCAAACATGCCGCTTCATTTTTTATCAAAACTGTAGCTTTTGCTTGAATATGGTATTTATTTGCCTTCATTCTTGCCGAGAAACTTTTAAAGTCTCTTCCTCCCATAAACCTGTTTTTTACTTTTAGAATATTCTGGACACTTTCTTTGCTATGCATTTGTAATTTTATACTATTACTATCCAGCTGATTAAAATCATTTATCAATATCATGTCGGCTCCAGCCTTCAGGTGATTTAATGGATTTTTTTGGCTATTTATAATAAACAAACCATCAAAATCAAAGTCAGTTCGAATCGTGCGATAAGGTAAACTATCCAAAAAATAAGATTCAATGAGTAAAGTGTGGCGGGAGTGTTGAATGAGCTTTAATTTATGTTTTAAAGTAAGGGCATCCAATTCATTCAGTTTGATTTTAAGTATTGGGTTTACAAGTGAATCTTCATAAATTTGCTCAAAATATTTTTGCATGGATGTATTGCCAAAAAAATCTTCAGTGATTCCAACCCAGTTGACACCCCCTTCTTGAAAACCCTTCCAAAAAACAGGAGCACAAAAAGCTTTATTTGTTGCCCAAATTGGATATTCAGGCGTGTTGACGAAATCAAAATAATCACCCATTAAAAAAGGTTTTATTTTAAAGTTAGTATCAATAAATTCAACTAAATCTTCCATGTATTCAACAGGCCAATTTTCAAAGTAAATACCTCCTGGTTGAAATAAAGCCAGTTGATTTTTTATACTATCGATATTTTTTAAACTTGCCGCTGTACATTTTACAATAAATTGCTGGGCAATTATCGTTTTTTCAGACAAGGAATCTAATAGACTATTTTCAGAACTATAGTGGTGCTTTTGTTGTTTTTCTGGGTGGTTTTGTTGGCAAGATATAAACAGGCAACATATAAATATTAAATAATGAAATTTCACTTGCATTGGGAGCAGATATTTTTAAATTATTGAAACGAATATACTTATTATTTCAACACAGTGACAAAGCCATCATGAATTGTTTTTTTACCTTCTAAATCAGTAATAAAACATCTGAAAACGTAGGTGTCATCTTCCACCATTTTTCCACCATACATACCATCCCATGAAAAATCAGGATCATAACTTTCGAATACTATTTGACCCCAGCGATTATAAAGTACGAAATGGAATTTTGTTGCACCAATTAAACTGACTCGGTAAACCGAATTAAAACGATCGTTGT
>CBDUKB010000126.1:0-8602 GCA_965367695.1 uncultured Putridiphycobacter sp.
TTCGTCATTTGCATCAGCGATACAACCTGGACGCAGTCCATCTCCCAAAGAGAATGCAACGTCATAGGCTTTCATAATTTCACAAATATCTTCAAAATGTGTGTATAAGAAACTTTCTTTGTGATGCGCTAAACACCATTTAGCCATAATTGATCCTCCACGAGAAACAATGCCGGTAATTCTTTTTGCAGTCATTGGTACATAAGCCAATCTTACACCTGCGTGTATGGTAAAATAATCAACCCCTTGTTCCGCTTGTTCGATTAATGTATCACGGAAAATCTCCCAAGTTAAATCTTCGGCCTTTCCATTTACTTTTTCTAAAGCTTGGTAAATTGGAACGGTACCAATTGGAACTGGAGAATTTCTTACAATCCACTCTCTAGTTTCATGAATATTTTTACCTGTTGAAAGGTCCATGATATTATCAGCTCCCCAACGACAGGCCCAAACTGCCTTTTCAACTTCTTCTTCAATACTTGAAGTGGTGGCTGAATTACCAATGTTGGCATTAATTTTTACCAAAAAATTACGACCAATAATCATTGGTTCTGCTTCTGGGTGATTGATATTAGATGGAATTACCGCGCGTCCACGTGCAACTTCATCCCTTACAAATTCTGGGGTAATGGTATCGGGAATACTTGCGCCAAAACTTTCACCATTGTGTTGGGCTGTTAAACGAACAGCATCAAGAATTTTCTGGTTTTCACGAATAGCAATGTATTCCATCTCTGGGGTAATGATTCCCTTTTTAGCATAGTGCATTTGAGAAACATTGTGACCTTTTTTTGCTCTTTTTGGCTTGCGCTTTAAATCAAACCTTAAATGGTCTAAACTTTTGTCAGCCATTCTCAGCCTGCAGTATTCTGAACTGAACTCATCTAATTCTTCCACATCTCCTCTCTCCATAATCCATTCTTCACGAATTGGTTCAATTCCTTTGTGAACGTTAATTGTTTTGTTCGGATCGGTATAAGGACCACTTGTATCGTAAATGACTACGGACTGATTTTTTGATCGCTTTTGCGTCATGGAGTCTACCGTGTCCGATAGTTCCACTTCCCGCATGGCAACTTTTACATTTTTGTGAATACTTCCTGCTACATATATTTTTGTAGATTTTGGAAAGGGAGTAGTAGAGATTTTACCTTCTGATGGTGCAGTGTCTTTTTTCTTCATCTTTTTAAGCTATTAGCCATTTGCGTTTTACAATTAGCAGGTTCATATTATTTTTTAATCTGTTTATTTACTCAATTTATTTACGCTTGAGCAAAGGTGTATTTTACCCTCCTTGGGTTGCAGTGATTATTAATATTTGATCGTTTTCCACTAGTTTTTTCTCTTGCCAGCTACTTTGTGGAACAACTTGTTCATTTAAGGCAATGGCAATGCCGTTATGTTGGGGCAATAATTTTTCTAGAAAACTGGCCAAAGTTGTATTGGCATCAATTTTTTGAAGGTTGTTATTGACAGAAATTTGAATCATATCCAAAGTTTAAAAGTGTTACTTTGGAAGTGTCGACTGCCCGAAATTTGGGCTAATTTTTAAAGTGACGCTTACTTTTCCCTACGGTTGAATGACCAACATCAGGTTCAAAGGGTATGTCTCAGTTTGTAAATTGTACAAACACCCCCAAAGTGCTTAACAAAGCTACAAAAAAACCAAGGATTAAGAGCAACGTTATTCTTTTTTATTTTTCAAGGCAAAATTTGTCAAAAATAAGCGATTAAGAATCCAACTTTTTAGTTGATAAAATCGTCTATTATTTGAAATGTTTGTTTTTTATAGCTAACATTGATTGCTTAAACTAAATGTGATGAATTTAAAAGGGGTTTTATTACTGGTGTGCACCAGTTTTTTATGGTCTTCATTGGAGGCTCAATGTACTTTAGATTTGGGGAATGATACAATAATTTGTCCACCCACTTTATTTCAATTAGATGCTGGCCCAAATTTTGCAACTTACACATGGCATAATGGTTCAACAAATCAGACTTTTTATGTGACAGCACCTGGAACTTATTGGTGTGAAGTGAGCACACTGGCAAGCAATTTAATAGTCAATGGAGATTTTTCGGCAGGATCAACAAATTTCACTTCAGATTATTCTGTGGGTACAGGTGGAACCTGGGGACCTATTTCAAATATTGAAACTTACTTAGTTACGAATAATTCGAACACAGCACATTCCAATTTTGCTTCATGTGGCGACCACACAACCGGTACTGGAAATATGATGGTTGTTAATGGTTCTTCTACTGCAAATCAAAATGTTTGGTGCCAAAATGTGACTGTAACTCCTAATACAAACTATGTTTTATCAGCTTGGTTTCAAGTATATGGGGGCAATCCACCCGATATTGCTTTTATGATTAATGGGGCCCAAGTTGGCACTAGTTTTTTCAACAATACCACTTCAGCTTGTAGTTGGGTGAACCATGCTGTAACATGGAATTCAGGTGTTAACACTTCTGCAGATGTTTGTTTTATTAACAATGAATTAGCGGGTGGAGGAAATGATTTTTCTATAGATGATATTTCTTTTGGAACGGTTTGTACGGTGAGAGATACCGTGATTGTTTCAAATGGTTCAATTCAAGCAAGTTTAACAAATGTGATTGCTGCCTCTTGTGCAAATTCTGCTGATGGCGCAGCAACAGTGAGCAATATTAATGGTTCAAGCGGTGGTCCATACACGGTTACTTGGACCGATCCAAATGGAAATGTGCATGATGTAAATACGGTAGCACAAAATGGATCTTTTACTCAATCAAATTTATATTTAGGTAACTGGTCGGTAAATGTATCAGATGGGAGTGGCTGCGATTGGAATTCAAACTTTAACATTCAATCTGGATCAATTTCAATCGACGTTGCTCCAAATGATCCACAATGTTTTGGCACCCAAACAGGCTCGATCACTGCTACTACTACTACACCAGGGACTTTCAATTTTATAATTACAGATGCCAACGGAAATGTAGTAAATAATCCAGGAACCAATACGGCAAATAATTTACTTGCGGGAACCTATACAGTTTCTTTTTCTGATGGAAACGGGTGTGATATATCAGAAGTAGTAGTATTAACAGATCCTGAACAAATTATAGCTAGTATTGTGACAGTTGACCCACTTTGTCACAACGAAATTACCGGCATTGCCTATGTAGGAAATATTACGAATTTCCAAGGAAGCATAGATTCTATTTACTATTCATGGCTACCTATAGGAATCAATGGTTTATTTAAAGACTCTGTAAACGGACTCGCACCAGGTGCACATGAACTAAAAGTAGTTGATGGTATGGGTTGTGAAAATGCATTTAGCTTTTCAATTTTCAATCCAAATCCATTAAAAGCTATTACTGAAGTTACTAGTAAAACCTATTGCAGAACAGCTGCCTATCAAAATGGAAATGGTGTAGTTATCGGTTATACGGCAGGAACTGACTCTTCTGGTACAGGTTCAGTAGCTTATGAATGGGAAAATTTGGTGAATGGAGATATAAGCAGTTTTTCTACTATTGTCGTAAAAACACCAGGATTAATGCAATTGACCATTACGGATGCAAATGGTTGTCAAGATGTGTCAACTGTTTACGTCGATTCATTAAATCCAATAGCAGATTTTTCAGTTGCTTCAGATGAATTTTTGAGTCCAACTATTTATGAAGGTACTGAACCCGTGAAAATAAAAATCACTAATCTTTCTGAAAACTTTGCCCAAGTTGGAAATCCACTTTCTGATACTATTTTCCAATGGAATTTAAATTCAACAAATATCAATGAAGTAGGAAAATGGTTTTTCACTTATGATTTAAATGAAAAGGTGGATACTACTTATTTGGGAGAAGAAATTTACGAAATTTGTCTGGTTGTTAAAAATTACAACGATTGTGTAGATACCGCTTGTGCTGATATCATTGTGCATTCCATCACAGACTTGGTTTTGCCGAATGTATTTACACCTGGCGCTTACCCAAATAACGAATTCTTTTTCCCTAACCAAGGAATAAATACTTTCAATTGTACTGTTTATAATCGATATGGAATTCCAGTATTTGAATTCAATGATATTGAAGATAAATGGGACGGAAACCATTATAAATCTGGTAAACCATGTGTAGAAGGAGTTTACTTTTACACATACGCTGGCTTGTCTACGAATGGTGTAAAGCTAGAAGGAAATGGACACATTGAATTAATTCGAAGTAAAAAGTAATTCAAAACAATCGAAGTTATTTAAAATATACTGAAGCGAAAAAAAAGCATACAATTTGTGTATATTTGAAAAACAGCAACATTATTATTTTTAATGTATTCAAGTAAACTATTTCTATGTCGAAGAATTTAAGTGATTTAACATTTCGTAAAGGAGTCAAAAATAATCTTTTTGAAAAACTAGGAGAAGCGGCTCAAGATGAAGGTACACCCAATAGAAAAGATTTAAAAGCATTAGCAGAAGAATTCTTAATCGGAACAGCTAATACTTATGGAACTACCAGTTTTTATGACTTTATGAAACCCGAAAACAAAGGGAAGAAAGTTTATGTTTGTAATGGTTCTGCTTGTTTATGTGCAGGGACACAAGATAAATTAAAGGAAGATTTATCACAACATTTTGACTCAAATGAAATTGGACACATGACGTGTTTAGGACGTTGTCATGAAAACGGCGCATTTCATTATAACGGTCATAATTATTCTGCAAAAAGTGAAACTGAAATAGAAAATATTCTAAAATCTAAAAAAGTTGCCAACGACGTATACAATGTAGGTGGAACACATGCTTTTTTAACAGAACCTTTTACTGATATTGCTGCTTATTACGAGTTGTTAAAATCCGTTTTGAAAACAGATAGAGATGAGGTTTTAGAAGAAATAAAGACAGCCCATATTAGAGGTAGGGGGGGCGCCGGATTTCCAAAAGGGTTTAAATTAGAATCTTGTAAAAACATGGAATCTGATGTCAAATTTATAATTTGTAATGCTGACGAAGGTGACCCAGGGGCATATTCTGACCGTTTTTTACTGGAAGAAAGACCACATTCGGTGCTGTTTGGCATGTTAGTTTCAGGTTATATAACTGGAGCAGAATGGGGTATTTTATATATTCGAGCGGAATATCCTGATGCTGCTGTTATAATGCAGCAAGCAATAGACGATTTAAAAGCCCACGGATTACTAGGAAAAAATATTGATGGTTCAGGATTTAATTTTGAGTTTAAAATAATAAAAGCACAAGGGGCTTATATTTGTGGTGAAGAAACAGCACTCATCAATTCAATTGAGGGTCAAAGACCTGAAGTGCGAACAAGGCCTCCTTTTCCAACACAACAAGGACTGTTTAATAAGCCGACAATTGTGAACAATGTGGAGACTTTGGCTGCCGTTTACGAAATAATAAAAAATGGTGGTGAGGCTTATTCAAAATTAGGAACGAATGGATCAAATGGTACAAAATTAGTGTCATTGGATTCCTTTTTTAACAAACCGGGAATTTATGAAGTAGAAATGGGAACGAGCCTTTCAAAAGTTGTAAATGAATTAGGTGGAGGGTTTAAAGTGCCAGTCAAAGCCATGCAAATTGGCGGACCATTGGGTGGAATAGTGCCTATTGAAAAGATAGATAAACTTTCAATTGATTTTGAATCCTTTGCAAAAGAAGGATTTTTATTGGGACATGCTTCTATTATTTGTATTCCACAGTCTTTTCCTATGATAGATTATTTGGAACACTTGATGGATTTTGCACAATATGAAAGTTGTGGAAAATGTTTCCCTTGTCGATTGGGTACTAAAAGAGCGCATGAATTATTGAAAAAAGCAAATACCAGTGACTTTAAAATTGATATGGAATTATTCACCGATTTGATGAATACTTTGCAACAGGGTTCCTTGTG
Organism: uncultured Putridiphycobacter sp.; assembly: GCA_965367695.1. Lineage (GTDB taxonomy): Bacteria > Bacteroidota > Bacteroidia > Flavobacteriales_D > Crocinitomicaceae > Putridiphycobacter. Next base: position 5,908 of record CBDUKB010000126.1, read on the forward strand.
CGCACATGGTGGTGGGATTCCGTTGCCTGTAAAAAATGCACTGCAATATTTTGAGCCAGAACTAAAGACGTACTTCAATTAATATAATATTTATGAAAGCATTTATAAACGACATTCCACATGAATTTTTTAAAGGTGAAAGTATACTTGACTTTGTAAAAAGAATTGAAGGTGAAAAAATAATTCCAACGCTTTGTGATGCCCCAAACCTAGATGCTTTTGGGTCGTGTAGGGTATGTAGTGTAGATTTAGCGCTTGAAAAAGGTGGCCGAACAAAAGCTGTTGCTTCTTGTCATACACCTGTTACAGAAAACACCTATATTTATCCGAGTACCGAAAATATTCAAAAATTAAGGAAGAATATTATAGAATTGGTATTGACCGATCATCCATTAGATTGTTTGACATGTGAAGTCAACGGAAATTGCGAATTACAAGATGTGGCTGCAGATGTGGGTATTAGAGATGTTCGTTATCCGAAAGAATTCGAAGACCACTTAGCTAGAAAAAAAGACTTAAGTCACCCATATATGACTTCTGATCTTTCAAAATGTATTAATTGTTATCGTTGTGTTAGAGCATGTGACGAAGTACAAGGACAATTTGTACTGAGTATGGCTGGAAGAGGATTTGATGCCCACATTGTAAAGGGAGCAGATGAATCATTTATGGAGTCAGATTGTGTGAGTTGTGGTGCTTGTGCGCAAGCATGCCCAACCAGTGCTATTTCTGATGTTTTTGAATCAAAATCAATTAAAGCTGATGAAAAAACAAGAACTATTTGTACCTATTGTGGGGTAGGGTGTAACCTAGAAGTTTCAAGTAAAAACGGAGAAATTTTATCAATTCAAGCGCCTATTGGTGCGGCAGTGAATGGCGGACATACTTGTTTAAAAGGGAGATATGCCTTTAAATTTTACAACCATGCTGAACGTTTACGATATCCACAAATTAAAAAGAATGGCAAGTTAGAAGAAGTATCGTGGGATGAGGCTTATAATTATATAACGACCAGGTTTAAATCATATAAAAAAGAATTTGGGCCAAATTCAATGGCGGGTATTTCAAGTTCAAGATGTACGAATGAGGAAAATTATTTGATGCAAAAATTCTTTAGGGCCGTTATTCAAACCAACAATATTGATGGTTGCGCAAGGGTTTGTCATTCACCAACAGCATTGGGAATGCAACGTACCTTTGGTACAGGCGCAGCAACTAATTCAGTTGAAGATTTAAAACATACCAATTGTATTATGGTAATTGGAGCGAACCCAACTGTTGGTCACCCAGTTACCGGGGCAAAAATGAAGCAATTTGCCATGAAAACGGGTAATGTTACTATTGTGCTTGATCCTCGAAAAACAGAATTGGCTAAATATGCTACTTATCATATCCCACTTCGTCCTGGAACCAACGTGGCCGTTTTAAATATGATGGTATATTATATCATTACTGAAGGACTCGCTGATGAAAAATTCATTGCCGATAAAACGGAAGGGTTTGATGCCTATAAAGCTTCAATATTGAATATTGATTTAGATGCCATGGAAAAAGTATCAGGTGTTGATCGTTTATTAGTGCGAGATGCTGCAATAGCTTATGCTACTGCTCCAAATGCCATGAGTTTTCACGGACTGGGGGTAACAGAACAATATCAAGGAACTTTTACTGTAATGCAAATCGCTGATTTAGCATTATTAACTGGAAATATCGGAAGACCAGGAGTTGGGGTAAATCCACTCAGGGGTCAAAATAATGTGCAGGGATCTGCAGATATGGGCGTGCAACCACATCAAGGTGCCGGTTACCATGATGTAAGAGATTTGGAAATAAATAAGCGATACAATGCGTTTTATGGGGCACAAGTTCCGACAGAAATTGGATTTAAAATCCCAGAAATGTTTGATGCCGCTATAAAAGGTGATTTAAAAGCAATTTGGATTATTGGTGAAGATGTGGTTCAAACTGACCCAAATACACAAAAAGTAATTAAGGCCTTAGAAAGTACGGATTTAGTGATTGTTCAAGAACTGTTTATGACAGAAACAGCTAAATATGCGGATGTTGTATTACCTGGGGCTTCCTTTCTAGAAAAATCGGGTACGTTTACCAATGGAGAAAGAAGAATTCAGGCAGTAAATCAAGTAGTGAAACCCCAAGGAAATTCAAAAGTAGACGGTCAAATTATTATTGATTTGATGAATAGAATGGGGTATCAACAAGCGGATTATGATGCGAAGACCATGCTGGAGGAAATTTCTCAAATTGTACCATTTTTTGCTGGTGTTAAATGGGAAGAATTAGGAGAGAATGGCAAACAGTGGCCGGTTAAAAAAGACGGAAGTGACACCAAAATTTTACATACTGATACCTTTAAAATTGGCAAAGGCAAATTTGTGCACAATGATTTTGCTGAGAGTAGAGAAATTCTAAAGCATGGTGATGAGTATCCATTTATTTTGACGACTAACAGAGATTTAGAGCACTATAATTGTGGCGCCATGACAAGAAGAACTGGCAATGTAGAAATTCATACCGAAGATGTGCTTTGGGTAAACCCACAAGATGCAGCCTCAAAAGGGATTAATGATGGTGATTTGGTTTGTTTAGAATCACCAAGAGGTAAGGTTGATATCAAGGCATTTATCACAGATGGAGTGAAGCAAGGGATACTAAGCACAACTTTTCATTTTCC
>CBDUKB010000127.1:0-8552 GCA_965367695.1 uncultured Putridiphycobacter sp.
GAGACTAGATTCGAAGTAGTATAATCAAGGCTTGGTCCCTGAACCACAATTTCATAATCTTCTACTTCTCCGTCAAATCCAGTTTCACAAGGAGTAGGAGCAGTGTTAAATTTTGCTGAAACACGCATTTTGGTAGGACCCAATAATGCGGTAGTTGGCACCAGAATTGAAAGAGGTGAGTTGGATGTAGCGCCATTTGTGGAATTTTGAGTAAATCCTAAATCATATTCTTCACCTGGGTCTAAGTAGTCTCCATTTTGATTCCAGTCAATCCATGCTTTTGCATAAATACTATAATTTCCATCAGTATTTAAATTCACACTTAAATTATAATTATTATTCAATGTTAAACCTGTAGAGTGTGTACTAGAATAGTCGGTATAAGGTTGTGTTTTTCCTGTTGAATTATTAATTGTGTTCATTGAAACTTGTGTAATTGCTGTTGCCCATGTCATGTTTCCAAATGAAATGCAAGATGGTTTAACAGTATACATAAACTTATACGTTTCACTTGTATCACTATTATTTCCAACGGCAAAAACCTTGAAGTAGATTTTATCGTCAATGCTACCACTCGGAATAGGATTATTGGTTACCCAAGTACTGTCAATGGTATTCGACATGAGTAAGGTATTGTTAAAAGATAAATTATTAATCGAATATTTTACATAGGCACTGCTGATGGTATTATCGTATGAAATTTTAGCCGTAACATATTGCGGGTTATTGTCAACAGGTTGAATATCATTTGGGGTATCTGTGATACTCGTTTTTACGATTGCTGGAAAATCTGCACGCCCAACTAAGGCAAACTCCCACAATCCTCTTCCCCAAGTTGCAGCCCTTAAAGTATTGGATCCCCACATTACCTCCATGTCTTCAATAGCCATATTTGGTAAGTCGGTATTGTACAATGACCAGTTTGTTCCAAACAAAGGCATGGTGTAAACACCAATTTCGGCACCCACATAAATATTTGGTACTGGAAGGTGGTCAATCACTATTTTTCTAATCGGCATATTGCCTAAATTAAAGGTGACATTGGTCCAACTTGTTCCTTGGTTGGTGGACATATATATTTTTTGATTGTCGTTTTGGTGATGTGCAAAAGTGACAAATATTATATTGTCATTTGCAGGAACAAAGGCAATATCAGTGATGGTGAAATTGGGTAAGTTATTACTGATGTCAGTAAAAGAGGTTCCACCATTTACTGATTTTTCGATACTGGAGCCTCGGCTAACAACAATTATATTGGAATTATTTTGTGCAATAGCCGCTTCTGAAATTGTTCCGCTAAAAGAAGGGGTTCCTATACTGTCCCATGAAGTGCCAAAATTACTACTCTTATAAATGTTTTCTCCTAAGGAATAAACGGTCATGTGATCATTTGGATCGTACATTAGCGGTGCTACCCATCCTCCCGACTGTCCGGGTGGCGTTGCACCACCTTGGGTTGCGCCTCCATTTTTTGTAATTCTTCTACCGCCATATTGCAGACTTCCAATCATCCAATCATCATTTAAAGGATGTATGATTGCTTCCATTCCATCAGCACCATAAAATTCAATCCATGTACTTTTGTGTTTAATACTTGTTCCATTGTCTTGTGAACCGACCATGCTTCTGTAATGATTCGATTGACTAATTCCCAAGGAATAATTTTCACGAATTCCAGTCCCCTGACTTAAAATTTCCCAAGTTGATCCATTGTTTAATGAGCGACTTAAAAAACCATCTGTTGCAACATAATATATTCCATTAATACATTTTGCATCTCTTAAGTCGGCATGTACATAAAGACCATTGTTAAAACTTGCATTGGTACCTTGGGACCAAAAAGTAATTTGACTGAATGTTTGACCACCATCATTACTTCCTTCTATATCTAAATAACCATAAATCATTTTGGCAGTATCAAGGTCATTCACAACAAAACCATCACAACTATTTCCTGGGTTGTTTAAATAAGTGAAATTTACACCTTCATCTGTCGATTTCCAAATCCCATTTCCAGAAGCAACATATACACATGAAGCACAGTCTGGACTAACAGAAATAATTAACCTCGAATCATTATTTCCTGTTATTTGATTGGACGCCGAATAAGAGGCGCCAGTGTTGGTAGATTTTAAAACAACGTTTTGATTTGCCCCCCAATAATAGTCATCATACAAATATAAAATAGCTGAATTAGTAGGATGAAAATCGATATCGGTAATATCTGAAGAACTTAAAGATTGAGTCCAAGTTTGAAGGTTGTCAGTCGATTTAAAAATACCTTTAGAGGTACCAACAAATACCATATCTGGAATAGTAGGGTGATATACTATTTTATAAATTCTATCATTTGCTCCTAATCCTCCCCAACCTAAATTGACAGGGTTAAAGTTTGTCATGTTCCAAGTAAAACCACCATCAACAGATCTATAAATTCCATGCGTATTACCATTTCGGGAATTTTTTACATTAATTAAAATTGAATCTGGATTGGTTGGTGATACAGCAATGGCATCTACCCCTGTTGCAATTAAAAAATCTGTGGAATTTAACCAATTTAATCCCCCATCATTCGAACGCCAAAACCCACCACTTCTTGAGCCTAAATACAAGAGTTGTGAATTGTTTGGGTTGACGTAAAAATCTTCAACTCTACCAAGTCCAGCAGAATAGTGCCCCGTTATACTATCAACAAAATAAGGGCCTAAATCTCTCCATCCTGCATTGTAGAAGTCTTCAGGTGCAGGATTTTCTTCTTGAAATTTTGTAAAACTTTCTTCGCTAAAAAAAGGGGAGATTTGTGAGCGGTCGCCACTTGGGTAATATTTGTATTCATTTGCCCATTTCCATCTTTGAAATCCCTTCCATCCCGAACCTTTTGTTTTAGGATGGGTAGCAAAATATGACTCTGCTTCTGCAACCACATCATAAAAATTGTATTGGTTGTTTTCCATCATTGCTTTATACAATGGCTGTGCGAAAACAATGCTTTTTAAAAGAAACACAATTGATAAGAGTAGAAGAGAGCGTATCATATTTTATTTAATTATAAAGTTATCAAAATTATAATGATCTGTTTTTTCCAATTCATCTTTTGATAATGACTTGAAATAATCATAAGTTATTTTTAAACCTTTAGCCCGATCAATTTTTGGTGTCCAGCCTAATAATTCAATTGCTTTTGTAATATCAGGTTGACGTTGTTTTGGGTCGTTTACTGGTAAGTCTTTGTATATTACTTTTTGCTTGGTTCCTGTTAATTTAATAATTTCTTCAGCAAAATCACCAATTGAAATCTCATCAGGATTCCCAACATTAACAGGTAAATGATAATCAACTTTCAACAATCTATAAATCCCTTCCACTAAATCATCTACAAAACAAAAAGACCTAGTTTGAGAGCCGTCACCAAATACAGTGAGGTCTTCACCTCTAAGTGCTTGACCAATGAACGCAGGAAGTACACGCCCATCATTTAAGCGCATTCTTGGCCCATAGGTATTAAAAATACGAATAATTCTTGTATCTACATTGTGAAAAGTATGGTAAGCCATGGTCATGGCTTCTTGAAATCTTTTGGCTTCGTCGTATACCCCCCTTGGCCCGATTGGATTCACATGGCCCCAATATTCTTCGGTTTGTGGATGTACTTCAGGATCTCCGTATACTTCTGAAGTTGAAGCAATCATTAAGGTTGCATTTTTTGCTTTTGCCAATCCTAAACAGTTGTGAATTCCTAAAGAACCAACTTTTAAAGTTTGAATGGGTATTTTTAAATAATCAATTGGACTCGCAGGAGATGCAAAATGTAGAATGTAATCTAATTCACCAGGAATGTGGATAAATTTACTGACATCATGATTATAAAACTCAAAATTTTCAAGTGGAAATAAATGTTCAATATTTTTAAGCCTTCCGGTTATTAAATTGTCCATTGCAATTACATGAAAGTCTTCTTTAATAAAGCGATCACATAAATGAGAACCTAAAAATCCTGCTGCTCCTGTTATTAATACTTTTTTCCTTTGTTTCATCCTACAATTGTTCTTCTACCAATGCTTTCGTAATAAAATCCTCTTTCTTCCATTTCTTCCAATCCAAATAAATTTCTTCCGTCAAATACTTTAGGTTTATTCAAATTCTTTTTTATCAAATCAAAATCGGGATTTCTGAAAGCCCCCCATTCAGTTGCAATTAATAAGGCATCTGCCCCTTCGATTGCAGTATATTGATTGTCCACAAATTCTATGTCAAAATTGAACTGTTTTTTGACATTCTCCATTGCTTCAGGATCATAAGCTTTTATTTTTGCACCTGCGGCTAATAATTTTTCAATCATGTATAAAGCTGGTGCTTCTCTAATGTCATCTGTGTCGGGTTTAAATGCTAATCCCCATAATCCAAAGGTCTTACCTTTAACATCTCCAAAGTGATTGAATACTTTGTCGATCAATTTTAATTTTTGAGAATCATTCACCCGTAAAACTGCATTGATAATATCAAAATCGAAATTAAATTCTTTACCAGATTTTACCAGTGCTTGAACATCTTTTGGAAAGCAACTTCCTCCAAATCCTATCCCTGGGAATAAAAATCTGTTCCCAATTCGGTCATCAGAACCAATTCCAATTCTCACATCATCAACATTTGCACCAACAATCTCGCAAAAATTCGCGATTTCATTCATGAATGTAATTTTTGTTGCTAAAAATGAATTGGCTGCGTACTTGGTCAATTCCGCAGATTTTTCATCCATAAACAAAATAGGATTTCCTTGTCGTACAAATGGTTTGTACAATTCGCCCATTATCTTCCTTGCTCTAACTGAACTTGTTCCAATAACAACACGGTCTGGTTTTAAAAAATCATCCACTGCAAAGCCTTCTCTTAAAAATTCAGGATTAGAAACCACATCAAATTCAACACTTGCGTGCGCTTTAATCGCTGCTTCTACTTTTTCTGATGTCCCAACTGGAACGGTCGATTTGTCAACAATTACTTTGTATTCAGTCATGAGTCTGCCCAAATCTTCTCCTACACCTAGTACGTAAGATAAATCGGCAGAACCATCTTCACCTGGAGGTGTTGGCAATGCCAAGAATATTATTTCTGCATCTTTAATTCCAGCGGCTAAATCGGTTGTAAAATGCAACCTACCTTCTTTAATATTTCTTTCGAACAATACATCTAAGTGCGGTTCATAAATAGGAACCTTCCCGTTTTTCATAAGGTTCACCTTATTTTCATCTATGTCGACACAAATAACGTGGTTTCCCGTTTCGGCAAAACAAGTACCTGTTACAAGTCCAACATATCCAGTTCCAATTACTGCTATTTTTTTCATTTATTTAAGTAGTTTTTTAAAGATTCACAAATGAATTTTAATTGATTTTCTTCTAATTCGGTATGCATTGGCAAAGATAAAACAGACTGGCAAAGCAAGTTGGTGTTTGCAAAATCTGCATCATCATAGCTTTCGGCATCATATGCCTTTTGACTGTGTAATGGTACCGGATAATAGATCATAGCAGGGATTCCTTTTTCATTTAAATATTTTTGGGCATCAAATTGATTGATTCCTTTTATTTTTAATGTATACTGGTGGAACACATGGGTAGAATAATCTTCGATAATTGGCGTTTCTACGTTTTCAAATTCGCTGAAAAAATTTGAATAATAAGCAGCCGCTTTTTGACGATTCGCAATGTAAGTATCAAGGTGTTTTAATTTAATATCAAGTACAGCAGCCTGTATGCTGTCTAGTCTTGAATTAACACCAACTCTTTCGTAATAATAACGTTCACCCATTCCGTGGTTAACAATAGAACGCATGATTTTGGCTAAGTGATCATCATTGGTAAAAATAGCTCCCCCATCACCAAAACCACCTAAGTTTTTGGAAGGAAAAAATGAGGTAGTTCCAATTTCACCCATGGTACCAGCAAATTTACTTTCACCATTTTTAAAAGTATATTTTGCACCAATTCCTTGAGCAGTATCTTCAACCAAGGCAATGTTATGTTTTTTGGCCAAGGCCATTAATGCCTCCATATCGGCACATTGTCCAAATAAGTGCACAGGTATAATTGCTTTGGTTTTAGGAGTAATCGCCTTTTCGATAGCCGAAAGCGATATGTTGAAGTTATTCCAATCAACATCAACTAAAACGGGTTTTAAATTGAGGAGTTTTACTACTTCTACAGTGGCTGCAAAAGTGAAATCAGAGGTGATAACTTCATCTCCAGGCTTCAAACCTAATGCCATCAAGGCAATTTGTAAAGCATCAGTTCCGTTTGCACATGGAATTACATGTTTTACATTTAAATAATTTTCTAAGTTTGCTTGAAAATCTTTGACAGCAGGCCCATTAATAAAGGTCGCATTGTCTATTACATTTTCTATAGATTTTAATATTTCAGGCTTGATTTTTTCGTACTGAGAAACCAAGTCAACCATTTGAATTTTTTTCACTTGAATCAATAATTAGTGTTAAATACCATTAAGTTTGCGAATATAACCATTTATAGTGTAATTTTATTGCAATATTTTAGTCAATTAAAAACTGAAAGTAATATTGAAATTTGAATATGATAAAATCAAGTAAAAAATTAAGCAGATACACTTTACTCATGCTCTTATGTGTATTTTATAGTTTGAATGCTTCAGCCCAAAGAGATTTGAAATCAGCATCTGTTTTTACACCTATTTATGGATTAACCTATAAAGCTTCAATGCCAGGTGGTGATTTTGCAAAACGTTGGGGTTTTCATAATAATTTGGGCGCTGAAATAAATTTTAAATTAAAAACGAATTTAACTTTTGGCTTTGAGTCACAATTTTTATTCGGCAACACTTTTAAAGAGCCAGCTATCTTTGAGAATTTAAAAAATGAAGATGGAAACATCATTAATTTTGAAGGGATTCCAGCTGATGTATTGTATTTGTTAAGAGGTGGAAATTTTACTGGACAAGTAGGTTATGTATTTAATAAAGTGGGTAAAGGTCCTAATGCCGGTTTATGGGTGAATTTTGGGCTTGGGTACATGTTCCACAAAATTAGAATTGAACATATTTATGATCGTGTCGATCAATTTAAAGATGATTACATTAAGGGGTATGATAAGTTGAGTATGGGACTTTCAACCAAGCAATTTATTGGATATTTACAACAAGGAAATCGTCAGTTTTTAAATTTTTATGGAGGACTGGAGTTTGGGCAAGCATTTACAAAAAATGTAAGAACTTATAATTTTGATTCCGAAGGTCCTGAAGATAATTTAAGACTAGAATTGTTTTTTGGAATTAAAGTTGGATGGATGATTCCTATTTACAAAAGACAATTACAAGATTATTATTTTGATTAATGAATTTTATTTATTCTACAAGTATTTACTTTTATTCAGCCATTATTCATTTGGCTGCTATTTTTAATCCAAAAGCAAAATTATGGGTAATTGGACGTAAAAATTGGAAGGCTCACTTGGTTCAATTTAAAAGAAAAGACCTGCCATTGTATTGGTTTCATTGTGCCAGTTTAGGAGAGTTTGAACAGGGTAGGCCTTTGATAGAGGCAATTAAAGCAAAAGAAGAATGTCAGATAGTTATTTCCTTTTTTTCGCCATCTGGTTTTGAAGTTCGCAAAAATTATGAGTTGAGTGACTACACTTTTTATTTACCGATAGACAGTAAGTTGAATGCAACATACTTGATCAACAAATTGAAGCCAACAAAAGTCTTTTTTATTAAGTATGAATTTTGGGCAAACTACATTTTTGAATTAAAAAAACAAGGCATTCCTGTATACTTGATTGCTGGATTATTTCGTCAAAATCAAGTATTTTTTAAGTGGTATGGTAGGTTTTTTAGAAAAGTTTTGGATTGTTTTTCTCAAATTTTTGTACAAAATCAACATTCCTTATCATTGTTAAATTCTATCGAAATACCAAGTGTTTTGTCAGGTGATACGCGATTTGATAGGGTGATGAATAATGCTAAAAATGTGAAGAGAATTGAAGCAATTGAAGGATTTATAAAGGGACGTGAAACTATAGTTATCGGTTCATCTTGGGAAGAAGACGAGGCCGTGTTTATGCCATTGATTAATCAAGCTAATTTTGAGCAGCAGGTGATTATTGCGCCTCATGAAATAAAAAAAGGAAATATCGATAGAATAGTTAAGAACCTTAAAAAACCTGCCATATTATACTCTGAATTGATGTTGGATAAAAGCAAGGAAGCGAAGGTGTTAATTATTGATAATATTGGCATGTTAATGCATATCTATCAATATGCCCAAATTGCCTATGTTGGGGGAGCATTTAAAAGTGGATTACACAATATTTTGGAGCCTGCTTGCTTTGGAGTCCCTGTAATTTTTGGACCCAAACACGACAAGTTTCCTGAAGCGACATTGTTTATTGAAAATAAAATTGGGTACAGTATTAGTTCTTGGCATGATTTGAAAAGTGTTTTCAATCAATTATCTGAAAATAAAGATTATAAATACATTGTTGAATTTATGAATTCAAAAGTAGGAGCTACAGATCAAATAA
>CBDUKB010000128.1:0-8486 GCA_965367695.1 uncultured Putridiphycobacter sp.
AATATATGACGACAAAATTAATTTTGGAGACAATCATTTTGAATCCATTTTTTATGATTCCGATTACAAGTTTAGATACCAATACATGATTGGATTAGGTCAACAGATTAAAAAGATAAACATTTCTGCAAGGTATGTCAACTACATTCCAAATTTTGACAAAATTTTAGAAAACAACAACTTTAGAGGAAGTATTTGGCAAGTAGAATTGAATTTAAGTTATTACTTCTTAAGTAATAAGGACATCACAAAGAAAAACTATTTATATGAAGAGTAATTTTTATATTTTGGTTGGTTTATTACTTGGGATAAGTAGTTGTAACAAGCAAGAATTGATTGATCCTAAATACCTTGAAAACAACGGGAACGCTACCATAATGTATGATGCTGAAATATTCAAAGAATCTGACAGTACTTTCATTATCCATTCTAGTTTTTTGGACATCAATGGTAAACAACTAGGTACAAAAGAAAAACAAACTAAATTTGGATTTGATCTCGCAATAAACGAAACAGACCCTTATTTAAGAAATTGTACTTCTCTAAACCACAGTACTTCTATTTCGAGTCCTAGCAACAACTATATTAACTTAATGTTGATTAATCCTAGCAATTCAAAAATTAGGCTTTACCATGAAGCCACAGGTTTTTTTATTGAAAAATATAGAAAAGAAGCAGTTTCAAATAATAATGAGTTTTACATAGGTTATTGGTCTAACAACAATTTAAGTGTTAACTATCAAAACAAAGCAGACGACACTTCATTAATGAGATTATTTTATAGTGAAACTCATATTCAAAACCCTCCTAAAATTAAAGGACCAAATGATATTCCATTTGAAAATATATTGATTTCTGAAGTATTCAACTTACTTAATAAAGCTGCTGATGAAATTATTTTAAAAGCTCCTCCTGGTAATAACAAATACGTAACCTTTATTAATTATAGCAAAATAAATGAAGACAACATAAATCAGACAGACTATGCTGCATTGATTAGTAAATTTCAGTCGAATAATATCCACCTGAATATCATCAATTATCAAAGTGCTCCTATCCTAAACGAAATCACCTTCAAATCGGGTGGATTTGTCGTAAATTCATATGCTGCAAAAGTGATTAAAAACGATACCCAAGACGCTGCTGACTATTTTGAGAAAAAGATAAAGCCTTCCAACGTAGTTATACAAAATTTAGAGCAATTATTACGAAAAGGAAATTTGCAAATTGAAAATTATCAGCATAGGGTTTGCAGGGAACCAATTAATAGCGTAAATTACTACAATGACAGCGCCCTTGCATCATTAAATTTATTCATACACTACGGCAAGTTTAGGTTTCTTATTCATCCAATTTATAATTAACATGAAAAAAACAGTATTCATATTATTTGTTTTATTGAATTTCAGTCTTTTTTCACAAAAAGAAGAGTTGGTGGTACACCGTACCCATTCAAGTGACATAGAATTATTGGAGTTTTCGAAAACTGGTAAATACCTTGCTTCATTAGGTGAAAATTCCGAGATTATTATTTGGCATATTCGTTTGAGTAGACTATTGACCACCTTTTACATTGACGAAAACGAAAAAATAGAAAACATTTCATTTAGTAAAGATGAAAAGTACTTATTTGTCAAAACAAACAATACTATTTTTGGCTTTGATATTATTAATTCAAAGTTAATTGACATGGGGATTATTGAAACCCCTACAAATAGAAAAAAAGACTACTATTTGGGTAAAAATGGCAAAATAGAATTAACCATTAAAAAAGGGATTATATTAAAGCGTTTGGCAAATAAAAAAATTCCGCTTAACCGATTATCAGCCAACTCAATTGAAACAAAACTAAATGCATTTGATGTCAGTCCCAACGAAGATTTAATAGCTGCGGCAGGACAAGACGGAAAGGTATATGTGTACAAATACGGTGGAATTATGGTGGCAGCCTTGGATGGTCACCATTCAGCAGTTAAAGACGTATGTTTTTCTAAAGACGGGAAATTTTTCGCTTCTGCTGGTAAGGACAGAAGTATTATTGTTTGGAATACAGAATTAATGGAATTGGAAAGCAGGGTTTCGTCGAGTATTCACAGAAAAAACACGGTTAGCTATAGTCACGACGGCAGTAAAATTTATGTAGGTGATGAATTGGGTTATATTTTTGAAATAGATTTGAATGCTTCCTTCCCAAAAGTTGATGTGCAAAAATCGTCAGATTATGCCATCAATAAAATTCAAAAATCGCCCAATGGTCAGGGTTATTTCATTGGAACTTCCAATAATAATGTCATTCAAAAAACGAACCCATTGAATGAAAAACCTTTGGCAAAATACAGGTACAAACAATACCCAATAGCAAATGCCAAGACTTTTATATTTAAAGCCTTAGGCACTTATCAATCGCCCATTGGTGAAGTCAAGGTACTTGACATTAATAAAGATGGCTCTCAAATGATATTTGCAGGGGTATCTAGCAACCCCAATTTAACGCATTACGATTTCAATCGGAAAAAAGCGACTCACTTATACAAGTTTAAAAATTGGGAGTCTTTCGAATCCATCAGCTTCATCAATAACAATACAATTATTGCAAATGCTCACCATCAAAATGTTTTATACGCATGGAAGTTATACAAAAATAAATTCTACTACGACGCTGATACTTTAGATTTTAAAATCCAAGATTTTGTAAAAATTTCAGAAAATAAATTATGGATTAACTCTGTAGACAGAGGTCAGTTTATTTTTAACCTATCCAGCCAAAGAATAGAAAACGTATTGCCTAATAGTTACAAACGGGTTTTCAAACGCAAAAATTATGTGATTTTAATTGACTATGCCAACAACATGCTATTCTATGATTATGCAGCTAAAAAGGAATATTTCACTTTTAAAGATCATTCTGATTTGGTGACCGACATCTCCTTCCATCCCGACGGTAATCAATTTGTTTCCAGTAGTTATGATGGAACAGTAAAACTATGGGATTTCAAACAAAAAACTTTGATTACTACCATTATTCCGTTTAAAAACAATGACTTTATTTTTATAACTAAAGACAATTATTATTTGATAAGTAAAGGGGCAATCAACGATTTTGGTTTTAAATTTAAAGATCAATATTTTTACCCCGATTTATTTGATATCAAATACAATCGTCCCGATCTAGTGTTAACAGCTTTAAAAAGTAAAAACACAGAATTAATTGCTGCCTACCACCAAGCATATTTAAAAAGGTTGAAGAAATTAAACTTTACAGAGGACCAACTGGGAATAGACTTTCATTTACCTGAAATTGAAATTACAAATTTAATGGAGTTAAAACCCAGAACTGACAAGGATTTTATTGAACTGAAAGTGGAAGCCAAAGACAGCAAATATAATCTTGAAAAAATCAATGTCTGGTTAAATGGGGTGGCAATTTATGGCGTTGATGGGTATAATGTAGCATTCGCCGACACCAATAGATTCACCTACACTTTTAATATTCCTTTGGCTACTGGTAAAAATAGAATTGAAGTAAGTGTTCAAAATGTGAAAGGTGCCGATAGCTACAAAAAAACATATAAACTATTTAACACTAACGAAGCAAAAGAATCTAATTTATACTTAGTTTCCATTGGAATAGGAAAATTTCAAGACAGTAAGTACAATTTAAACTATGCAGCAAAAGATGCCAAAGATATTATTAAAACTTTTGAAAGCAGTAAATCATTTACCAATGTTTACAGCCAAGAATTTACTGATGAACAAGTTACCTTAGAAAATATCAATACAGTAAAACCATTCCTTGAAAAAGCAGGGATTAATGACATGGTCATTGTATTTGTTGCTGGACATGGTATCTTAGACGAAGACTTTAACTATTATTTTGCCACGCATGACATGGATTTTAACAATCCAAAATTAAAAGGTATCCCTTATGAAGTAATGGAAAATCTTGTGGACAATTTAAAGGCATTAAGAAAACTATTGTTTATTGATACTTGTCACAGTGGTGAATTAGAAAAAGATGAAGTTGAAAAAACAGAGGAACCAGACAACATAGAAAAAGCGAGTGATATTATTTTTAGAGGTGCCGCAGGTGTAAAAGTGAGAGAAAAAGAAAAACCTTTAGGTCTACTTAGTACCAATGAATTAATGAAAAGTTTGTTCACTGATTTAAGAAAAGGAACTGGTGCAACCATTATTGCTTCTTCAGCGGGTACTGAATACGCCATAGAGGGTGACCGTTGGAAAAACGGCTTATTTACATACTGCTTAATAAGAGGGTTGAAAAATAAAGAAGCTGATTTGAACAAGGATAATAAGATTAATATTTCAGAACTTCAAGAATTTATTCAATACGAGGTAAATTATATTTCCAATGGAACTCAAACCCCTACTTCGAGAATTGTTAATACACAATTAGATTATAGAATTTGGTAATAAAGATTTATAAATAAAGCCATTGTTTAATTGAAATGTTAAAAATTCTAAACATTTCTTACCCTTTCATCTTGATGTTTTATTTACCTTTGTAGCTTATATTTAAAGAATAATATGAAGCTGCTTATTATCATGATCACTTTAACAATTACCAAACTAACGTTTGGAAGTGACTTGACTATAAGTACTTCTATTACTTCACCTGTGTCTGGGTGTAATTTAACGAATTCCGAAATTGTAAAAATCACCATTATTAATGCAGCAACGGCCCCATACTCTGGTACTTTTGATGTTTCATATGTGGTAAATTCAGTAACTACAACCGAAAGTATTACCGTTCCAATATTGCCTACAAGTGCCACTTATATTTATGAATTCACAACACATGTTGATTTATCTGCTTGTGCTGTTCATAATTTCACAATCTATGTTTCAGACATGAGTGATACTAACCCAAATAACGACACCATTACGGCTTCAATTACCAATGATTGTACACCAGCGCCAGGGACTTTTAGTGCCCCAAGCAATGTTTGTATTGGCATGAATAATGGCAACATTGATTTAGTTGGAAATTCTGGACAAATTTTAGATTGGGAGAATAGTATAGACAATGGCCTTAATTGGAATAGTTTGATGAATAGCAGCAGTAGTCAAGCATACAATAATATTAATGTAAACACCACTTACAGGGTTATTTTCAATGGTGTTTACGGAATTTGTCCAAACGATACCATTTACCACAATATACAAATAGATTCTTTGAGTAATGCTGGTTTGTTAGAAAATGACTCTACGCATTGCGATACTATTTTCCCAACAGCATTGCATTTAAACAATTATTATGGTAGCACATTTAATTGGTTTCTTTCATTAAACAACGGCAATTCATTTTCGAATTATGTCAATCCATATGACACCCTCACATATTATGAAATTGCACAAAATTTTCAGTTTTTTGCGACCGTAAAAAATGGTACTTGTCCAGCAGACTCGAGTAATGTGGTCAATATTAATTACATCCCTAAAAGTGATGCAGGAACGATTCAAGGCTTGGATAGCATTTGCACGGACATTCCATAGAATACTTTAGAAGCGATTGGAACGAATGGTAGCCTTATCAATTGGCAATTTTCAATTGATGGCAGTAATTGGACAAATTTAACAGGCAACAATAATCCTATTCAAGTGAACAACCCAAACATTACAGCTGATTATCGTGTTATTTACCAAACAAGTACTTGTCCTCAAGATACTTCATTTTTTCATTTAACAGTATTGGATTCTTCTAATGCTGGACAATTAAATGGTCAGACCTCATTTTGTGACACATTAAACAATGGCTTTATTTATAGTAGTAATTATCAAGGAAACATACTGTCTTGGATATCAAGCATTGACAATGGTGTCACATATAACGCGATTAATAACACAAACGACACCTTATTCTATGCTAATTTAAAAACAACTACAGCTTATGCAATTATCGTTCAAAACGAGCAATGTGCACCTGATACTTCTTCCTTGATTAATATTGAAATTATTGAAAATCTAAAGGCCGGCGAAATCATAGCACCCGATTCTGTTTGTTTTATGAGCCCGCCATTATTACTCACATTGGCTGATTATTCAGATGGTAATTTTTGGTGGGAAATATCATTAGACAGTGGACAATCATGGCAAAATACGCAGGTTAATGTACCAATTTATAATTTTAATACAAGTACCCAAACCACGCATTTTAGAGTAGTAAACACTGAAATGGGTTGTGAGAATGATACAGCTGTTCATTCAATTTATATTTACAATTATCCAATAATTACAGCTCATTACGACACCATTACACTGGGTAATAGCATTCAGTTAAATGCTGAAAATGGATTTGATTATGTTTGGTCACCAAATTTACATATTGATAATAATTTAGTTTATAATCCTATTGTCACCCCCACGTCCACAACAACTTACCAGGCAACAATTACTGGACCCGGCACTTGTGTTTATACCGCAGATTATCATATAACAGTTGAAATTGACTTAGATATTGTTGTCATTCATAATCTCATCACTCCGAACGGAGATGGTTACAATGATTTTTGGATAATTGAACAAATTGAATTCTTTGAACAAAATGAAGTCAAAGTGTTTAATCAATACGGACAAATTGTATACCAAGCAAGCCCATATTTAAACAATTGGGATACCGACAATTTACCGAATGGAACTTATTTTTACACTGTTCAATTAGCCAAAGACCAACCAGTATTAAAAGGAACTTTTACTATTTTAGATCAAAATTAAATGAAATTGAATTTAATAAAACTTCAAGTACTTACCCTGCTTTTTATCGGCAACCTATGCTTTGGCCAGCAAACGCCATTGATTCAACATAATTACTTATCACCTTTTGTTTATAACCCAGGTTATGCAGGATTGAATGGAGGGGCAGAAATGGGCATGATTAGAAATCAAAAATGGGCAGATTTTAATGGAGGCGTAATCACAAACTTATTAATAGCGCATACTAATTTAAACGAATCAAATTCATCAATAGGTTTTAATTTAGGCAGTGATAACTTAGGTTTAACTAATAGAATAAACACACACTTTTCATATGCTTATAAAATTCAAATAACAGATAAATTAATTGTTCAACCAGGAATATCACTGGGGGTAATTGATCAACGTATTCATCAAAATGAAATTATTGGAGACATCAACGACCCCATTTTATCAGGTGATTTTTCAAGTAACAAAACAATTTTAGATGCAAACTTTGGGATATTTATGAAGTACAATGAATTTTTATTTGGGTTTTCCATGCCTCAATTATTAGAAAATAAATTTAGCTTATCAAATTCGAATCTGTACACATTTGAATTAGCAAGGCAGTATGTTTTCAATAGCAGTTACAAATTCAAGTTTTCAACACATCAAAACTTTTATCTAAAACCAGATATTTTAGGCATTTATTCACCAAATTTACCTTTTCATTATTCAACTTCTTTATTGGCTGGTCATGAAAAATTAGGTTGGATTGGTGCAACTTATAAAAGTGACTATGCTGTTGCGGCAAGTGTTGGATTTTCTTTTATCGAAAATTTAAAAATTGGTTTAGCTTATGATATACCAATCGGTTCCATGGCCTCCATTTCTAACAGTAATAATTTTGAAATTGCACTCCTATACCAAATTAAAAACAGGGGCTCAAAGGACCAAGCCAACAAAGATGAAAAACCTTTAAATTCAGTACGCAAAGAACAAGCCATAAAAGACTCCATTCAATACGCCATCATTGATAGTTTAACCCAAGAAATCAATATTAAAAAAATTGAGCAAAAAGTGTTAGCTGATGAAAACTTACTAATTAAAGAAACATTAACCCATTTTGATTCAATCAATAAGCAAAATGCGCGAATCCCCAAAGAAGTTATCATTAAAGATCAAACAAAAATTGATGAACCTGACAGTCAAGCTAACAATATTAAAAAAATTGACACATCATCAACTCCTGTAAAAACAAATAATGATAAGAATGAAGACAGTTTTAATATTGAAAACACCATCATAAAAGACAATGATAAGGGAGCGGTTGACGGAAAAAACATCAAAGTAAATCAAAAGCCAATTTATGATGGATTAAACGAATCTATTCAAACGAAAAGCATCAAAATTAAAGACGACTATTTTACTGAAGTACTAAATAATCAAGAATCTCCGAATGGATATTACATTGTAAATGGCATGTATGCTAACTTAGCAGAGGCTGAAAAACTATTAACAACTGCTTTGACTTTATTTCCATCATCCAAAATACTTATTAATCATAGAAATCAGCATTATTATGTTGTATTGTATTATTCAGAAAGTATAAATGGTGTGATTGATGCATTAATCCTTTCAAATTCAATTAGTGAACCCGGCTTTAAAAATGCATGGGCTATGAATTATTTTTATAAAAATTAACAACCTTTTAAGTTAATTTACCGTTTACTTATTAGACAACCACATGCTATGAAAATAATATTTTCCTTATTACTTTTTTTCTCCTTTAC
>CBDUKB010000129.1:0-8485 GCA_965367695.1 uncultured Putridiphycobacter sp.
CATTCCTAAACAAATACCTAGAAATGGAATGTTATTTGTCCTTACGTATTCAATCGCATGAATTTTCCCCTCGATTCCTCTCGAGCCAAATCCTGGTGCGACAAGCACACCATCAGTGTTTTTAAATAATTCCGCAGCATTTTCTCGGGTCACTTCTTCTGAGTGAATCCAATTTAAATTTACTTGACAATCGTTAAAAGCACCAGCATGACCAAAAGCTTCTACTATTGATTTATACGCATCTTTTAATTCAATATATTTACCAACTAAACTAATGTTTAATTGGTGTTTAGGGGATTTAACTTTGGCTAAAAATGCCCGCCATTCAGTTAAGTTAGGTTCGTTTAATGATGGGATTCCTAATTTTTCCATCACCACTAAATCTAGTTTCTCCTCTAACATCATGAGTGGAACTTCATAGATACTTGCGGCATCTATAGATTGTATCACAGATTCAATATTCACATTACAAAAACGGGCAATTTTTGTTCTGATGGAATCATCTAATTCATGCTCAGTTCTGCAAACTAAAATATCTGGTTGAATTCCTTCTTCTCTTAATTCCTTAACAGAGTGTTGCGTAGGTTTTGTTTTTAACTCTCCAGCAGCAGCCAAATACGGAACAAGGGTTAAATGAATTACCAAACAATCATTTGGTAACTCCCAAATCAATTGACGAACTGCCTCAATGTAGGGTAATGATTCAATATCTCCTACAGTTCCTCCGATTTCAGTAATCACAATGTCGTGCTTACCTGCTTTACCTAATATTTGTATACGCTCCTTAATTTCATCTGTAATATGCGGTACAACTTGTACCGTTTTACCTAAAAATTCACCACGTCTCTCTTTATCGATTACTGATTGGTAAATACGACCAGTGGTTACGTTATTTGCTTGGGAAGTAGTGGAATTTAAAAATCTTTCGTAATGACCTAAATCCAAATCAGTTTCAGCCCCATCATCCGTTACAAAACACTCTCCATGCTCATAAGGATTTAAAGTACCTGGATCAATATTGATGTAAGGGTCTAATTTTTGAATGGTTACACTATAACCTCTTGCTTGTAATAATTTTGCGAGTGATGCTGATATGATGCCTTTGCCGAGTGAAGATGTAACGCCACCGGTTACAAATATGTATTTGGTTGAATTTGCCATTTTTTTGAGGTATTTTGTAACTCGGGACACAAAGTTAACCACAAAATTGAGACTCTAAAATAGAATTGTAATTTTATTTTTTAAAATTATAAATTATTGCAATTTATGTTTTTTGAAAAAATTATCCCAATCCCATAAAAATAAACGAACTAATTCATCCATCCTTTTTAAAAATAAAGGGTTAGGTGAATTCATACTTCTAAAATAAGATTCTTGAAATTCGTTTAAATTATATTTAAAAAAAACAGCCTTTGATAAACCGTATAAATAATTTTTAGAAGGATAATTTACTTGTGATACAAAAGCCTGCATTCGTTGAATTTTCGCATCTAATTCATTTGTATCCATGTCAAATATTTGCGCGTATTTTTTAACGATTAAATGAGAGAGGTCTGCTACATCATCTATTTCGTTATTTTGACTTAAATAATTTAAGTTACCAGTAATAACAATCAGTAAAAATTGTTGGTATGCATTTGGATTTACTTCAGGTGAAGCGTTAAACGCAGGATCTTCATTAATCATTCCAGCCACATCTCCAAAGCCATTTTCCACAGCCTCTAAAAGCGAATTAACAAATATATTCGCTAATTTTTCTTCGTCTATCTTTTTTCTAATGGCTAATCCGAACATAAAAAATTAAATTCTTTAAGGACAAAAGTAAAGGCATTTAGCAGTCAAATGCACCTCGTGTAAAATATTTGTTAACAGTAAAAAGTGATTAAGCTATGCTTTCTCTCCCCAATAGATCGTTGCGATTCCTCCCGCCACAATTTTTGATTGACAGTTTTTATAACCACAGTCTTGCATAATGCTTATAAAGGCATTACCCTCAGGAAAAGCTTGAATAGACTCAGGCAAATAAGCGTAAGCTGCGCTGTCTTTCGAGATGGTTTTTCCAATTTTAGGAATGATATATTTTGAATGAAAGGAGTAGTATTGTTTAACTGGGAATTTTTTAGGCTTAGAAAATTCTAAAATCACACCCCTGCCTTTTGGTTTCAAAACCCGTAACATTTCTGACAAACCTTTGCTCAAGTTTTCAAAATTTCTCACGCCAAAAGCAACGGTATATCCATCAAATGTATTGTCTTCGAATCTTAAGTTCTCTGAATCACCTAATTCCAATTGAATGATATGGTCGATTTTTTTCTTTTTCATCTTTGCCTGCCCAACTTCGAGCATTCCTTTTGAAATGTCAATTCCTATTATTTTTTCTGGATTCAACTTTAATGTTTCAATCGCAAAATCACCGGTTCCAGTGGCTACATCTAAAATTACTTTTGGATTGTTTTCACCCAAGATTTTCACTGCTTTTTTACGCCATATTTTATCAATACCTAAAGATAAAAAGTGGTTTAAAAAATCATATTTTTTAGAAATATTATTGAACATTGTTGCAACTTCTTCTTTTTTAGAAGTCGTTTCATTGTTGTATGGCTTTACTACTTTCGACATGAGGGATTAATTAATAGTTTTAATGGCTTCACTCAATAATTGTTCTTTATCAACTGAGATTACACCTACTTTTTCACAGACTAAACCACCTGCTAAATTTGCAATTTCTGCAGTGTGAACAGGTTCTAATCCGCTGATAATACATAGTGTCGCCACGGAAATAACAGTATCTCCTGCACCTGAAACATCTGCAATATTTCTTAAATGAGCAGGAATAAAATAATCTTTATTCAAGTGTTTCATGTACACACCGTTTTCAGATAAGGTGATAAAAGTATACTTGCAATTCAATTGTGTATTTAAATTTTCAACAGCCGCTAAAAATAAATCCTTTTCTTGTGGGTATTTAAAATCGGTGAGTAATCCGCTTTTTAGTTCCTTTAAGTTTGGTTTAAATAAAGTGACGTTTTTATAGGCTAAAAAATTTTTTAATTTCGGATCCACACTCGTAACAATATCATTTTCATTTGCAAATGAAATAACTTGTTCAATTAAATCAGTTGTTAAAACGCCTTTGTTGTAATCTTCAAAAATGATGGCGTCTATTCCTTCCGATTTTACAATTTCTTTGATTTTCTCCACCAAATTATAAGTCATAACCGAGTTGATGTCATCCGTTTGTTCTTGATCAATTCTCAGTAATTGTTGATTGTTTCCTATAATCCTAGTTTTTACCGTTGTAATACGTTCATCTGAATACAAAATCCCTTTGTAAGAAAGGTTTTTTACTGTCATTAGTTTTTCAAACAATGCACCATTCTCATCATTTCCAATAAAGGAACATATATAGGGTGTGGCGCCTAAAGCTTTGATGTTTAATGCCACATTAGCTGCACCACCAAGGTGGTAAGTTCTAGCGTCAAAATTTACAACCGGTACAGGTGCTTCGGGAGAAATTCTATTTACTTTTCCGTGGATGTAGGTGTCAACCATGACATCACCAAGGATAATTATTTTTTTATCTGAAAAATTTTTAAAGGCTCTTTTTATTTCATCCATTCATCTCAATTTTGTAAGGTTACCCGAATTCTATCAATTGCTTCTCTTAAAGTAGCCTCATCACTTGCATAAGATAATCGGATGCAATTTTCGTTTCCAAAAGCTTCACCAGTTACTACAGCCACATGTGCTTTGTCTAATAAAAATAAAGACAATTCGTTGGCATCTTTAATTAATTGCCCTTGTATTGTTTTTCCAAAATAATAAGATACATCTATAAAAAAGTAAAAGGCACCTTCTGGTAGGTTTACTTTAATGTTTGGAATCGTCTTTAATAAATCAAAAACAATTAGCCTTCTTGCATTAAAGGCATCTATCATGTATTGGATTTCTGAAGGGTCTGCTTCAAGTGCTGCAATTGCTGCTCTTTGCGCAATAGAACAAGTAGCTGATGTATATTGTCCTTGTAATTTGGTTGCTGCATTTGCAATTTCTAGTGGTGCACCAATATAACCTAATCTGTATCCCGTCATAGCAAATGCCTTTGATAAGCCATTTACTGTAATGGTTCTATCATAAACTTCTGGAAATTGAGCAAAGCTTTCGTGTTTTCTTACAAAATTAATGTGTTCGTAAATTTCATCAGAAATAACGTAAAAATTGGGTGTAGCAGCGACTACTGTCGCTATGGATTGTAATTCTTCTTTCGTGTATGAAGATCCAGTAGGATTACAAGGATTGCTAAAAATCATCATTTTAGTCTTAGGTGTAATGGCCGCTTTTATTTGGTCTCCTGTCACCTTAAAATCATTCTCAAAAGTTGCTTTTACAACCACCGGAATACCTCCAGCCATTTTTACTTGCTCAAAATATGTTACCCAATATGGTGCTGGTACAATTACCTCGTCACCTGGATTGATAAGCGCTAACAAAACATTAATTAGACTTTGTTTAGCTCCAGTTGAAACGACAATTTGATTTGGAGAATAAATCAAACCATTGTCTCTTTTAAATTTTAAAGCTACCGCTTCTCTCAAATCTAAATAACCAGGAACAGGCGTGTATTTTGAATAATTATCATCTATTGCCTTTTTAGCAGCAGTTTTGATAAAATCAGGTACCATAAAATCTGGTTCTCCTAAACTCAAGGAAATAATATCGATTCCTTGTTCTTTCAATGCCCTACTTTTTTGGGCCATGGCCAAAGTTGCAGATTCTTCTAATTCAATTACGCGATTTGATAACACAGTCATAAAATTTAAATATGGACAAAGGTAATGATATCAAAAGAAATGGACTTGAGCCAACAAGCTTTTTTTAGAAATATTTTATAACCTTTGTAGTTCAGTTTTAACCCCATCTACCAGGCTGTAACATGCTAATTTATCTTGGAAAACAGAGGCTTTAAATAAGGATTTATTTAATAACATTCTGACACATTCTTGCACTCCTTCAACAATAGATGGATGTGGATGAACGAGCTCCGCAATGCTTTCAATTCCATTTCCAGATTTAATTTGTAATGCCACTCCTTGAATTGCAGAAGAAGCATGCTCACCAACAGCTCTCATGCCTAAAATTTGCATTTTGTCGTCATTGGTAACAATAATTTTAAAGAACCCTTGCGTTTTTCTCATGGCAATCGCTCTAGCAATTGTGGAGTAATCTAATTTTACAACCTTGATTGGGATATTTTGTTCAATGCACATTTGTTCGTTTAATCCAACTGCTGCTACTTCGGGTTGCAAAAACATAATGGTACATACATTGTCATAAGAAAGTCGGTCTTTTTTCTCCCCAAACATTTTTTCAACTGCATGTCTGGCTTCAATTTCTCCCATATTCACCAATGCAATTCTGCCTGATGCATCTCCTACTGCATAAATATTTGGAATATTGGTCTGCGTATCATCATCTCCAATGTTTCTGCCATTCGGTCCTTTTTTTATGCCGACCTCTTCGAGTCCTATATTATTGATGTTTGAAACCCTTCCAACTGAAAGCAATGCTTTTTCAACTCGAATGATTTCGGTAGATCCATCTTCATACAATAATTCATATTCCACCTGTCCATCAATAACTTCAAGTCGATTTAATTGAGCTTTGTGGTGAATGGTAACGCCGTTTTCTTCCAAATTGTTAGAAACCATTGTTGAAATATCTAAATCTTCAAAGGGTAAGATTCTATCAGCACGATCAATTAAGTAAACCTTTGTTTTACCAAAATTTGAAAAAATGGTTGCATATTCACAACCAATTACCCCAGCTCCTACAATTACCATACTTTTTGGGAAGTCAATAATGTTGTCAATGCCATCTGAAGTCAATATGGTTTCTTCATCAACCACCATGTTAGGTAAAGATCTTGGACTGCTGCCTGTTGCAATTACAATGTTTTTCGCAGACAATATTTTGATAGTACCATCATTTTTCGTCACTTCTATTTGATGGTTGTCGATTAATTTGCCAGCTCCTCTTTCATAAAAGAATAAATCCCCCCTGCTTTTCTTTAATAGTTTAATGTGACAAGAGTATTGGAATTTTCTTTCAAATACTGCTTCTTCTAAATTTTTCTTGACGTCATACCAAGATAATTCAAATTTGTCTCCCCCGCTCGGAGCAATCATTTCATTAACGTTTCTTACTCTTTGAGATAACTCCCAAAGGGTCTTTGAGCTCAATGCGCCATGGTAAACACCAGCTCCGCCGATTCGCGATTTTTCAATTAGACATACTTTTTTACCAAAATCTATGGTACGCATTGCTGCAGCGTACCCTGCTGGGCCACCACCTAAAACAATTAAATCAAAATCGTAATTACTCATTTATTAATAATATTAATCGAAGATAAGTATTAATTTAATATCCATTAAATTTGCAGGATAAATTTAGGCATTATCGATCAATGAAAAAAGAATTAAACAATATCTTAATCAACTTTAACAATGATACAAAAAATAAGAAACAAGTTTTAAAAACTATTAATTCTTTTAAAAAAAAGGACATGGATGATGTCTTTCATAGTACCCATGAAAAAGTATTTAAGAAAATTGATTGTTTAGATTGTGCCAATTGTTGCAAAACAACAAGTCCTATTTTCAGAGATACGGATATTGCTAAGTTAGCGAAGCATTTAAAATTAAAGTCAGGTGCATTTATCGATCGTTATCTAAGGATAGATGAAGACCAAGACTATGTATTAAAGTCTTCACCTTGTACCTTTTTAAATGATGATAATACCTGTAGCGTATATGAATATCGTCCACTGGCTTGTAAGGGATATCCACATACCGACAGGAAAAATATGTACCAATTAAAGACGTTAATTACTAAAAACACTGAAATATGTCCGGCAGTATGTGAAATAGTGTCGACTATTGCTCAAAAGTAATTTTTATCAACCTTTTTAACTTTATTTACGTTTTAATGTGAATAAAAAGATGGTAAAGTTCGTTGAACTATAAAACAAAAGCTTTAAATTCATAGATTAATGGAGATTTAAGACAAGTGCAAATGACGAGAGGAGTGAATATTATTGACAAATGTAATGCTAGGTTTCAAGAAGTTTTTACCACTTTTGGTAAGGCTGCTGATGGGAAAATAACGGTTTCACATTTTGGTGAATTCTCTCAAGACTTGGTCAATTCTTTAACAATTTCGATAGAAAATGCCATGTATGATTCTGGTGATAAAAAAGGAATTGTAAAAAGAATGTTTTCTGTTTTGATTGAAGGATTACAAAATATTAGAATACATGGTGAAAGAGATGAGTATGGAACACAAGTTTCTTTTTTAGTCATTCATCAAAATATTGAAACTTATAAAATAACTTTTGGCAACTTGGTTAAAAACGATAAAATCGAAAAAATTGAAGAAATTTTGCATTTTTTAAATTCAGAAGATCAAGTTGTGGTGAAACAAAAATATATGGAGGTCCTTTCGAATGGAAACATTTCGAGTAAAGGTGGTGCAGGATTAGGTTTTATTACCATGGCATTAAAAACCAAACAGCCCATTACTTTTCACGCACTCCCAGTTTCTGATGAACTTTCTTGTTTGTCAATAGAATTAACTTTACCGAGGGTTTAGGCTTCAACCTTATTCGTTAATTGATAATAAAGTTTTTCATATTGCGGTAAAATAGCCTCAATGCTAAAATTTAAAGAGTGGGTATAAGCTTGTTTTTTAAATCTTGCCAATGTTTCTTCATCTCTAAGTATAGAAATACCTTTGTTTGCCATGTCTTCAATATCGCCCACATCACTTAAATAACCTGAAAAACCATTTTTATTTACTTCGGGTAAACCGCCAGTATTTGTTGAGATTACGGGTACAGAACTTGCTAATGCCTCGAGTGCTGACAACCCAAAACTTTCGGTTTGAGAAGGTAATAAAAATAAGTCGGTGTGACAAAGTACTTCTGATACGTTTTGAATTTTACCAACCATTTTCACATCACTGCAAATTTCAAGCTCACGACAAAGATGTTCCAAATGCATTCTTTCCGGTCCATCTCCTACCAAAAGTAATTTGGCAGGCATTTCGGTTCTAATTCTTTTGAAAATGTGCAACACATCATCAACTCGCTTTACTTTTCTAAAGTTTGAAATGTGGGTGATGATTTTTTCTCCATTTGGTGCAAATTCACTTCTTAAACATTTTTTATGTGCAGAGCGTTCGTAGTTAGCATGACGGATGAAATTAGGAATCACTTGAATATCATTTGTAATTTCAAAATGATCTAAAGTGTCTTGTTTTAAATTTTCTGATACTACTGTAACCGCATTAGAATTATTAATACTAAAAGTAATCACAGGCTCAAAAGAAGGGTCTTTGCCCACTAATGTTATATCGGTCCCATGAAGTGTAGTGATAAAGGGAATTTCAATGGATTTTGACTTTAATATTTGTTGGGCAAAATATGCAG
>CBDUKB010000130.1:0-8445 GCA_965367695.1 uncultured Putridiphycobacter sp.
AATCATCATCTTCTTCAATCAATTCAATGGCTTCTTCAGCAGTCATTCTCACCAAGTAATACTTATCTTCCGTTTCAAATGGCAATGCACTCACATTTTTTCCTTGTGCATTTACAAAAATGATAAGATGATCTTCAAATCCATACGGATACTGCAACTTGATTTGTTCAAGGATTGATTTATCAAGTTTTACATAATCTTTTATGACTCTAGGTTTATTGTTACTCATATTATTATTGGTAAGCATTACATATCTAACAAATATGCAAAAATTAGTGGCGCTACAATTGTAGCATCCGATTCAATTATATATTTAGGGGTGTCAATATCTAATTTACCCCAGGTTATTTTTTCGTTTGGAACAGCTCCGGAGTATGAGCCATAACTTGTGGTTGAATCTGAAATTTGACAAAAATAGCTCCAAAAAGGGGTATCAGTTCTTTCCATATCTTGGTATAACATTGGTACCACACAAATAGGAAAGTCTCCTGCTATACCACCACCAATTTGAAAGAATCCTATTCCATCTTTTGAGTTTGCAGTATACCAATCGGCTAAATAAGTCATGTATTCAATTCCAGACTTTACAGTACTCGCTTTCAGTTCACCTTTCATTACATAAGAAGCAAATATGTTTCCCATGGTACTGTCTTCCCATCCTGGAACAATAATCGGCAAATTCTTTTCAGCCGCTGCATACATCCAGCTGTCTTTAATGTCTATTTCGTAGTATTCTTCAAGCACACCAGAAAGTAATAATTTGTACATGAATTCATGTGGGAAATATCTTTCTCCAGCTGCTTCCGCATCTTTCCATATTTTTACAATGTGTTTTTGTAATCTTCTAAAAGCTTCTTCTTCTGGAATACAGGTATCTGTTACACGGTTCAATCCTTTTTCTAACAAATCCCATTCATCTTGGGGGGTCAAATCTCTATAGTTAGGCACCCTTTTATAGTGTGAATGCGCAACCAAATTCATGACATCTTCTTCTAAATTAGCACCGGTACAAGAAATGATTTGCACTTTATCTTTTCTGATGACTTCTGCAAAAATCTTACCCAACTCAGCCGTACTCATTGCCCCTGCAAGCGACACAAGCATCTTAGCTCCATTTGCCAGTTGTTGTTCATATCCCTTTGCGGCATCCACTACACTCGCGGCATTAAAATGCAAGTAATACTTTTCTATAAAATTTGAAATCGCTCCTTTAGAATTCATCTTCCTCTTGTTTAAATTTATTTACTTTTGTTCCTGTACTCTCTTCACCATCTGCTAAGTAAAAATCTTCTTTCGTATTTTTAAACTTATAGCTCAACATTTTATAGTAAAGTTTTGCGGCTAGGAAATCAGATGATTTTTCTTGTTCATTTGGGCACAATTCAACAATGTCGAATCCAACAACGTTTTTTTGTTCAAACACAGACTTTAAAAACTCCATGGTTTCATACCAAAATAATCCCCCTGGCTCCGGTGTACCTGTTGAGGGCATGATAGATGGGTCAAAAGCATCAAGATCAATTGTTATAAAAACATTTTCTGTACAAGCGTCCACTACTTTATCAACCCAATATTCATCATAAGCCATTTCATGGGCAAAGTACACTTTTTCCA
This sequence comes from uncultured Putridiphycobacter sp., assembly GCA_965367695.1. Taxonomy (GTDB): domain Bacteria; phylum Bacteroidota; class Bacteroidia; order Flavobacteriales_D; family Crocinitomicaceae; genus Putridiphycobacter. The sequence continues at coordinate 1,615 of CBDUKB010000130.1, forward strand.
TATCCATCACTCTTTTTTCAGCACTATCCATGCTGCGGATACCTACTTGAATTAAATTAGTTGTTTTACTTGCTTCATATACAGCACAAGCATGGTTACAACTTGATCCTTCATACTCTTTTCGTAAATCAGCATGTGCATCAATTTGCAAAACGGTTAAGTTATCAAATGACTCATTAAAAGCTCTTATTGAACCAATTGAAATCGAATGTTCCCCTCCAAATAAGGTGACAAATTTATTTTTCTTTATATATTCCTTAGTCGTTGCATGAACAGCATCAACCATAGCTTCAGGAGATGAATTTTCTGAAACTGGATCTGCTAAAAACACACCTTCTTTGTAAACTTCTGAATCAGTTTCAATATCGTATAACTCCATGTTTTCAGAGGCTGCTAAAAACGCTTCCGGACCTTTATCAGCTCCTTTTTGCCAAGTACTGGTACCGTCATATGGTACCGGAATTAAAACTATTTTTGCTGTTTCTAACTGGGCATTTTCTTGCGGAATGCCTGCATAAGTTTTATTTTTCATTGTAACCTAATTTATTTAAAAAATCTTCTGCTTTTTGTTGTTCTGCGAATAATTTAGTGGATATCTCTCCATTCGCGTTCTTTTGAATTAAAATATGTTTTGGATGCGGAATTAAGCAATGCTGTAGACCACCAAAACCACCAATAGACTCTTGGTATGCACCCACATTAAAAAATCCAATATATAAAGGCGATTCTGAAGAATACTTTGGTAGATAAATAGCGTTTAAGTGTTGCTCACTGTTATAATAATCATCACTATCACAAGTTAATCCTCCTAACAAAACCCTTTCATATTGCTTGTGCCAATTATTAATAGGAAGCATGATAAACCTTTTATTAATTGCCCAAGTATCAGGTAATGTAGTAATAAAAGATGAATTAATCATGTTCCATTTTTCACGATCATTTTGTTGTTTTTGGTATAATATCTCATATACAGCACCCCCGCTTTCACCTACTGTGAAAGAACCAAATTCAGTGAAAATATCGGGTACATCAACACCAGCTGCTTCGCAAGTATTATTGATTTGCACAATGATTTCATTTACCAAATACTCATAATCAAAGTCAAATGCTAAGGAGTTTTTAATTGGAAATCCCCCTCCAATATTCAAACTATTTAAAGTAGGACATTCCTTTTTTAACTGAACATATACTTTTAGACATTTTAATAATTCATTCCAATAATAGGCCGTATCTCTTATGCCTGTATTGATAAAGAAATGAAGCATCTTTAATTCCAGTTTGGGATTTTCCTTTATTTGGTTTTTGTAGAAAGGAACAATATTTTTATAGCCGATTCCTAATCTACTCGTGTAAAATGCAAACTTTGGTTCTTCTTCCGAGGCAATTCTAATCCCTATTTTATATTTACCTTCAATTTGTTCATCTAACAAATCAATTTCCTCATAATTATCAATAATCGGAATACAATTTGAATGACCACTATTAATTAATCTCGCAATATTTGTAATATACTGACTTCTTTTGAACCCATTGCAAATGATAAAATTGTCCTTAGAAATTTTACCTTCTTCTTTCAATTTTTCTACAATATTGATATCAATTGCTGATGACGTTTCAATATGAATATCATTTTTTAATGCTTCGTCCAATACATGCTTGAAATGCGAACTTTTAGTGCAATAACAATAGTTGTATTTGCCTTTGTAATTTTGGGATGCCATTGCCGTATGAAACCAATTTTTGGCCCGAGCAATATTTTCAGAAATCTTAGGTAAATAAGTAAATTTCAAAGGAGTTCCGTACTGTTCAATTAAGCTCATAATATCTACACCATGGAAACTTAATTTATTCCCTGATAAGGAAAATTCTTCTGTGGGAAAATCAAAGGTTTGATCTATTAAATCTTTGTATTTATTTTTCATTTAAACAATCATAATTAACGATTTTTAATAGCTGATTAATGCGGTCAAAAGTACATTTAAAAAGCAAAAATGCAAATAGTTTGAAATAAAAATAATAATTATTTAATTGACACTGGGAATAAATCAAGTAAAATTTAATTAGCTATTCATTATCAACACTTTAATTAATTAAAATAGATTGAATTCTCAAGGCCTAAAAATTTGATTCCAATTTTGTTTACTTATTTTTGTACAAACTTTAATAATATGGCAACTATTAATTGGAAAACAGCAATCGAATTTGAGGACATCACTTATAAAAAGGCAGATGGTGTAGCAAGAATTGCCTTTAACAGACCTAATGTCAGAAATGCCTTTAGGCCTAAAACGACCAGTGAATTATACCGTGCATTTTATGATGCCCAAGAAGATACTTCTATTGGTGTTGTGTTGTTATCTGCTGAAGGACCTTCAACAAAAGATGGGGTTTATTCGTTTTGCTCGGGTGGGGACCAAAAAGCAAGAGGAGAACAAGGTTATGTTGGAGAAGATGGAATGCACCGATTGAACATTTTAGAAGTACAACGCTTGATTAGGTTTATGCCAAAAGTAGTTATAGCTGTTGTGCCTGGCTGGGCTGTTGGGGGCGGGCATAGTTTACATGTTGTATGTGATATGACAATTGCCAGTGAAGAACATGCTATATTTAAACAAACTGATGCGGATGTAACCAGTTTTGATGGCGGTTATGGCTCTGCTTATTTGGCTAAGATGGTCGGACAAAAAAGAGCAAGAGAAATTTTTTTCCTAGGAAGAAATTATTCTGCAAAAGAAGCTTTTGATATGGGCATGGTGAATGCTGTGGTACCGCATGCCAAATTAGAGGAAACCGCTTTTGAATGGGCGCAAGAAGTGTTAGGCAAATCACCTACTTCAATAAAAATGTTAAAGTTCGCCATGAATTTGACTGACGACGGAATGGTTGGACAACAAGTTTTTGCTGGAGAAGCAACTCGTTTAGCCTACGGTACAGCAGAGGCAAAGGAAGGAAGAAATGCTTTTCTTGAAAAGAGAAAACCCGATTTTAAAAACATAAAATGGATTCCTTAATTCATTAATTTTTATTACTTTAGAAAAATGATTAAAACGATTGCTACAATTTTTACGCTCTTCATTATCGGTGTCGTAAATACATATGCTCAAACATATATCAAACCAGTGGGGGTTTCTTCTGCGGATCAAGGTGCAAATTCAATTATCATCAATCAAAATGGAGAATATGTGATAGGTGGCTATGTAAATGATAGCAGTTTTATTGCATTATTAGATAATAATGGCCTTCCCATTTGGAGCAAATCTTTTGATTTTAGTTCTAATCCTGATTACATCATGGAACTAAGTCTCACCTCGGATAATTTTATTATTGGTTGTGGCATTTCCAAATTAGCAAGTGGTGGTCAACCTAATGGTTTTGTTTTTAAAGTTGATATGCTAGGGAATTTAATCTGGTCGAAGTTAATTAACATTGGTGGAAATACGGTATATGCATACGGATTAAACGAAGCGGCAAATGGCAATTATAATATTGTTGGTGGATATTCTACTCCAAAGCAAATCGCCTATATTTTAGAACTTGAACCGTTGTTTGGGAATACAGTTTGGGATAGTATTTATGCCCAAACAAGTTTTTCTAATAACCTAGATGAATTATTTTATTCGATTACAGAATCTCCCACTAACCAAGCCAAATACATTGCAGGCAGGATGCAAGTAGCACCAGGTAATATAGGTTATAGACCCAGCTTAAGTAGAGTTGATCAAAATGGTAATATTGAATGGACTAAAACATACATGTATGATAACCTTTCTTCAGATCGATTATATGGTAATGATGTGCTTGCAGATGGCGATTCCCTAACCTTATTGTTTTCAGGAAAAGTTGGAGGATCTAGTACTCCCTTTCATCCAGGATTGTTAAAAACTGATACCGCTGGGAATATTAGTTGGGCAAAATACTATACAAGTGGCGGGCTTGATTTGAGGTGTTATAGTATGGTTCAAACACCCATGGGATATGTATTGTCTGGTTATATCAATAATGGTACACAAGATTTATTTATGATCTACACTGACAAACAAGGAAATGTTAATTGGGCCAATTCATATGGAGATATGAATATTGAAAATTCCTATTTAGCGCCTGAAAATTCAAAAGTAATTATTGATAATAATTTTATTGTGACTGTTGGAAGAACAAATAGTTTTAATACCAATTATGATGCTTTGATCGTTAAAGTAAACCTTTCAGACGGCCTAATAAACGGAATCAATTGTGTTGATTCATTATCAATCACAACAAATACGGCTCCTAGTCTTGATTTTGACTACAGTATGATTACCGGTACATTTCCCTTGTCTATTACCACACCTTCACCCAACTCAAATAATTTACCTTTCCAAAATATTGGTGTTTTAGTTGAGAATACTACCGATACATTAATTGGTGGAGATACGATTTATCTTTGTTTAGGTGAAGTTTTTACTGCAGAGGTATTTAATGCCAGTGTAGCTAGTTATAATTGGAGTACAGGTGGTACAGCACAAACCGAAACTTTTACCTCAGCAGGAAGTTTTTGGGTTGATGTAAGCGGAAGTAACGGATGTATTGTTTGGACCGATACTTTTTATGTAGTGGTAGATAGTTTAAATATCGCTCTTGGAAATGATACCACCCTTTGTAGTCAAAATAATTTATTGCTCGACGCAACCAATACAAACGCCACTTATCTTTGGCAGGATGGGTCTACAAATCCCACATTTTCGGCCACACAGACTGGCACCTACTTCGTAGAAGTTGCTAATACTACCTGCATAATATACGATACCATAAATATTACTTTCGGTGTGCAACCTATTGTTGATCTTGGTTCGGATACAGTTTTATGTGGAAACATTAATATGAGCTTAGATGCAGGTCCAAACTTGGCAAATTCAGTTTACTTATGGCAAGATGGCTCAACTGCCAGTACATTTAATGTAACTCAAGTTGGAACCTATTGGGTAACACATAATAATGGAGGTTGCCAAGCAGTTGACTCAATAAATATTTCAAACGTTTTAACATCATTCGACCTTGGAAATGACACAACGCTTTGCAACGGCGATAGTATTGTACTTTCTGTTGGAGTGCAAAGTGGCACAATTTTATGGCAAGACAATAGCACAAATCAGGACTTAACAGTAAATACCACTGGGATGTACAGTGTAACTGTTACAACAAATGGTTGCAGTGTATCTGATAGTGTTTTTATTCAGTTTGTGGTGCCCCCAACTGTCAACCTGGGAAATGACACCATATTGTGTGAAGGAACATTACAATTAAATGCCAATAATCCAACCCTGCCAACATTATGGAATGATGGAAGTACCAACCAAAACTTGACTGTAACCCAAACTGGATTATATTGGGTAGAGATAAGCAACGGTGGTTGTATTGTATCAGATTCAATTAACGTGACAATTATTCAAAATTCACTAGGAAACATTGCAGATGCACTACTTTGTAATGGCGTAAGTTATCCAATAAATATTAGCAGTAGCAATGGAACAGTAAACTGGAATGATGGTTCAACCGCCAAAATAAGAAACATAAGTAGCCCAGGTGTTTATTGGGTTGATTTAAATGATAACGGGTGTATATTTTCTGATACTTTTAGTCTTGACTGGCAAATTATTACAGCACATGCATCTTCGAATGTTTTAAAGGGATGTTCTCCTTTGGAAGTTCAATTTATTGATTCATCAACTGTTAATTTTGGAGCTATCACTAATTGGGACTGGAATTTAGGAGCAGGCGTGTTTGCAAGTGCTCAAAACCCGATTCACACCTTTTATACAAATGGCACCTATTACCAAACTTTAACGGTGACAAGTAATCTTGGCTGTACCGACACTTACCAAGGTGCAAATGCAGTAGAAGTATTTGAAAAAATTAATGCCTTTTTTACCCATAGTCCGACAACAACAAGCATTGATAAACCAGTTTTTTTCAACAACCTAACAGTAAACCCAACTACTTGGTCGTGGAATTTTGGTGATGGCTTTACCTCAGTCGAATACAATACTGAACATACTTATGCGACACCTGGTGTGTATACAATTACATTAACTGCTGAAAATGAAAATGGTTGTGAAGATAAATACACCGTTAGCTTGTTAGTAGAGAATGAAATTTTATTATACGTGCCTAATATATTTACTCCAACAACTAATGGGGTAAACCAATTATGGTTTGTTGAATTAATTGGTGATGACAAGTACCAATTTAATTTGAAAATTTTTAATCGTTGGGGAGAGATTATCTGGGAAAGTTTTGATCAATCGGTTGGTTGGGATGGAAAATACAATGGAGAATTTGTCCAAGACGGTGCTTATGTATGGCGAGTTGATTTTGGTGAAGTTGGTTCAGATAAAAAATATACCTATACAGGCCATGTATCAGTGCTGAAATAAAGCATTATTGAAAGTAGTTCAAAAGTGCTTGCTTTTCTTTTTCTTGGTTGTGAATCCAATCTGAATTTAATATTATTTTTATCTTTTTAAACCTTTTTTGAAGGACTTCAATCAAAACTGCTAAATTTAATTCTTTATGGTATTCAACTCCTGGATTCACTAGTAATATACTTTTAGCATTATAATCAATAAAACAAGTAATCAAATGGGTTTCATTACCTTCGAAATAAACTACTTCAACATTATTTTCTTTAAAAAAATCATACAAAACCAAAGACAAACCTTTTTGAGGGATTTGTACTTGATTAAAAATTGTCTGCTGGGCATAATGCAAAAAGTCTTTTAAAGTCATCACCCCTTTATTATTACTCAATTTAAAGTCAGTATATAATACAGAACTGAATACAATCATTTTATT
>CBDUKB010000131.1:0-8425 GCA_965367695.1 uncultured Putridiphycobacter sp.
GTCAAGTAGCTAATTTCTAGTAGCTAGCCTCTAGCTTCTAGCAGCAAAGCGTTCTAACATCTAGCTTCTTTCTACTAATGACTCAGTTCTCAATTACTATCGGCGAAGGGACATTGATATTTGTTACTAACTACTTTTTCTCATCTCTTTTAATCTTCTGCAGCGTTAGAGAGTATTTTATGCATGGTTTCCCACAGTAATTTTCCTTCCTTGTTTAAGTTAGCGCGGTATTCATTTAAGCGCCATTGTAAAATGGTGAAGCGCATGGCGCCCATAAACAAGGCCGCCAATTGATTGGCATTGATGTCGGTTCGAATGCTCCCATCTTTTTGTCCCAATTCAATAATGCTTTTGACTCTTTTTTTCTTATTGGTCAATATATTATGTACTGCTTTTGATAATTTTTCTTCGTGTTGAAAACTGGTCTCCGCAAAAATAACCATGACAATGGCTGGGTGTTTTGAAAAATGTTCAAATTGAAATTCAATGATGTTTTTTAGCTTTTCGATTCCTGAAAACTCCACATCTATGAGGTCGTCCATTTTAAATTTTAAACCCAAGCCATAATAGTCGAGCAAAGAATAAAGAATGTCGGTTTTATTTTTAAAATGACGGTAAAGTGCCGGTTCAGAAAAATTCATTTTTTCAGCCAATGCTTTGGTAGTCAATTGCTGAATTCCTCCTTCATCAATTAAAGCGGTGGCTGCATTAATAATTTCTATTTGGCGCTTTGTATAATCCATGTTGTAAAGTTATATGAGAACAATTAAATTACGGTATTTTTTTTACTGTTTTTGTACCATTAAAGCGTTCTTTTATACTATCGACCACATAATATACGACAGGAACAAGGTATACGGTCAGAATCAGTGATGAGGTGACCCCACCAATGATTACCCAAGCCAAACCATTTTTCCATTCACTGGCTGTTCCTTGTGCCAAGGCAATGGGCAACATACCCACAATCATAGAAATACTGGTCATTAAAATTGGTCTCATTCTTCCTTTTCCTGCTTCAATTAAGGCATCCTTATAATGCATGCCTTTTGCTTTTAGCTGATTGGTAAAATCGACAATTAATATGGCATTTTTAACCACCAGTCCCATTAACATAATCATACCCAACAAGGCAAATAAACTCAAGTTACTTTGTGAGAGGTTCAATGCCAGTAAAGCACCAATAACAGCAACAGGAATAGAGAATAGCACAACAAAAGGATAGATAAAACTATCGTATAAAGCGACCATGATGAGGTAGATGAGAATAAAGGAAATCAGCAGTACTGAACCCAAGGCACCGAAACTATCGTTCTGTCTTTTAATATCACTTCCCCAAGTCATTTGCATACCTTCAGGCAATGGGTTTTCTTTTAAATAGGCCAACACATCATCAGCCACACTTCCAGAAGGTCGACCCAATGCATCAGCCGTTAAGGTGATGGCTGGTTGTCTGTCTTTTCTTTCTAAAAGAGAAGGTGATTCGGCTTGAATCACAGTGGCAAATTGAGACACTTTAATGGGAATTCCTTTGGGGTTAATGATACTTAAGTTTTTTAAATCTTCAAACTCATTTCTATCAAATTGGTCATAGTAAATTCTAATGGGGTACTCGGTACCTTCATCCGTTAAAACAGCCCCATCATTTCCGGTGAGTGCATTTCTAATGTTCATGCCCACATAAGCGCTGGATAGTCCAAATTTTTGCATCAACACCTCATCAGGAATAATGCGGTATTCTGGTGCCCCATTTTCCACTGATAATTGCACGTTGTCGGACCCGGGAATGGCTTGAATGGCTTTTTTTAGTTGATGTGCAACTTGACTGACTTCTTCGAAATTTACACTACTAATGGTTAATTCAATAGGCGCTGATCTTGGAATAAGACCCAATGCGGCCATGGAGATGTTGATGCCGGTATATTTTTCTTGTAAGGCCACCCTTAAATCCTGCATAAAGGCTTCGGTCGATTGCCCGTCTCTTTCAGTTTTGGGTTTCATTTGTACGGTAAATTCGGTGATGTTTGAAGACCCCACACCTAAGCTTCCTATACCCGTACTCGGTCCACCCACATTGGTGAAAACAGTAATGATATCGGGTTGGTTCAGTAAATAGTTTTCAATTTGATAAGAGGTGATGTTGTTTTGCTTTAAGGCCGTTGTTTTATCATACTCCAAGGTAAAGCGAAACTTCCCTTGGTCCCCAGTGGCAATCAATTCTTTTCCAATAATATTTTGTTTGAACATAAGTCCGGTTAGCGCAAACAATCCAACAATGATGCCTGCAAAAATTAATTTGTGATTCAGTACCCATTTCAATTGATTGCCATAAAAATTAGTAAATCGGTCTAATTGTTTTTCAAACCAGATTAAAAATTTATTAAAAAAGTTACTGGGTTGCAAGGCCTCTTTTTTACCAATTCTAGAAGCCATCCAAGGGGTCAAAGTAAATCCAACCAGTAAACTAGTCAGGGTTGAAGTGATGACAACCACCGAAAATTGTTTCAACATATCGGCCACAAATACTTGTAGGAAAAGAATGGGTAGAAAAACGACAATATCGACCAAGGTAATGGACAAGGCTGAAAAACCAATTTCCATTCTTCCATCCATGGAGGCGGTACGCTTGTCTTTCCCCATGTCTAAATGACGTTGAATATTTTCAAGCACTACCGTAGCGTCATCTACCAGAATACCAATGATTAATGACATGGCTAACAAGGTCATTAAATTTAAAGTATAGCCCAACATCCACATTACTGCAAAAGCGGTAACCAAGGAGGTTGGAATGGCCACCAATACAATTAAGGAGTTTCTAAAACTTCTTAAAAACAACAACATGACCAAGGAGACTAATATTACCGCCATGATTAAATCAACCACCACAGAATTTACGGCTGCAATGGTGTTGTCCGTGCTGTCGTCTGCCACAATAAATTGCACATTCTCTTCCCTGTTCTGAGCTGCCAACCAGTTGAGCTTTTCTTTTACCTTGGTGGATACATCCACCGCATTGGCATCTCCTTGTTTTTTTAATAATATCCCAATGCCATTTTTTCCATTGTAACGACTAATGGAAGTTACTTCTTTGATGCCATCTTTGACTACTGCAAGGTCTTTCACATAGATGGAAATATTGGGTGGGAAAATAGCGACCTGTATATTTTCAATGTCTTCGGTGGTATGGTATTTCGAAGAAAATTTTACAGAATTTGATTGTTGGTCGGTTTCAATTTTTCCTGCAGGAACATCCATACCGGAGCGATTAATGGCTTCAATCACTTGGGTCAAGGAAATTTTATAATGGGTGAGTTTTGCTTCGTCAATCAATACTTGAATTTCTCTTTGCTCTCCTCCCAAAATGGTCAGTTCAGCCACCCCTTTAATTTGTTGTATTTGGGGTAAATAATCGTCTTGCATTTTTTGATAAAATACAGCTGCGGGCATATTACTGGTGGCGCTGATTGACATAATGGGCAAGTCGTTTGGTGATACTTTACTCATTAAGGGACTCAATACATCATCAGGCAAGTCTTTTCTGATATTGTCAATATACCTTTGGGCATCTTGCATGGTTTTATCCAAGTCGGTGCCGTATTCTAAATTTGCAATAATCACCGAAGCGTTGGGTAGTGATTTGGTTACTAAATAATCAACCCCTTCTAAATTTGATAAGGCGTCTTCAATTTTTCTGGAAACGGATGTTTCCACCTCTTGGGGTTCAGCACCAGGATACATGGTTTTGATTACCACTACGGGCTGGTTAAAATCGGGCATTAATTCGTAGCTCAAGTTTTTAAAACCAATATACCCCAATAGAATAAACACACTAAAAAGTACGATTATTAATGAAGGACGTTTAATTGATATTTCGGTAATATTCATGGCTGCTTATTTAAAGGTTCACTTTTACATTTGCATTGTCATCTATGTTGATGAAGCCACCTGTAATCACGGTATCTCCAACTTCAACAGGACCTTTAAAAGAAATGCGGTCACTATTTCTTGAAGTAATTACAATGGGGGTTCTCACGGCTTTTCGGTTTTTAACCACATAAATATTGGGATTCAATTCCGATCCAATAATGGCGGTAGCAGCGATACTCAACGCGTCATTCGATTCATTTTTTGTAGAAAAGGAAATTTCCCCAATCATATTGGGTTTGATAAAATCCGCAGTTGGGACATTAAACTCTACCTTAAAGCTATTGCCAAATCCACCTTTTGAACTTACTTGTAATAAGCTTCCCGTTAATGAATTTTTAGCATTTGTTTGAATGTTGTACACTTCCGCTTTTGTGAAATAAGCCAAATCTTCTTCCGGTACATATATGGTAAATTTTAAAGCACTTTGGTTGATGATTTCAAAGAGTGGAATTGCGGGAGAAGCAAAGCCGCCTTTTTCACAAAATTTCATTGAAATAATGCCATTAAACGGTGCTTTTACTGTCGATTTTGAAATTTGGTCTAACAAGGTGTTTTTTTCCGCAGACAATGTTTCCAACATGTTTTGTGTTTTTTCTAAATTAATGGCTGGTACCGCATCTTGGGCAGCCAATTTTTGAAAGCGTGCCTCGTCTTTTTTAACCCCTTCAATTTTACTATCTAACACAGCCAATTGAAGTTTTAACATGCTGTCGTCTATTTTTACTAAGGCCTGTCCTTTTTTAACTTTTTGTCCTTCTTCCACGTAAATGGCCACAATTTTTCCTTGGGTATCGGCGCTTAGTTTTACTTCGTTGATGGATTCAAAAACACCTGAATAGCTTTTTTCTTCTGCCTTGTTTTTACCTGAAACAATTTGTCCGAATACTGGAACAAAGGCTTCTTTGTCGTAATGATACACCCTGTTTTCTGAGGCTGTTTTATTTTGGGCCAACTTTACAATGACCAAGGCAAACAAGCCGACTATGATGAGGATACTGATGAGTCTTTTCATTTTATTTGTTTTTTGGAATATTATTCGTTAATTTTTTTAGCATCAAGTCTGCTGCAAGAAATTGGGCAATGCTTTGCAGGTAACTTTGCTGATTTTGGATTAATTCATTTTGTGCCATCAATACATCATTGATGGAAACCACCCCTTGTTGGTGCTTTTTAAGTTCTTGCTTGTAAATAGTTTCCGATAAGTCTAATTGGGTTTCATTTAAAGTCACATTTTCATAGGCATTGTAAAGACTTAAAACGGCATTGTTAATGGCCAAATCTAGTTGGTCTTGAACCGCTTTTTCTTTGAGCTTTAAGTTTTCAAGCGCCAACTCATTTTGATCAATTTTTTTATTGGTGGCATTGCCGTTGAAAAGGGGGTAAGAAACACGTAAGCCTACATAGCCAATTGGATAAAAATTTAAAAACTGATTCGGTTCTTGGTTGTATCCGTATCCTTGGGTGCCATAAGTTGCTACAAAACCAATTTCTGGAATGTACTTCGACCGTTTCAGGGTTTGCAAATCAATGTTAATGAGCTGACTTTGCATTTTTAATAAGGCAAGGTCTTTATTTTCATTGGCAGCATATTGTTGAATATCAACCATCACAATATTGTCTTCCACTTCAAAGCTATTTTCAGCACCTGTTAACAATTGTAAGGCATTGTATAATTGGGCTAAGTTGGTTTCAATTTTATTCCTATTTAATTCAAGGGTTAAAATTTTTAAATCAAGCTTTTTTATATCGCTTTGATTGGCCATTTTTTCGGCTGCCAATTGGGCGACAATTCCTTGGATTCGTTTGGTGTTTTCAAGGGTTGAATCAATAAAAATTAGTTGACTTTTGAGCAGTTGTGCATTTCGGTAGATGGTGCTGACTTCAAAATAAACTTCCTCATAGGTTTTTTCTGTTTCAATGTCCACCATTTTGATATTGGTGGTTAATTTTTCAATATTACCCAGGAGTGCTGCCGAATAAAGTGGGCCTTGTAACAAAGCATTGGCATTAATATTATGCGGCACACCAAATTGGGCTTCTTTGAATTGCCCTTCAGGACCACCAAAAACTGAAAGGGGCATTAATTGATAAGGCAATTCTAGAAAGTATTTATACTCTCCATTTAAACTTAGTTTAGGCAACAAGTTCGACTTGACCTCTTGCTGTTTTAATGCAATAATTTTTTGATTGTTGTTGGCAATGGCTATTTGGGTGCTATTTGAATAAGCACTGTCTATGCATTGCTCCATAGTCCATTGTTGCGCATACAGATTTGTACTAAAAACTAGTAAAATCAATATGTTAGTGATTGCTAACTTTTTCATGAAAAAAATATTTTTATTGTCATTGTTACTTCTTTTAATTTCAAAAATTAAGCGGCTTTGGCTCGGTTTTAAATAACAGTTTTACCTGTTTTTTAATTAAAATATTGATGAAACACCTGCATTGATTCAACAATTTTCTGGTAGTTTGTCTGGTATTCTTTTTCAGAGGTAGATTTCAAAAAATCCTTTTTTAAATTGATAAAAGGCAGTAACCATTTGTGCAATTCATCATGTGATTTTCCTTTCATGGTACAACTAGAAGTAAGTGCACGGATGTGCGTATTTAGTTTTTCTCCTAATTCAGCATAAGTACTTGGACTTTTACTGGCATAGCTTTCAATGTCGGCTTCCATATTTTTTACATGTTGCATCATTTCAGGATTTACCATCCATTTTTCTCCTTCATTTAATACCAAGTCGTACGGATTGGCTGTTGCCACATTTTCAATTTGCTCTGCACTGTTAACGGTCGGTGCATTATCTCCACAACTGCTCATGAGAAATAAGGCTGAAGAAATGATTAAGATTTGAGTTTTCATGTTATTTTTTTAATTTTAAAAATGAGTATCCAAGAATAAAAACTGAAGTAGTAATTGCAATTGCGCCAATCAAGACAAATATCGGAGGAAGACCAAGATAAACTTCGCCTAATATTCCCAAAGGCATTACAATTCCGACCAAAGCTAAAATTGAAATTGTTTTTACATGTTGAAGTCGATCGGAAAAATGTAAAAGTAAGAAACCAATTACAATATTTAAAAAGGCAAATAAATTTCCGTGTACATGTGCCAATCTTGTTTCAAAATGTTTACCAATTCCATACGATTCTGCCCATTCACTTGCATTGGGTGCAAAATCTCTCAGGTAAATTAAAAGGAATCCATAGAGCATAAAAAAACCCATTGTAAAGAATCCAATTGATAGGTTGAGTTTACCGTTCATGACTTTTTAAGTTAGTATTCACTAACAAAGGTAAACAAAATTTTATATCCAGTGTACATTTTCTACTATTTATTTTTTTACGGAAGAATTTGGTTTGAAATCAAAACACTGTATAATAGTATTTTAAATAGTTTTTATCGTTGATTAAAACCACTTGTACCCAAGTGTCAAATGGGGTAGGTTTAGATTTTTACTATCAAAAAAGCCCCCTGCAAATCTAAATTACAAGGGGCTGAACATTGCTTTATTTATGTTTTGATTATAGTTGATCGATAAATGATTTCACTTCTGCTTTGGTTTTACCCGTTTTCTCTTGAATTCTTCCTAAAAGTTCATCTTCTTTCCCTTCGGCATATTTTAAATCATTTTCCGTTAATTCGGCATATTCTTGTTTTACTTTACCTTTTAATTGATTCCAATTCCCTTTGATTTTATCTGTTGTAGCACTCATAGTTTCTGTTTTTTTAGTTAGTAATTTATTGAATTACCTATCTAAATGAAATTTTCATTCCAAAACAAATAGAGTCTGATAAGCAGTGGGTTAATGCTGTTTTTGATTGGGTAATGTGTATTTACTTTCCCAAAACGTGAAAATATTTTCATGTAATTTAAAAGAAATCGCTTGAGAGGACTTTAATAAACTATTAGGCTACAATCCTGCTTGGTATTTTTCATAATCGAGGTGAATGGTCCTGATTTTTTTTGCACCCTTTGCAGGTTTAATCGGATGACCGCGGTGCAGCATGACTGCTCGGGTGATCTCTGCACCAAATAAAACAACCACGGTAGAGTAGTATACCCAAACAAGAATAATGATGATAGAACCTGCGGCTTCATAAGTTGCAGAAAAATCGCTGCTTGAAATGTACCATGAAATCAATAAATTACCAAGCATTAAAAATAAAGTAGTAATGAAGGCCGCTATGCTCACATCTCTCCAACGCAATTTAACGTCGGGCAACACTTTAAACACTAATAATATGACGGTAAATACAGCGATCAAGGAAGTGAAACTACTGGTAATTTCTAACAACATACTCGGTGTTCTACCAATTGTATTTTCAAGCTTATCAAAGAATAATGCCAACACGGAATCGAGTAATAAAGAGACTAATAGAATAAACCCCAAGGAGATGATCATCCCAAAGGATAAAAATCGGTTAATTAAAAATTTAATCAATCCCTTTTTAGGTGTTGCCACCACATCCCACACCCTGTTTAAAGCTTCTTGCAAG
>CBDUKB010000132.1:0-8372 GCA_965367695.1 uncultured Putridiphycobacter sp.
AAATGATCATTGAATAAGCTGATTTCATGATGCATTGCCAATGTGATTTTCAATAGCCATTTTCATGCCATCAATTGTACTGTTGGTCATCACAGTTTGATCGGTTTATTTGTAACAGCACAGTTTAACTTTGAGCAGTAGCATCTTTAGGGTGCTATTGTTTACAGGTGTTGTGCTTTTGTCAGTCAATGCCAGCTTTGAGTTCTGCCTCAATTTTTTTAATGAGTTTGTCTATTTCGTCAACAGTTTTTATTTCTTCATCTACTTTTCTGCCTCTATTGTAAAGCGCTAACTGCAAATTCATTAAAAGGCCATTGTCGTTTAAAAATTTATCATAATCTTTTATTTTTAATTTGTAAATCTTTATAGAGTCAGAATTTTTAAAGCCGTATTTTGTAGGTTGGCCATAATCAGCGAACAAATATTTGTATTGATATTGAGATAATAGTGTTGGAATACTAATTCCGGCACGATCCATTCCAAGTTCATCATCTAAACGCTTTAAATCTAGTTGAAACAAATTTGTTATAGCAATACGTAAGCTGTCATTCGAAAGGGTATTTAAACCTATGTTTTTAAGATTTTCAAATGCACTAGTTTTTGGAATTATCTGAAAGTCAACACCAGAGCTTGTAAATGAATTGTAAATAGTATCTGAATATGGTTTTTTATGATAGATATCTTTGATGAGGTTTTGACTTAAATTAAATATTTCTCTATGCTGCGAAATTATTTTTTGAATATCATTTCTGGTTTGCAGTAAATCGCTTTTTAGCTCTAAATAAATCTGTATTTCTTGCTTTTGTGATTTTCGGTTTTCATTCCAATTATTAATTGATAGCGCAATTAAAATCCCAATAACAACGAGTACAATTTCACCAATGGCATAAAGTAAATATTTGCTTAATTTGTTTTCAGTCAGCATTTTTTGACGGATTTTTCTAAAGAATTTAATCATTGTTTAGTTTTAATGAAGCAAGACATTTAGAATAAAGATAGTATTATTGATCTTGTGAATAGCATTTTCTTTATTTTGTGTTCTAGCAAATATTAGTCAACTATTTAAGATGTTCTTTGAGTTGTTTGATTAGTAATTGTTCGGTACTTGGTCTATAAGCATCTTTTTCCACGAGATGTCCCCTTGCATCAATAATAAGATACCTGGGGATTGGAAAGGATTTTCCATTATTTATCGCAACCTGAATTGATTCCAGTAACTCTTTGTTTACCAAATAATGATCACCTTCTAATGAGTAGAATTTTATGATTTTTGAGCAAACTTCAGCTTTTGAAGAGTCGTCAATGGATATGTAAATTCTTTGGATTTCTTTTTCTTGAAAGAATTCATTAAGCTCAGAACTAAAATTTTCAAATTCCATTTTACAAGGGGCACACCAACTAGCCCAAATATCTATATATAATACTTTATTCGGATATTTTTTTATCAACTCATTCAAATTAAAAAACACATCACTTTTAAAAGCTAAATCATAATCAGTAAAGTGTTTTTGAAAATTCAGTACCTCTGAAAATTCAGCTTCAATCTCAGGCAAAAATGGACTCTCAGGGTAATCCGTACTAAACTTCATGAATTGATATTGTGCTGAAGCCGAAAATTTGTTTTTTATCCCATTCCCTCTTACCATATACGCTAGTTGCTGTTCTTTCACCATCCCAGTAAAATGCTTTGAGACTTGATCATAAAATAAACTATCCATCTCTTCCTGACTACATTCACTAATTTTTAACATAGCTTCTTCAAAATACCTCGGCCAGGTTACATTTTTGTAATCATTGTATCGATACGATCCCAAAGCAATAGGATTGTCAATTTCAGTATTCATAAAAATTCGTGCTAACGCTTCGTTCCATTGATTAGTATCATTTGTATCTGTCTCTTCATTCGTTGAGTAATTATTTACATTCCAAGCGATAAAAAATAATTGAGCATAATAATACCTTATATCCTCTCTTAGAATTGACAAAAATATTTTGTTCAGGCTATGTTGTTCATTAAACGTTCTCATCTTCTTCAATTCTTCATTCTCCATTATTCGCAGCGTGTCTAACAAGGCCGCTGCATTTTTATTGCGCATCAACGACTTTAGAAATATGGATTCACCCCAGTAATCAACTGTATATCTTTTGAATGAGTTTAATAGTTCATTTTCCTCAACATTGTCCCCTTTAAAAACTACCGATTCAAACTCTCTAGTTTTCTCGAGAAATATGCTAATATGATCACCTGGTCGTGCGAAGATTTGAATGCAATTACTTTTTCCAATCCATGGTAAATAATTAAGCCAAATTTGACAAAGACCTGCACTATCAAGTGGAAGGGTAACTTGTAGTTTTCCAAAATCATTTGTTTTTAATTTCACCCATTTCCCAATTAAAAAGCTACCGTTTATAGGGGTAGAAATATTAATTGGCGCCATTGACCTGTTTTTTAGATTCAAACTAATGTAAATAGAATCTTGAAGGATATCCTTGCTATTATCTAAATCTTGGGCGATTATGAAAGCAGGGAAACAAAGTAATATAATTAAAAAGGTTTTCAATTAGTTCGTTTAATGTAATAAAACGATTAAATATGTAGTTTTATTGCCAAGTAGCAGGACAGCTAAATAATTTACAGGTTGTTATCGGTTTGTTTGTTTTTTAAACGCTATTTTTTTATCCCAATTCAACAGCATAAAAATCCAAAAAAGCACTGATATAGCAAATATGATATAGGTAGTTTTATTGCTAAATTCAAATAATAAGTTGTACCAAGCGTGAAAAGTCACAGCTATGATAATTGACTTAGATTTATTCACACTTTCACCAAATAGAAAAGACAGAATAGTATTTGGTATAATAAAAAGAAGAGGCCTCAAAATTCTTGCAGAAATTGACCCTGACAATGTTCGTGTAGTGAAGTGCCAAAATTCCCACATGGAGCCTATTATAAGATACTTTTTCCATTTTGGTAAATGGTTAAGTTGGTCTTGTAAAAAGCCTCGCCAACCAAGCTCTTCCCCTAAAGTAAAGAGGAAAATTCCACCAAAATATATTGCAATGCGTCCAATCGTTAAAACTTCATTTTGATAGTCTCCAAAAATTAAAAATGCGACCATTGGCAACCCCCAAAACAAAATACTTTTAAGTATGGAACTTCCAAAAAAACTGATTGTTTTTTTTATTTTATCCTTAAAAATGAAACTTGTAATTATAGCAGATAAGCCAGGCCCCCACATTATTAAACTAGTTTTAATAATAGGGTCTATTTGTAAACTGTTCCAATGATCTGTATAAACATCTCGCCAAAAAAAGAATGGCCATGAAAATAAACATGCCAAGCAATAGAAGAATATTATGGGCTTATATTTTCGGTAAAATTCTATCATTTAGTAGCTAATCTTTTCACATTTTATTAATGAGCGCAAACGATCTTGAGTATGGCTTGCTGCTTAAATTGTCCAACGGACTTTTCCCTAGCAAGCTTTTATACCAAGATAATATTTTTTCCCTCAAGAAAGTATTTGTAACAATCGCGTTTTTAAATTGAATAGCTTTCAAATCAAATGTTAACTTGTTTTTAATTTCTGTAAGGTATTTAGTTTCTAATTTAAGCGCTTGTCTATTACTATAATTGATTTGTAAGGCAATGAAAATTCCAATTACCACAAGAATGATTTCACCAATAGCATAAAGGAAATATTTACTGAATTTGTTTTCAGTGAGTAACTTTTGTCTAACTTTTCTAAAGCGTATTATCATTGTTTAATGGTTGGTTATAATAAAGCATGTTTATGTATGTTGGAATTGCTAGGCCAAAGTTCAACTATTAAATATACTTAGGGGCAGCAGTTATTATTTATCCGTTCCAAATTCTAGTTGTCGTTTGTATTCTTTTTCATTAAAATAGCCTTTTGATTCTTTGATTAAGCCATCATCATTTAATATCCATTCTTCAAATCCACTAATTTTAACTTTATTACCAGTGCCATTGGGAACGTCATTTGTTCCCGTCAGTGTCCAATAGAATCGTGTTTTGTCCGATTTAGTAATTAGACTATCCATTGAAACAACCATGTCCGGAAATGCTTCCATAAATCCTTTTGCAACATTTGTTATTGCATTCCTCCCAACAGCAGGTTCTCCTTCATTTATAACTAATTTACCGTCTTCCTCAAAAAACATAGCAACAAACTCGGGGTGATTACTTCCCCAGACTTGTGCATAACCTGTTGCAAATAAATTCAGATTGAATGCGCTTTCGCTCTCCGGAATTTTGTGCACTGTCCATGCAATACTCAAGAGTTTCCATTGCTCTTTTTCCTTCATCAAGGTTACATGATTTATCTCCTCAGTTAGCGCAACACCGAATTGTGATATAATAGTGGGCATTTTTACTGTTGCCAAACGGCCTTTGGATACTGAAATGTTGTAATCAATCGCTGTTTCTGAAAATGGTTTTGGATTCTCAATCTCTGAAATGCTACTTAAATAATCTTCTACTATTAAGGTTTTATTCAACCAGGCACCCTCCTTAAAATAAGTGTATCCTATCATTGCTTTGTCAAAGCTCAAGGCTCTTAATTCTTGAACATCTCTATTTCCAACTGCAATCAAAATCCTTTCGAGTACCACTTTGATTTCATCATCATCTTTACTTGAATTAGCATCTAATGGGCTTGATTCAATGCTTTCACTAACCTTGGGTTTATTTTGATTAGATTGACAACTCACAATGAGTAGGCATAGAAGCAAAATTGATAAAATTTGATTTCCTGAACTTTGATTCATAATCGGTTTCTTTTACTTGCTGTTAACGTTTGTGCATAAGCAGTAGCAGATTGAAAAACACTGCTTTCTAATTGCAATATACTTAATTTCAAATAAAAACGGTTTGAGTATATACCCAAACCGCTATTTCTTTAATATGTTGAAAGTAGTTTTTAATTCAACGCTTTCAACAAAGTGTGTGCAGCAAGTTTCCCTAATTCATTAGAAGCCAATGGACTTGCACCTGTAATTAATTTTCTGTCTATACAAACAGTATTATCTGATTCTGTATTGACAATAATAGCACCTAGATTTTTCAACCTTTCACTAACACCGTTTTTCATTTGTCCAGGCAAATAACCAACCATTGGTGTCATTTCATCCACAGCATCAGGGAATACAGCCATTTTGTATCCTTCATAAAGGAATTTTTGGTCATCTAATGTAGTAGACAATAATGCTCCTGGCCCATGACAAAGGGTAATTGTAAATAAGTCGCTTTCGTGTGCCCATGTTAATGCTTTTGCAACATTTCTATCTTCAGGTATGCCTATCATTGCGCCATGTCCACCAGGTACAAATACTGCAGCATATGAAGCAACATCAGTAAATGAAGTATTGATGAAATCAACTAATTTTCCAGGCTGCTCAAATTTCGATTTATACTCCTTGTAAATCGCTTTTACATACGCGTCTTCTTCTGGAAATGCCCACATTTCAAAAACTACGGGTTTGCCAGTAGGAGTCACAATTTCAAAGTCAAATCCTGCATTTTTTAAGTGTAGCATAGGTACAAGTGCTTCTATTGGGTGATTCCCTGTTGAAAAGAACTTTCCATTTTCCATTTCTAAGTTTTTTTCTTCGGTGAAAATCACTAAAATTTTAGATTTATTACCTTGATATTTTGGGTATGAAATTGCTTCATAATCTGTTTTAGCAACAGTCCCTAAAGTTAGCGCCAAGTTTGAAGGACTGTAAGAACCGTCTGCTTCTAATGTTGGTCTGCTTGTAAAGTATAACACTATTATTGCTAGGACAATTACACTTGCTAATCCAATTAATATTTTCTTAATCATAATTTTAAGTTTTTATTTATTTTAATTAATCTTTATTACTATTTTTCCTTTTGCTCTTCCGGTTGCAAGATGCGTGAATGCTTCAATTGATTCTGAAAATGGATAAACTTTATCAATAATCGGCTTGATCTTTTCATCTTCAATCAGTGATTTAATTTCATTTAAATGTGCGCCATTTGGGTACATAAAAATGAATTTGTATTCAGCTTCTTTATCACTACTTACTTTAGCTAATTCCTCTGGTAATTTATAATCGGTCATGCCAAACATTTTTGCACTTGCTTCATCTAAAGGACCAACAACACTAACTACTATGCCGCCTTGTTTAACAACTTCAAAAGCTTCGATTGTATAGTGTTGACCAAGTGTATCAAACACGATATCGACATCTTTGGCTATGCTTTTGTAATCTTCCGTTTTGTAATCAATTACCCTGTCGGCACCTAATTCTTTAACCCAAGCCACATTGGTTGAACTGGTAGTAGTATAAACATAAGCGCCCTTTGCTTTGGCATATTGAATAGCAAAACTACCTACTCCACCAGAGCCTGCGTGAATAAGTATTCTGTCGTTCTCCTTTATTCCTGCATATTGTAAAGATTGAAGTGCAGTAAGACCAGCTAATGGAATACTTGCTGCTGCCTCAAAAGAAATATTTCCAGGTTTTTTGGATACTGCTTCAGCAGTTACTGCAACATATTCAGCTATCGTTCCCATTTGTTCCTGTGGTACTCTTGAATACACTAAGTCTCCTATTTCAAAATCATTGACTTCAGTGCCTTTTTCAACAACAATTCCACTTACATCATAAGCCGTTGTGCTAGGTAATGGAATTGGAAGCATACCTTGAAGGTTTCCAAAAACAATACTTTTGTCTATTGGATTAATGGCAGCAGCCTTGACTTGAATAAGTATATCATTGGCTTTTACAGTTGGTTTATTGACTTCATTAAATGCTAAACTATCTTTAAGTTCACCATATTTTACTATTTGTAATGCTTTCATTTTTGCGTCTATTAATATGTATATAATAATTTGACACAAAATTAGACATTGGTATTCTCAAGAAATTTGACCTATGATAAGAAAACTATTTTTTTGCTTTATTAACCCGAATACGACTGAGACTTTCTTGGGTTATGCCAAGGTAAGAAGCAATATAATAGTTACGTGTGTATTGTTCTATATCAGGATATTGCTTTAAAAACAAATCATACCTTTCTGCCGCCGATAGCTGCAGTTGATTCAATATGCGTTTATGTAAACTAACCACATGACGTTCCAGGATATATCTCTGAAATGGTTCATATTCGGGAAACTGTGTCAAGATATCATCAAGTTCTTTTGCATTAAATTCAATTACTGTTGATTCTTTAAGACATTCTACAGTTAAAGTGGCTGGTTCATTATTGTGAATGGCTATATAATCACTGATCCACCAATCTTTAATGGCAAATTGTAAAGTATGCTCTTTCCCACTACTATCGCTACAGTAAGACCTTAAACAACCATCAGTAACAAAGTAAATTTTCTTTACCGTTTGCCCTTGCCGAATCAAAACGGATCCTTTTGGCACTACTTTTTCCTTTGCTATAGAATAAAGATATTCCTCCGCTTCTTTGCTAAGTTGAATTTGAGTTTTTATTTTTTTTATTAGTTCTTCCAATTCTTTAAAGTGATTTTAATTAAATACAAGGGCTGAATATGATAACGTTTTGTTTTTCAGTAACCAATTTAGCAAATACAAACCGAATAGAAAATCCGCGAGTCCCGAAAACTTTCGGGATTCGTAAGTAGGCTAGCAATAAATTATAAACGGTGTTGTGCTTTCGTTATTTATTTAATTCAATTTCAATTATATCAAGTATGTCCCTAATTCTATGGTATAATGCATCTGATTGTAAATTCGCTGACTTGTTTATAGTAATAGCATTCCCTATAACACCTTCCAAATTTTTATTGGTCAATATTTCATTTAGTGTAGCTCCTAATTTTGATTTACCAATTTTAATTTTAAGCGAATTTGCATCTTTATCCAATAACCAAAGATGGTCTTGTTCGTTCATAAAACTATTTGATAAATCCCTGCCAATACCTAATTCTAATGCAGTTAAATCAAATTGTTTATAAACTATTTTACTCCAGACGTCCTCAACCTCTTTTACGGCAACTACATCTGATGACCAGTTGGATAGTAAGCGACTTAATTTTACATTTCTAATCAATCTTATATTTTCAGCGCTGTTTAAATCATTCTGTATAGGGTCAAACGTTGGGTCATTACCGATAATTGCAATTTTTTTTATAATACTATCTCTATTAGCTCTCTGTGGGTAATCAAATGCTTCTAATAATGCAACTGCTGAAATTATTATCTTTTCTCTTGTTGCCATTTTTTCTTCTAGTTGTATGAGATTTGCTTGATAATCCTCTTGAAGTTGTTTGAGTACAATTAGTTCTTTTGTCCTGTCTTTTCTTTGCTCATTCCAGTTATTAATCTGTAACGCAATCAAAATCCCGATAACA
>CBDUKB010000133.1:0-8266 GCA_965367695.1 uncultured Putridiphycobacter sp.
CCAATCGAAACGGAATCTTTCTGTTCCAATAGGTTTTCTATCAAAACCCTGGAATTAGTACTGTTTATTGCAATGATAATGAAATAGGGGGGTTGGACTTCTCGCAAAATCCTAATTTAAAAAGATTAGATTGCAGGAATAATAACCTTATTTGTTTAAATATTAGAAATGGAAATAATGATGATATGACTTTGTTAAATACCCAAGGCAATGCTTTTTTAAGTTGTATTACCATTGACGATAATCTTTACTTGTATTATAATTGGATAAATGTTTCTGCCGGGGTCCAGTTTAGCACAAACTGCAGTAATTCTTGCTATTTATCCGCTGTCAAATTATCTGCACCAGACTCAAAAATAACCGTATTTCCCAATCCTACTCAGGGACAAGTTTCAATTAGTTTAAATGAATATTCCAAAGTGTTAAAAATCAAATTATTCAATAGCTTTGGTCAATTGATGAACCCTGAAATTTTTGTAGATGTTGATCAGTTGATGATTGATATACTTGGTCCTAAAGGGTTTTATTTTCTGCAGATTTATCTTAAGAGTGGAGAAAGTAGAACAGTGAAAATTATTAAACAATAAAATTATGAAATAAAAAAGGGCTTTGAAATTTTCAAAGCCCTTTTTTTATACCCTTTATTTTTATTTAAACAGGTTAATAAAACATGCTGTTCCATCAAATTGAACGGCTTCAGGAAATTCTGCGTGAACCACTAATTTGTTCTCGTGGTGTTGCCAATTGTTTTCTAATTCTTTTCTATTTAATAAAATAACTGTTGAATTACCATGGTTATCAAATTTATCTAAAATAGTTTTTCTATTAAAATCACATTGCCAATGCGTTTCTGCAACGTTTTTATCGTATTTTAATTCTATGGTAGGTACTTGGTAAAAAGCAGGATCGCTGATGTTTTCCATGTTAAATACTAAGCGAACAAATCCGTCATTTTCTATCAAATCGGCTGGTTTTAACCCCAAAGATTCGAAACTTACTTTACCTGCTTTTGCTTCATTTAAATGTATTAAAATTTCGCCCCTGTTAATTTCTACTTTATTTTTCATATGCTATTATTTTTTTCTTTATAAATTTACCCATTATTAAATGGCATAACTATGACATTTCACATCATTTTACCTAATTAAAATCAGCATGTTTACACAAGACGAAAAAAAAGATTTAACTAAAAGATTTTGGCAAGATTTAGCAGAAAGGTTAAAAGTTGCAGGTAAAATGAAAGGACGAAACATTGATTGGATGAATTACCCAAACAAAATCAATCACCTTTATTTTAGAATGGAAGCTAATTTGGAAGTAGTGCGATTTTGTGTCGATATCCAATTTTTAGACGCTGGACTAAGGGAGGTTTATTTTGAACAATTCGAAGAATTCAAAGTGATGTTGACTGAGCAAATGCCGCATCCCTTAACTTGGCTGAAATCATTTGAACACCCAAATTCTAAAACCATTGCCCGCATTTATTGCGAGTTAGAAGGGGTGAATATTTATAATGAAAAAGATTGGCCCAAATCGCATCAGTTTTTAGAAGATGCTTTTTTAGCTTTTGATGACTTTTGGCAAGACTTTGGAGAAGTGTTCCGGAATTTAAAATAATTAATAGGTGGCCATTAGGACCATTAATTTTTCAAAGTAGGATTTAACCTTCGAAGTAGGGGTCTCGTAATTATTCATAATCATGGCGTAAGCTAATTTTTTACCTGAACTACTATTTACATAGCCAGCATAGGCTTTAATTTTACTCATGGTACCACTTTTTCCAATCACCCTTCCACTGGCTGCGGTTCTTCTCCCAATACTGCTCATGGTTCCTTTTTTACCGGCAATGGCTAAACTATTATTGAATTGCTTTGAATTTTTCATGTGCTTCAATAGGTTAACCAAAAAATGAGCAGACATGGCATTGGAACGAGAAAGCCCACTACCGTCGGTCATGATTAGTCCACTACAATCAAATTTTGAAGCAAAATATGCCTTTGCAATTAAGGCCCCATCATGGGTACTGCCAATTCCTTTTCTCTTAGTTGCGATTTCACACAATAAATGTTCGGCAAATAAATTAATGCTGTATAAATTGGTTAAATTAATAATGCTTAACAATGCAGGAGATTCATGCGTGAAAATGGTCTTTAACTTAGGGTGCACATAGGCGCTGTCTTTTAATAAGTTTCTTTCTGTTTCAGGAAAATATTTTATTGTAATTCCTTTTGCTTGTAGCGCTTGATTAAATTCATGGGTAAAAGTCAATTCTGGGTCTGGGTTTGCAGCCTTTACCATAAAGTCTTTTCTTTTATAAGGAATACTGCCTGTAATAAACCAGTCTAACCCATATGGGGCACCAAATACATATGCATTGTCCCTGGAGGATTTTGCAGCTGTTACCGAACCTCCCAAATAAAAACCTGGTAGATAAGGGACTGTACAGGTGAGCTTGGCATTCGACCCAATTCCTTTGGTGTCGAAATATAATTTTAACATGTTGTCATATATAGTTAACCCGTTCGGCCCAGCCCCATAATAATTCCCCATGTCTCCCCATACCCAGCCACTCGGACTGCCTTGATAAGCATAAGCAGAACCGTCTGCCACAACCCGACCATTAATATGGTTAATCCCTAATTTTTTTATGGAATCGGCCCAAGCCAATAAAAAATCTCCTTCTTCACCATCTTCGGTAAAATATTTTGAGCCAAGTGTAGGATCACCACCCCCAATAATATAAAGGTCGCCCTCTAATGTTTTTGTTTTGAGATTAATTTTACCGCTATAAGCCAATTTGGTTTTAAATTTATAATTGGGACCTAAAATTTCTAATGCCGCAGCGGTGGTAACTAATTTCATTGTAGAGGCGGGAGGAATACGCATATTTTCATGCTGTGCTGCAACCACTTCATTGTTGCCCAGGTCAACGACATAACAAGTAAATGCTGCTTGCCCAATTCCAGGTTGGTTTGAAATACTGGACAAATAGTTTTGAACCGCATTATTTGGCAAGTTTTCATGTTGGCCAATTGCAAATGTGAATGGAAGAAGTATTAAAAAAAATAAGATTGAACGCATGGCTTTTCTGAAATAAATTATCTTTACCGCTAAAGTAAAAACTTTGTGCGGATTAGTCGGAATTTGGTTAAAAAATAACAATACTTCACCCAACGAAACTCAATTGGGTAAGGCTGTCAAGTCTTTGGCTCACCGTGGTCCAAATGCTCAAGGGCAAAAAGTATACCAACATATAGGGTTGGGACATGCCCGTCTCTCAATTATTGATCTTTCAGAAAATGGAAACCAACCCATGACCGAAAGTTCAGGACGATACATACTTGTTTTTAATGGAGAGCTATATAATTACCAAGAAATAAAAAAACAACTCCCAGCAACAACAGTTTTCAAATCTGAAAGCGATACAGAAGTATTATTACAAGCGATTATTCATTTTGGATTGGATGCTGTAAAGCGCTTTCATGGTTTTTTTGCTTTTCTACTTTACGATAAGCAAGCGGATGTACTTTATTTTGGCAGGGACCGCATGGGGATTAAACCCCTTTATGTTTACGAAGATGCCAATCAAATTATTTTTAGTTCTGAATTGCAAGCCTTTTTTCAATTCGATATTGATGCTACATTAAACCCGCAAGCAATTAATTCGCTTTTTGAATTTACCTACATTCCCAGTCCAAACACCATTTTAAAAAATGCCAAACAAATACTTCCTGCTGTAGTTGGTATGGTTAAAAATAATCAAATAGAAAGTGAAAGTTATTTTAATCTTCAAGCTATTAAACCACTTCAAGTCGACTATAATACCGCCAAAAAAGAAGTAAAAAGACTTGTGGAAGCAGCAATATTTAAAAGATTGATTGCTGATGTACCTTTGGGTACGTTTTTAAGTGGAGGACTTGATTCTTCTATCGTTTCAGCGGTTGCTAAAAAATATAAAAACGATTTAAAAACGTTTTCAATTGGTTTTGATGTGCCTTTTTTCGACGAATCTGCTTTTGCCACTGAAGTCGCCCAGCATATCCAATCAGATCATCAAAAATTGATGTTAGGGAAAGCTGATTTTCAAAAAGAATTCAAAAACTTTTTGGCCGCCAACGACCAACCTTTTGCTGATTCATCAGCATTTGCAGTTTATGTTTTAAGCAAATTTGCCAAAACCCAAGTAGATGTCTGTTTAAGTGGAGATGGCGCTGATGAATTGTTTGGAGGATACAGAAAACACGAAGCGGAGTATAAAATAAGAAATACCAATACCATGTTGAAATACCTAATTAAAGGGATTGCTTCGATAGGAACTTTTTTCCCGCAAGGCAGGGCAGGGAAGTGGCATGATTTAAATAGGAAATTTCAAAAGTTTTCAGCAGGTTTAAAACTGAGCCCAGAAACAAGGTATGTACAATGGTTAAAATGGATACCAACAACTGAAAAAAATCAATTGTTATTGTCGCGCACAGACACTTTTATTGACTTTAGTAAATTCAATATTAAAAATGACTTGAATGGCGTTTTTATGGCCGATCAAGCCATGCTTTTACCCAACGATATGCTGACCAAGGTCGATCGCATGTCCATGCAACATGCTTTAGAAGTGAGAACCCCTTTTTTAGACCAGGAATTAGTCAATTATGTAAATAGTTTACCCGCAGCTTTTAAAGTAAATAAAAATGGAAGAAAGCAAATTTTAATGGATGCTTTTGCCGAAGAATTACCAGCGAGCATTTTAAATCGACCTAAAAAGGGATTTGAAATACCCATTTTTGAATGGCTCAATGCAGAACTGAGTGAAGCCCTTGAGCAGGAATGCTTTTCGGCCGCTTTTATAAAAAAGCAAAATATATTTAATTATGATTATATTTGCACCCTTCAAAATAAATGGAAATTAGGTACAGTTGGAGATAGCATTTACTTGGTGTGGACCTTAATTGTATTTCAAAACTGGTGGCAACAATATATTGGTTTCAATGACAAAAAAAATAAAAATCCTTCGAATCATCAATCGATTTAACCTAGGAGGGCCCACCTATAACGTCACTTTTTTAACAGCTTTTCTCAATGATGATTTTGAGACCAAATTATTAGGAGGTACAGCTGAAGCGCAAGAAGGAGATGCCTTATTTATTCCAAAAAAATATGGTGTAAATCCTCAAATTATTCCCGAACTTCAAAGGAGTATTAATTGGAAAAAAGACCGTGCTGCCTACAAAAGCATCAAGGCAATTATGCAGGAATACCAGCCTGATATTGTGCATACCCACGCTTCAAAATCGGGTGCGATTGGAAGATTAGCAGCCATAAATCTCAAAGTCCCTGTTATTGTACACACCTTTCATGGCCACGTATTTCATTCCTATTTTGGTAAGGTAAAAACAATGCTCTATAAAAGCGTTGAAAGGTATTTGGCTAAACGTTCTACCGCCATCATTGCCATTTCGGAAGCACAAAAAAATGAATTGGTAAATGATCACCGTATTGCCAAAGCCGACAAAGTAAGCGTAGTAAATTTGGGATTCGATTTGGCTAAGTTTCAAACAGACTTGCCGAATAAAAGTGCTGAATTTTCGAAAGCATATAAAATTATTGAAGAGGAAATATGTATTGGCATCATTGGTCGTTTAACGGCCATTAAAAACCATGAATTATTCTTTAATGTGCTAAATGTAATTGGGGGGCAAACGCAAGAAAAGTTACATTTTTTTGTAATTGGTGATGGAGAATTAAGGAAGGAATTAGAAGAGAAAGCAATGGAGCTTACCAAATCGTATCCACAGTTTCGCATTACTTTTACTTCTTGGATTAAAGACGTTTCAGTGCCATTGGCTAGACTAGACATTGTTTGCTTAACTAGCCTAAACGAAGGAACACCAGTGAGTTTAATTGAGGCCCAAGCTGCAGGTGTGCCTGTTATTACAACCAATGTTGGAGGTGTAAAAGACATTATTAAAGAAGGAGAATCTGGCTTAATTGTAGATGGATTTGAAGTTGGAAATTACGCAGTGGAATTGTTAAAGTTAATTGAAGACAAGACCCTAAGAATAAGAATGAGTCAGCAAGGATGGCAATTTGTGAAAGAAAAATTTCACTTTAAAACCCTTTGCTTTAATATAGAAAGCCTATATTTGGATTTGCTAAAAAAGGACAATGTTTAGAATAAAAAAAATAAATTTTTTCTACGTAATATTAATCGTAGTTGGGATTCAGAGTTGCGGAATTAACAGTGATTTAATGTTGAAAACGCCAAAGGATTATGTATTTGCTGACTTAGATTCATTGCAAAATAATAATTTTAACAACGAATATAAAATTAAAGTGAATGATGTCATTCAATTTAAATTTTACACCAATAAAGGAATCAGGGTATTGGATGTTTCAGCTGGAACAGGGGACGCAAAATCTTCGGGGAATGCAGGAAATCAATTGAGTGTTACCAACAGTATGTTTTATGTAATTAACGCCGATTCTTTGGTGAAATTGCCTTATATAGAAATGGTGAATATAGTGGGTAAAACCATCAGGGAAGCCGAAAGCTTTTTACAAGAAAAATACAAAGCTTACTATGTTGAACCCTTTGTGCAAATTTCAATCACCAATAAAAGAATTTTTGTTTTCCCTGGAAGTGGAGGAGACGCCATTGTGGTTAACTTGTTAAATAACAACACCACTTTGATGGAAGCCATTGCTTTGGCAGGTGGGGTTTCGGATAGGGGACGTGCAAAGAAAATTAAATTAATCGGGGATGTAGAAGGAAAAAGATTGGTATATTTAATCGACTTGGCAACCGTAGATGGTTTGAAATATGTTGATTTAATTGTGCAAAATGGAGATTATATTTACATTGAACCAGTGCCTGAATTAGGTAAAGAAATATTAGCCCAAATTGCCCCTGTAGTTTCAATCTTGTCAAGTTTATTGATTGTGGTTTCGGTACTGCAACTATTGAAATAGCCTATGAGCAATTTGCAACCATTTAACGAAAATGAAGTTTCATCTTTCAATAGAGAGATTGATATTGACATTTTAAAAACAGTTTTCAGAAAAAACTGGGTTTGGTTGCTCTTATTTATTATTATTGGAATTGGTGGGGCTTTTATTTATTTGCGCTATACAAAACCTGTTTACGAATCAAAAGCCATTATTCAACGTTCCTTAAAAGATGAAGGACAAAGAATTCTAGAATTCAAAGACTTTAGTACCGAAAATAACCTCTCCGCAGATGTGGAATTATTAAGGTCTCCTTTTTTATTGGAAAAAGTGTTGATGAATTTGAATTTGAAAATTTCTTATTTTTCTGAAGGGGAAGTTTTAACTGAAGAAAAATTTAAACAAAGTCCTTATCACCTCATTTTTTATGAATTAAAGGATTCTTCTTTGGTCAATGTGCCCATTTACGTCATTGAACAAGAAAACGGATTGCATTTATCATTTCAAGTCAATCAAAACCAAATTTTAATTCCTGTACAGCACGACTTGTTGGTTGATAACGAATATTTCAAATTTGTTTTTAAAATTAATGATCCAGATAAATTTGCTGTAGATTTAGACAAAGATGATTTATACTTTAAGATCAATAATTACAAAGCCTTAACTAATGAACTCATTCAATCCTTGATTGTTAATATTGAAAATGCAGAAGCCAATACCATTAAAATTTCTTTCCGAAGTAATAACAATGTTTTAGCCAGAGAAATGGTCAGCGAAATAGTGGAAACATTTTTTGCCTACGATTTAGAAAAGAAAAGTAAAAGTTCTGAAAGCATCCTCACATTTATCGACGAACAATTAGATACTGTTTACAATAGTTTGAAGTATTCAGAGGATAATATACAGTCATTTACAAATATTTCTAAAAATAACAATCCTGCCTTGTATAAGGACAATTTAATTGATCAAATAGATGAATTGAGAAATGAAGCCTTACTAGCCGATTTGGAATTTGAAACCATCAACAGCCTTTCTTCAGGTATTAATTCAAAAGACAGGGTGAGCGTTTATAACCTCATTCCTTCATTAGCAGGCACCAGGTTTCAACCTTTGTTAGAAGGACAACTTGAAAAACTCTATAAATTATTGGAAGAAGAAGAAGATGCTTCTTACAAAATGACAACCGAAAATGAAGGATTAAAAATTTTAGAAACCAATATTGCCAATCAAATTGAAACCATTGACCGGACTTTAAAAGCGATAAAAAATCAAGTAAAAACAAGAAAAGAGGGGGTGAACAAAAAAGTCGCTGAATTGGAATTGAAAC
>CBDUKB010000134.1:0-8245 GCA_965367695.1 uncultured Putridiphycobacter sp.
ATCTTCGAGGGTTACAACAAACACTTTTTGATTTAATAAAAATACTAAATGAAAAAGTAATTGACTGAATATATAAGTCCTTTCACATACTTACTGAAATTTTATCCAAATATTTTTTTTTCATTTTACCCACTATTTTTTCACCAATACCTTAGGTGTTAAGATTCTAATTATATACTTTTGGTTGTAAACCTAGTCTCATTTTAATTCGTTATCCATTTTATACGACATTGAAACCAACACTTATAGGAATTAGTCAGTTTTTAAAAAGACAAAAGTTTCGGATAAATGATTAAAAAATTTAAATACCAATTTGTACTCTTTTTCATTTTGATTTGTGGGGTGTTTTTATTGCAAATCATTTTAAACAGACATCAAGACTCAATAACTAAAAGCCAAGAAACAGCATTGATTAACATGCATGAAGAGACCGTGCTTAGAACAAAAACAAGTATTACGGTTTATGTTACTATGGTTTCAGCAATTCGAGCTTTTTTTGAAAATGCAAACGAATTTCCTGCTGAGAAGCAATTACAAATGTTTGTAGGTGATTTAATTAGTGAAATAGGCTTTAAAGATTCCATTGTCGTTTCTTGGTTGGATACCAATCAAGTTTTTAGGTATGTGGTCACACCTTATGAAATTGACCCCTTTGGCTTAAAAGGGTTGGTACTCGAAAACATCAGAACCAATAAACAAATTCAAATTTTAAAACAATTAATGTACACCGACAGTGTCAAGTTACTGAATCCAATTAATTTAGTGGAAGGTTGGGCAGCCTTTCCATTCAATTTTTCAGTAAAAAACAGCAATCATGATCGAATTGGATACATTGCCTGTGTATTAGATGTAAAATACTTGTTGAGAAATCCAAAAAAAGAACAACAGAATTACCCCTTTTTTAACACGTTTATCATTGGAGATACAATCAATATAACGAGTGAAGCAGTATTTGATGGGTCAAAAATATATAATACTTCAAGGGACCCTGATTCTTATAAAAATTACATCAAACAGGATACCCGGTTTATATATTCAACTTTAAACTTTCATGGGTTAACTTTAAAAATTGGAACAGCCTATAAGGAAGAACCTAAAACAAGTCATACGCTGGCGCTTTTAATGTACACTTGGTATGCTTTATTGTGTCTTTTTATCGCCATGTCTTTCAATCAATTTATAAGGAATTCAATTTTAAGTAAAAGAATTAAAATAGCGCACAGTCAAATAGCCAATAAAAACAGTCTACTTGAAAAAAATATGGATGCGACTAAAATTCTTTTAAAAGAAATACATCACCGTGTTAAGAACAACATGCAAATTATGTCGAGTTTAATGAATTTACAGAGTAATAATACTGGGCATGAAGAAACAAAATCTGTATTAAAAGAAAGTAAAGGAAGAATTCAATCAATGGCCTTGATACACCAAAAACTCTATGGGAATGGAAACTTCACTGATGTGAATGTGAAAGAATACCTTGACCAGTTGATTAGTTATGTAGAACACACTCTTGAAGACAACACAAAAATGCCGCAAAAGCACATCAAAATTTCCAATTCATTATTATTGAATATGAATACCATGGCCCCATTAGGTTTAATGTTAAACGAAATGTTGACCAATTCCTACAAGTATGCTTTTAATGAATCAGAAATGAATTGGATAAAAATTGAAATTGAAGCTGAAGCTGATAGTTTTAAATTAATTTACAGCGACAGTGGTCCTGGCATACCTTCACACATTTCACCAGCTAAAAGTGGTACATTAGGTTTAGAGCTGATTTATATTCTTGCAGAACAACTTGATGGTGTGGTACGCTATGATAAATCTCCCGAAAGTACATTCCTCATTCACTTTAACAAAACTGAAGCTTAAGTGCTTTTCGATTACTTATGAAAATAAAAGTATTATATGGCAATTAAGCTATATTCGTCGGAAACCATTCCAATTACTTAATTTATTTAAAACAGTCTCTTCTTTATTTTATCCTTTTACTTTTGTATCATTATGCAATAAGCTGAAATGAAAGAAAAGCTATCGAAATTATTATTTTTATCAATTATTGTTTTATCACTTCTGGGTTATTTCAATAGTCCAACAGCCTTATTACTTGGTTTTTTCTACACTTTAATATTTCAAAACCCCTTTCAAGAAAGTAGTAAAAAAGCCATTCATTATTTATTAAAAATATCGGTAGTAGGCTTGGGATTTGGTATGTACATACAAGAAACAATCGCTACCAGTAAAGATGGTTTTAATTTGACCTTGATTTCCATTTTACTAACAGTTGTCGCTGGATTAATATTGATTAAAGTACTGAAACTAGACTTAAAGCTGGGTTATTTAATCACAACTGGTACAGCTATTTGTGGTGGAAGTGCCATTGCTGCGATTTCTCCTGTGATTAAAGCAGACAGCAAAACCATCAGTATTTCTTTAGGCATTGTATTTTTGTTAAACTCTGTAGCGCTTTTTATCTTCCCTTCCATTGGTCATTTCTTTGCTTTGACGGAACAACAATTTGGATTGTGGTGTGCTGTAGCAATTCATGATACCAGTTCGGTGGTCGGTGCTGCTATGACTTATGGAGAAGAAGCTTTACGCATAGCCACTACCGTAAAATTATCAAGAACTTTATGGATAATTCCTTTGTCGATATTCTCCATGTTTTATTTTAAAACAAAAGGTGAAAAAATTAAGATTCCCTATTTTATCGGCTTATTTATTCTGGCAAGTATAGTCAATAGTTACCACATTTTACCCCTTGAAGCCGCCAGTATTATTGTCTTGTCGGCGAAAAGATTATTGATTCTTACACTGTTCTTAGTTGGGAGCACCCTCTCGGTAAAAGAAATAAAATCAACTGGTTTAAAACCCTTTGCTTTTGCAAGTATTTTATGGATTATCATTTCTGTTTTTTCAATGGTATATATTGTTCTATTGTCTTAATAATTAAGATAATCGAATTAAGCAACTTACTCCCAAGTGCAAGTTTCAATTAAAATAGCTAGAAAAATGGGTTTCAATGAACCTTGTTTACTAGCAAACCTACCTTTGCTTTCAATCATATTTATACCTACTACTTAATAAACGGATCATTTTAAAATAAAAAAAATCAGCCACTCAATGAATGGCTGATTTTGAATAAGTAGTTGAGGTATATTATTTCGAAACAAGGTGAAGCTCATCTTCTCCTCCTTCTTCCCTTAGCCACATTTCATCATCTTTCAATCTTAAGATTTGGTATGATCTATCGGCGTCATTATCTTCAAAGTCTAAGACCAAAGTTTTTTCACTGTCTTCGAATTTCCAAGTTCCATTAGTTTCATAATTAAAAGTGAAATTACCGAAAGAATAAACGGCCTTTAATTCCGCATTTCCATCTTTACTCGTAATTAATGTATATTCGTCATAACTGTCAGTTACATCTTCACCATCATTGTATGCCTGGGCAATTACCCAAGTATTTGCAACTCTTGCTTTTTTACTTTGCAAAGAAAAAGCAGGACCATCATCATATTTATTACAAGATGACAAGCCAATTGTTGTCATTAAACCTAATGCTAAAATTAATTTTGTAGTTTTCATATCTTTTGTTTTTTCGTTTGATATGATAAATGCACACATGGTGCCACCCAAATTAGAACACTGACATGAAGCAGTTTAACTTTAAAAACCATTCTTATCATTACATCTTTTGAGGAAGAATCACCCCATATTGTGCATTCCTTTCACGAAGAACTTATGCAGGCAATTGAATTTGGTATGCTTTCATTTTATTGTAAAGCGTTTTACGGTCGACTTTCAACAAGATGGCAGTTTTGCTTTTGTTGAATCCGGTTGATTTTAAAGCCTTGAGAATGGCTTTTTTTTCAGCAAATTCAACCACAGATTTTAAATCAGTAAAATCTTCATCAATATCTTTTAAACTATGGTTTAATGTAGGCGTCTGAATCTCAACAGGAATGTTTTCCAAGGTGATTTTTGCGTCTTCACAAACCAATGCTGCTCTTTTTAAAACGTTTTTAAGCTCTCGTATATTTCCTGGCCAAGGGTAATTTTTAAAGGCCTCCAATACCTTTGAATCTATTTTTAAAGCATCCTTATCCAGTTCTTGACAAGACTTCTTTAATAAAAACATGGCTAATTCTTCAAGGTCATCTTTTCTTTCTCTTAAACTAGCCAATTGAATATTAAACTCATTCAGTCGGTAATATAAGTCTTCTCTAAATTCTCCTTTTTCAACTTTATCTTTGAGGTTATCGTTTGTTGCAACAATGACGCGGACATCTATATTCTTTTCTTTGGTATCGCCAATTCTTTGAATTTTTCTTTCTTGCAAAACACGCAACATTTTAATTTGATTTTCATAGCTTAAATTCCCGATTTCGTCAAGGAATAGTGTGCCTGAATTAGCGGCTTCAAAGTGGCCAATTTGATCTGTTAAAGCACCTGTAAAGGAACCTTTCAAATGTCCAAAAAGTACACTCCCCGCCAATTCTTTAGGCAAGGCTCCACAATCAACAGCAATCATGGGTTTTGTGGCTCTTGTACTACCTGCATGAATGCGTTGCGCTGCGACCTCTTTACCCGTGCCACTTTCACCTTCAATTACCACTGTCATGTCAGTTGGAGCAACCAAGTCAATCAATTTTTCTAATTGCTTTGCCCGTACACCTGATCCTTTTACATAATCTGCTACATTAGTTTTAGCTGGTTTTTTTTTGTTTGAGCTAATCGAATCTTTAGCAGCGTCGACCTTATTTCCTGCATCTTTTTTTAATATAGCTTGTTTCACCGTGTGCAATATTTCGCTAGGATGAATGGGTTTGGTTACATATTCAAATGCCCCTCTTTTCATTACCTTAACAGCCATTTTAACTTCAGAATAACCCGTAATAATAATTATTTCAACATTGGGACTGAGAATTTTAATTGATTGTATCATTTCCAAACCATCACGATCTGGTAGCCTAAAGTCGCACAACACTACATCAAAAGCTGTTTTTTTTAACAAGGCTAACCCTGCTTTTCCGGTATGAGCAACATCAACTTCGAATTTATTTTTAGTTAGAAATCTTTTCAATAACAAGCATACATCATGATTGTCATCTATTACAAGAATTTTAGACATGGTAGGGTTAATTTTTAATTAGACTAAAATAACTAATTAAGCGGTGGCAGCAAGATAACAATTAATTATTTTTTCACTTGAAAGTGGCTTCGGAATGAATTCATTAATATGCAGAGAAGTTAGCTTATTCATATCAGCTTCTGAAGTGTAAGCACTGATGACTGCAATATATGGCTTGGGTTCACCTTCTTTGTGTACCATGTTAATCAGTTCTTCTCCTGAACCGTCATTTAATCGCATATCGAAAAAAGCCAAATCATAATGTAATTCTTTAAGTTTTATGGATGCATCTGCCACAGAATTACAAATATCAATATGTGCAGTTGATTTTCGTTTTAGTATACTTTTTATTAAATAACAAATATCTACTTCGTCATCAACGATTAATATTTGTTTTATTTTTTTCTCTTTTTTCATTCTTTTTATTGGTTTAATTAAACTGATAAAAGGTTTTCCAAGGGTTTCCACCCAGGAATATGTTTGGCAATTATTTTTAATAAAGCCAATATTGGGATGGTTAAAATCATGCCAACGATTCCACCAATGGACCCAAAAATAACAATTCCTATAATTACCATCAAGGGATTTACATCAACTTGATTGCCCATAATTTTAGGGGTAATAATATTGCCTTCTAAAAATTGTACAAAAATAAATATCCCTATGACCCCCACCGCATACCAAATACTATCCATAGTAAGTAAGGCAATAACAACAGGGATAGTAGCACTAATGATGACCCCAATGTAGGGAATCAAAGTTAAAAAACCGGTCAGAATACCGATAAAGATAGCGTATTTTATACCTAAGAGATAAAGACCCAGTCCGGTTAAAAAAGCTACAATTAACATCACATAGCCTAACCCTTTTAAGTATTTAATGTACAGTGTTTCTATTTCTGTTAAAATATCATTGGCCATTTTTTGTTTGGGTTGTTTAAAGCTAGTATAATAAAACGACCTGATTGAAGACCGGGTAATTAGCATGAAAAATATATAAATAGGACAAGAAATGATAAAAATGAGTGCATTGTTAATATTGATGATTGTTTCTGGGATAAATGATAATAATTTACCTTTTGCTGATTCAACAACACTTACTATTTGATGTTGAAAATTATTTAAATTTAAATCCACTTTTTCATCAATTGCAGAAACTGGATTACTCAGCACTTCTTTCACCCCCATGGTGGGTAATTCCGTTGCTATTTCAGTACCATTTATTACAAAAAAAGCCATAATCACGCCTAAAATAGTAGCCAGTAATAAAACCACAATAAATGATGAAAGAACCAATGGAACCCCAATGTTTTCAAACTTTTTAACCAAGGGATGTACGAACATAGCACAAAAGGCACTAAAAATAATAGGCATCACTACCGTACTTGCAAAGTAGATTATTAATATAATAATACAGGTTAAAATGAAGGTTCTATACAGTCGAGTTGTAATCATACTTTTTTGTGTTTTAAAATTTTAAATAGGTTTTTATAAATACGATATCCAACTTGTCCGAACCTTACAAACTGTTCCATTTTATGG
This sequence comes from uncultured Putridiphycobacter sp., assembly GCA_965367695.1. Lineage (GTDB taxonomy): Bacteria > Bacteroidota > Bacteroidia > Flavobacteriales_D > Crocinitomicaceae > Putridiphycobacter. Next base: position 6,679 of record CBDUKB010000134.1, read on the forward strand.
AACCTATTTTCATTTTGTTCACTCAAAGTAAATATTTCTTCCACCTGTGCCCGATTCAACTTCATTTTAATATTGTTGATTTTTTTAATTACTTGAAATTTTTCAATATTATCCATCATTTATTTTTTTTCGTAAGCAGCCAAATAGATTCCAAACAAAACATTTTTTATTGGTCTTAATAACAACTTATTATATAAAACAATCAACAAAAAGAAGAGGATTAAATAAAACCCGAAAACAATTCCTGTGGCACTTAAATAATCACCAGTAAAAGTTGCTAATAATAGTATGCAAAAAAAGGTGAGCAATCCTAGACAAAAAGTTCCAACTAATATAATAATAAACCAGCTTAAAACCGAAGCAGAAATGTTGATTGTTTTTTCAACCGTTTCAAGTCTTGCCGATTCAATTTTTGAAGTGGCATAGTTTTCAAATTTATTGAGAATATTTTTTATTTTTTCTGTGAATCCCATTATTATGCGTTTTCAATTGCGTTTTCTAATGCTTGTAATTCGGCCCATAATTTATCCTTTATTTCATCCTTACCTGTTTCAAGACCATCTTCGACTCTCGCTTTTAATGATGCTAAAATTCCTTCCGGATCGATTGAATGCACCTTACTATTCATTTGATCTTTAATTTCTTCAGCTTTTCCCTTCAAAGCCGTTCTTGTTTCTGATCCTTTTGCTGGAGCAAATAAAATGCCTGCAAGAACTCCTACAGCAATTCCCGCACCTGCTGCTAAAATAATTTTACTTGTATTACTTTTCATGTTAATTATATTTTTATGATTATTCTTTTTTTCAGTAAAGTTTAATCAAATAAAATGCCGACAAGACTACCAATTGTTTTTCAGGTTGTTACAAAAAAAACACAGATAAAACCCTATTTATTATGTGTAATTTTTGCCCACTTATTTTAAATGATGAGATAATTTTCAACAATGCGTTCAATCATTAAAAAGTTAAATCAATCCTCATTTCTTGTGTGTGAATTATGTATTTTGCATTTCAATTAAAGCTTGAATCAAAAAAATAGATGAATTAGGTATGAAAGATAAATTAACTGCCTTGGTAATAGAAGAAAGAAAAGGTGATTATTTGGCATTGCTTGATTGCCTTGAAGCACAAGCTGAATGGGAAATTGAAACGCATTGGGCAAATACTTACGAATTGGGTGTGGATTATTTTAAAAGCTTAGAGGTTGACATCTGCTTTTTAGATTCTCATTTAGGAGATGGGATTGGTAAGGATTTTTTGGCAGAGTTAAAAGGTATTAAAGATCATATTCCAATTATTTTAATTGGTACCCGGGCCAGGATCCATGATTTAGATGGTCATGATGGCGTGGATGATTTTATCGACAGAAAAAACCTATCCGAAGCAGTCGTTGCCAAATCTATTAAATATGGGATAGATACGTACAAGCAACTATCCTTGTTGAGAATACAAAAAGAAAAGTATGGTAATTTATTCTATAACAGTCATGAAGCTATTTTCACTGCCAACGAAGCTTATAAAATAATTGAATATAACAACAGTTTTAAACAGCTCATAAAAATTGATAA
>CBDUKB010000135.1:0-8244 GCA_965367695.1 uncultured Putridiphycobacter sp.
AGCTTGACCTTAATAGAAAAAAACGAGGGGTATGAAAACATCAACAATCAGTTGGAAATGCTGCCAATGAATATTGATACTTTGGCTGAAATTCACCCCAATCAACAGATAAAAAGTAAAGAAGTAATCAATCAATTTAATGATAATAATACTTATGTAAAAACAGTGAAGCCTGTTAGTATTGATGAAAAAATTAACATTAAAATTGATCCCGATTTGGTAAATGAACCACAACCAAAAGTAGTCGCTAAAAAACTATTTAAACAAAAAATTTACCCCTATATATTCTTTTACAATTTAGCGGTTTTAGATTACTCAGCTTATGAAAATAGAGAAAAAATCGTTCAAAAAACAACGTATAAACTCAGCGGAGTAAGTGCAGCTTTTGAATCAGCAGAAGTAAAAAACAGCCCTGAGTTAGTAGCTGAAACCAAAGCAGTACCCTATTTAGATTATTTAGAGGAAACCATGTATTTCTTTTCGAAAAACAAGTATAAATATGCATTGAAAAGGTTAAACATTATTACCGAACAGTATAAAAATGATTTAAACGCCATGTTTTATGGTGGATTGTGTTATTTTAACTTAGGTGACTACGAAAAGGCTTTGGCTGGATTTGATGCCATATTAGACTTGAATACGGGTCCTTTTAAAGAAGAAGCCCAATGGTATAAAGCCAAAACATTGATTCGATTAAATAAAAATCAAGTTGCTAATCAAGTATTACTGGACATAGTGGCTGAAAATGGGTTTTATACTGACCAAGCATTGGAGTTGTTAAAAGTAGAGAACCCTAACTAACTTTTATTTAAACAAAAGCATCAGTTATTTTACTTCCATTTGTTCAAGTGCATACATTAACCGATTTCGTGAACCATCTTGAGAACCAAAAATGGAACGAATGAGTCGACCATACTCATCAATCAGTAACCATTGGGGAGTTCCTGCTGCATGAAATTGATCAAATACTTTATGTCCCTCATCTAAAAGAATGGGAAATGGAAGTTCATCAATGGTAAAAATACTTTTAATATCATTTTCTGTCACTTGAAGTGAATTAAAGATAGTATGAATACCAATAACTTGGAGCTTATGATAGTCTTTTTGAAATTGATAAGCCAATGGAATGGCTCTACCCGTACATCCTAAACATTGGTTGTTATAGATAATAATGAGTAAATTTTTACCTGCATAAACATCCATTAAATCAATTTCTTTCCCTTCAAAATTTTTTACTAAAATGGAATTTATTATTGAATTTTCTAATGTCATTTTTTAATCAAGTTAGCAATAAACAAAAAGTGATTTTAATAGCTTATGCTGCTTTCAAATCTAATCAAAGAATGGCACTCCTTTTTGTTTATTTCTTTAAGTATTCAATGATGACGTTGGTAAACGCCTGTCCACCCTTGATGCTTAAATGTGTATTGTCATTAAATTTTGTACTGTCAGTATACAAATGTGTAAAGTCTCGATACGCAATATTCATGGAAGCCAACTGTCTTCTTAAGTCTTCTTGGCTTTTAGGATCAATGATTGCATGATAAATAGGCGCAGTATAAATCAATACTTTAATATTTTTATTATTACAAAATTTAATTAACTCTTTAAAATCTTGATTGGGTTGATTGGTTTCAGCTGCGCCAAATTCAATGCTGTCTTTTCCATAAAACTTGTCATTGCTAAAAAAGGAGCCTGTACTATCGAAAATAGTATTTCGAATACCAAGCTTACTAATTAAAAACTCTTCTACTCCCCATTGCCTATTATATTCCGCATACCTCCAAAAGGGAACATATTTTAATTTAACCCATTCAAATGACTTTTCTTTTAAATGATTATAGGTGATTGAATCATCTAGAAAAGGTATATTATCATAAGCAGAAATGGATAGTTTCTTATCATTTTTAAAAAACTCATAATATTCTGTTTGCATCAATAATTGGTCGATTGAATTTCCATTCTGATAAAATTGCTTTAAACGAAGTAACATTTCACTATATGTAAAATGATTATTTGCCAAACTAATACAATTCAATTGAAGGGACTCATTTATTTTATTTAAATCTATGTTCCACCAAGCACGAGAACTGCCAATTATTGCCAAATCAAAATGCTCATTTTTCTTCTTGTATAACCACTGTGTCTTATTTGTTTTTCCTTCTTTAAATTCAGCTGTAAACCAAAAATCAAGTATCAAGAGGTTGAGCAAGAAAATGATCCCTACTATTAACAATTGATATAAAAACTTTTTCATCATTAAAATTGAAAATAAATAAATTCAGAAGCACTCCTATAATACCCAAAGAGCAAGATTAGATTTAATACGATTAAATAAGAGGTAACTCGAACCACCTTGTAATTATTAAATGTCTCAATTAATTTTCCTTTTTCCACAAACCATTCAAAAACAATAAAAGCAAAAGCTAAACTCATCATAATTAAAAAATGGCCGATAGTAATTTCTGAATGAGCTGCAAATAAACCATTTAATTGGGTAACAAAACTGGTTGAAAAGTCGAACATATTTCTTAAATAGTTTAAAGCATAGGGTAATGATTCCGCTCTAAAAAATACCCATGACAATAATACAATGGTGAAGGTAACGAAATAGCCAAAGCCTTTTTTACCCGTTTGTTTATTAGCAGTTAACTTTTCTATGACGATAAATACCCCATGAATTGCGCCCCATATCACGAAAGTCCAATTGGCACCATGCCATAACCCCGAAATCAGAAATGTCAAAAATAAATTTCTCAAGGTTTTGGAATTTGATAACCTATTCCCTCCTAATGGAATATACAAATAATCTCGAAACCAAGTAGACAATGAAATGTGCCAACGCCCCCAAAACTCAGTCAAAGACTTAGAAAAATAAGGCCTCCTGAAATTTGTCATTAAGTTGATATTAAACAACTTTGCTGTTCCGATCGCAATATCGGAATAACCAGAAAAATCACAATAAATTTGTATAGCAAATAAGGAGACACCAAGCAAGTTCATCAGACCTGAATATGGTGCATCAACCTCGTAAATAATGTTAACAATTTCAGCTAAATTATCGGCAATCACAACCTTTTTAAAGAAGCCGTATAGTATAAATCGACAGCCAAGTACGGCATTTGTATAATTAAATTTTCTTGCAAATTCTATTTGTGGTAAAAAGTTTCTTGCTCTTTCGATCGGACCAGCTACCAGCTGTGGAAAAAAACTTACAAAAGTTAAAAAATTCAATATGTTTTTTGTTGGGGCCAACTTCTTTTGATAAACATCAATTGAATAACTCAAAGTTTGAAATGTATAAAAACTAATTCCAACTGGAAGCGCTATTTGAAAGAATGGACCTGAATTTTCAATGGAGAATGAACTTAAAAAAGAATCAATGAAGAAGTTAAAATATTTAAAAACAAACAACAATCCCAGATTAAAAAACAAGCTGAGGAATAAGTACGTTTTTCTTTTTCTTTTATGCTCTTATTTATCAATTGATTTAGAAAGAATAAAATCGAGTATGGATGAAAATACAATTAAAGATAAGAAGCGATAATCCCACCAACCATAAAACACATAGCTAGCAATTAATAAAACGACATTTTGATGTTTTCTATTTTTACTAATTGGTAACCAATATAAAGTAAAAACAATCATTAGAAAAAAAATGAAAGTAATGGAATTAAAAAGCATCTCTTTAAATTTGGCTAATGTGTGAATCTAAGGATTACTTAATGTAAAAACCATAGAATAGGCTAATTTTGCGACGAATATAAGAAATAATAGTGAACATTTTAAAATCATTTAAGATTATATTAACTGATAGCAATCATAAAAAACACAAGGTGAGTCGGGGTTAAAGCAAGGTGTTAATGCTAAAAAACCAAATTTTTAAAGCTAAGCATTTTAATTTATTTTATTACTTAGACAAAGTCTAATGCAAAGCATTTTGCTTTTTATTTTCAAATCCTTGACGCTTATTTTTAAGCAAAAAACGGGACTTACTTTCGCAAATCCCGCTCTAAAATCAAACTATATGTAATTATTTATTCTATGACTAAAGATTTAATTGTGCTTCCATTCTTATTAGCAATTTGAATATAATAGATGCCAGCTTCAACATCAGACAATGAAATCGTATTTTTAGTTTGGTTGATATTCCCAGTGTATATAACTTGACCAGCAACATTAGAAATTTTTACAACCGTGTTTTCTACCACTTCATTTAATTCAATATTAAATAGACCATTTGATGGGTTCGGATAGATATTGAATAAAGTTGTTGCATTTTCAAATCCTAAAGAACCAATTCTTACACATTGTGTGGTTTTAGTACAGCTGTTTTTAGTTACTTCACAAGCATAATCGCCATTTACTGTGGCAGCATAGGTTTGATTCGTTTCACCTGCGATTGGCGCATTGCCATTGTTGCAATCAATCCATTGGTATGATGCTCCTGTTTCGTTTGCAGAAATCGTTAATTGATCAACCATTGTAACACCTGTATTAACCGTATTAATAGTTACTTGGTAAGTAATTACACTATCACATCCAGTATAGCCAGTAAATGATTCCACATGTGTTCCATTAGCTGTTAATACTGTTCCATCTGGTGCAGTCCATTCATCACAAGCTGCTACCGGAATATTTTGATTATTTCCTTCTGCAATTTGTAAGTCAATGTATAAAATACTGTCACATCCATTCACAGATGAAAACATTTCTGTAAAGAGTCCCGACTGCGTATAAGTGTTACCTGCGTTTGAAGTATAAGATCCACCACAAGTAGTCACAAAAATAGTTACACTATTATTAAAGTACATGGTTAATGAAATAGTCATGATACTATCACAACCTACACTATTTACAATCGTATCGTTAAAGGTCCCACTTTGCGTATGTATAATTCCACTTGGTGAGGTGTAAACATTACAAGCTGAAGTAGCAAATGCATTCACAGAATTGTTATTTGTTAAATTAATAGTGATTACACTATCACAACCTGCCACATTAGGAATTGTATCTTGGTATACCCCACTTTGACCATAACTATTGTTACCTGAAGGAGTCGTATAAGTTCCACACACTACTGGATTAATAGTTGTATAAGTATTACCAGTACTTAAATTAATAGTGATAACACTGTCACAACCTAAGTAATTTACAATGGTATCGCTATAAGTACCAGCATCATGATAAACAGCTCCACTTGGTGCAGTATAATATCCACAGCTTGTGGCAGCTATTGTACTGTAACTTGGCCCAGCTGAACAATCAATGATGTTGATGCTAAAATCTGTTGCTGATCCCCAAATAAAAGTAGCACAAGGCGTAGTAGTTGCTGCACTTCCACTTTCTCTTTGCATTGCTCTCATTCTTGTTTGACCGATAGTTGCTGTTACTGGAACAGTAAAGGTATATGTTGTAGATAATGGAATTGAGGTATTAGGAACAGCTGTTGCACCTAATTCTTCTCCAGCATCATCAAAGTCACCATCTCCATTAAAATCCAACCAAACTTTACCATAACCTGTATAATTCCCACCACAAGTTCCAAATATCACATCTACTGAATAAGTATTCCCTCTTTCTAAATCAGTACTATGAGAAGCTGTTAAATTTTGTAAATTCGTAACACCAGGACAACCTGTGTAGGAAAGTGTTGAAGAGTTTCCAACTAATGTCAAGGATTCAATATTTGAATCAGCCGTACTCGAAGGACCCGCGCTGCAATACTGAGCCGAAGCATTAGTTAATGATAAGGTAAAACCAATCAATGTGAATGATTTTGCCATAAAAGTGTAAATTTTTTTCATATTAGTTTTATTTATAGATTAAGATTTGAGCAATAAAGTAGATTCAACTTGATGTTTTAGTTTAGTTTTTAATTAATAGTTAATGCTTCATAGCTACACACAAATATTCAAAACGATTCTGTGCTAAATCTGAATACAATCTGTAGTAATTCTGTGCTAAACTTCAATTATCTGTTTATTTTGCCACAAACCATGGATTGAATGGTAGTATAAAAGAGAAAATATTTTGATAAATAAAAAAGCTGACCAACGTTTTGGACAGCTTTCTTAAATCATTCTATTTATTATTTGAAAACCTAATAATATGATAATTTATCGAATAGTATTTTCTAACAATATGTAATGTTAATCATTCAATCTGAAGTAAATCTGTTTGAAAACTGTTGTAAATCTGTATTTATTATAAAATAACGTGAATTATATAACAAACTTCCCCTCAGATCACCAAGTATAAAAGCATCTTTTTTATAAAGAATTATTTATACAAGCTTTTTAGGTAATACAGCTTTTGAGATAGTAAAAGTCATTTCATTTTTATCAGATAAAGCGGTAATGGATAAATTAGAAAGATCGACAATTCTTTTAGTGATTGAAAGTCCTAATCCCAGGGAATCAGAATTCAAATTGTTTTTATAAAAACGATTAAATATTTCATCAATATTTACACTCGAAGAAAAAGTGTTTTTAATGGTTAAAAAATTAATATTGGATTGCACTGATATTTCACCATTTTTATAATTGTGTTTAATGGCATTAGAGAGCAAATTATCAATGAGAATTGATGCTAAATAGGCATCTGTTTTATGAAAAAAATCATTTTTAATTTGTACAGAAATGGTAATGTTTTTTTCCTTAAGTAAGAGGTCTAGTTTTTCGAGTTCAGCCAATAAAAGTTCAGTGAAATTTATTTCTTTTAATTTATTGAATTCAAAATTTTCTATTTTAGTTAGCAATAATAATTTCTCAGTTAGCAATGAAAGTTTATTCGAAGATTGATACACTTTATAAATTCTTTTACTAATTTCCTCTGACATTTCAGCTTGCATAATTTCTTCTAATTCCAGCTGAATGATGGCTAAAGGTGTTTGGGTTTCATGCGCTGCATTTTCAGAATACTCCTTTAAACTTAAATAATCGGCCTTTATTTTATTTGTCATAAAAGTCAGTTCTTCATTTAATGCATTAAACTCATTGATATCTGAAATTTCAAAAACTGGTATGGTATCATCTCCTAAAGAAAACTTCTTTAACTTTTCTATACTACTATAAAATGGTTTCCAGATTTTACTTTGGATCTTCCAAAATAATGTTTGAAAAATGAGGGTAGTAAATATTAAAAACACAAGAATTGTCATTAACATCACGTAAATTAAATACTTTGTTTCTACCATTGAATGTTTTACATAAATTGAATAATTAGTCCCATCAATGTTCTTAATGGTGGTGAGACTACGAAATAAATGTTTTTCTTTTAAAATAGAATCATACAATACTTCGTTTTCAAAATTTTGTGAATTGGGCAGCGATTCAGAAACTATGCTATATCCGGCAAAAGGACTAATTTTAAAAGATAAATAACCGTTTTTAATCAAATTACTTATTTTTTTCTCGTTGCTTATTAGTTTTTTATCAATTTCTATTTCAAGAAAATACTTGAAACTTATAAACATGATTAAAACGGCCAATGGAACGACAATAAGTGTGATAATAAACTGAATATAAGTTACTTTTTTATTAAGCTTCATTCACTTACAAATTTATAGCCCATGCCGTACACACTTTTAATATAACTGCTACCACCCAAGCCTTCAATTTTTTTTCTCAAATTTTTTATGTGGGTATAAATGAGGTCATAATTACCCATCAAATCAGATTGATTATTCCATAAATGATTAGATATGGCTTCTTTCGACAATACCCTTCTTTGATTATTGATAAAGTAAACCAACAATTCAAACTCCTTATGAGTTAGTGTTAATTCCATATTATTAACTGTTGCCGACAGTTCATCTAAATTAATTTTGATTTCATTAAAAAACAAAAAACTATTATCAGCGCCATTCACCCTTCTACGAATGGCTTTAATTCTTGAATTTAATTCCGAAATATGAAATGGCTTGGTCATGTAATCATCAGCTCCTAAATCTAAACCAGTCAACTTATCATCTATAGAATTTTTAGCTGATAAAATAATAATATTCAAATCTTTTTGATTGGCTTTCATCACTTTAATTAAATCAAGACCATTGCCATCAGGAAGTCCGATATCTAATATGGCAAAATTAAAATCATGGTCGATTATCATATCTTCAGCATCAAACTTATTCAATGCTGTTTTTACATTAAAGCCTTCAGCCACAAAAAAACTTTTCATTGATTCCAACAAATCAATTTCATCTTCAACAATTAAAATATTCATGTTTTTAAATATATCCAT
>CBDUKB010000136.1:0-8212 GCA_965367695.1 uncultured Putridiphycobacter sp.
TGAATCTGAAAACTTTACAAACAGTTTTGAAATCTTTCCTAACCCTGCCAGTAACTACTTTATGGTTAATGACCCAATGGGTATATCAACTGTCGAAATTTATAATTTAATGGGAGAATTTGTCCAAGCCCCTCAAATTATTAATGGAAAGGTGGATGTTTCAAATTTGAGTAATGGGGTTTACCTTGTAAAATTACAACCTTGTTACGAACAGCCCTATTCAAAAAAACTCATCATTTCAAAATAATAGCTTTTTGAAGAATTGGTAAATTTAGTTGTACCTTTGCCCCATGATTCAGAATCGTAGACCTATTACCGATTGGTTACCCATTACCAAAAAAGAACTTGAGCAACATGGTTGGGACGAGTTAGATGTGGTATTGGTTTCTGGAGATGCATATGTGGATCACCCTTCTTTTGGTCCTGCCGTAATTGGTAGAATAATTGAAAGTGAAGGTTTTAGAGTTGGAATTATTCCACAACCAAATTGGCAAGACGATTTAAGAGATTTTAAAAAATTCGGTAAACCAAAATACTTTTTTGGTGTCACAGCTGGTTGCATGGATTCCATGGTCAACCATTACACTGCTTCTAAAAGAAAGCGGTCGACGGATTCGTATACCCCAGGAGGAGAAGCTGGTTTTAGACCTGATTATGCAGCCATTACTTATACTAAAATACTAAAAGAAATATATCCTGATGTTCCGGTGGTGATAGGCGGAATTGAAGCCTCATTAAGAAGAGTCACGCATTACGATTATTGGTCGGATAAACTGATGCCTACCATTTTAGAAAGCAGTGGAGCAGATGTGTTAGTATATGGAATGGGAGAACAACCCTTGAGAGATATTATTGCACTTTTGAAAAAAGGAGTGCCATTTGAATCATTAAAGACCATTCCGCAAACGGCTTGGTTAATACCAGAAGATGAGGAATTACCAAAAAATAAAAATTGGGAAGACGTTGAGCTGAGTAGTCATGCTGTTTGTTTAAAAGACAAATTAAAATATGCCGCTAATTTTAAGGTAGTTGAAGTAGAATCGAATAAATTAAATGCACGAAGAATTTTACAAGAGACCAATGGTAAAACTTTGGTAATTAACCCACCTTATCAAACCATGACCGAAAAGGAAATGGACAAATCTTTTGATTACCCTTATACCAGAATGCCTCATCCTAAATATCATAAGCGCGGACCTATTCCCGCATATGACATGATTAAATTTTCCATTAACATGCACCGTGGTTGTTTTGGAGGCTGTAGTTTTTGTACCATTTCTGCACATCAAGGTAAATTTATTGCCAGTAGAAGTGAAGGGTCGATAATGAAAGAGGTGGAACAAGTGACCAACCATCCAGAATTTAAAGGTTATATTTCGGATTTAGGTGGCCCCTCAGCGAATATGTATCGCATGAAAGGTGTTGTGCAGTCTATTTGTGATAAATGCGTTAGTCCTTCTTGCATCCACCCTGTTGTCTGCAGTAATTTAGATACCGACCACCAACCCTTGACCAATATTTACAAAAAAGTAGATGCACACCCTAAGGTGAAAAAAGCATTTGTGGGCTCAGGAATTCGCTACGATTTATTAGTTAAGGATTACAATAAAAATTTGAAAACTGAAAGTGCAGACACTTATATGGAGCAGCTCATCACTCGCCATGTATCTGGTCGATTAAAAGTGGCTCCTGAACATACTGCTGATGCTACTTTAAGGGTTATGCGCAAGCCTTCATTTAAACATTTTCATAAGTTTAAAGAGAAGTACGATCAAATTCAAGCAAAACATGAATTGAAACAACCTTTAATCCCTTATTTTATTTCATCTCATCCTGGATGTGATGAAACTGATATGGCAAATTTAGCTGCAGAAACAAAAGATATGGGATTCAAGCTGGAGCAAGTAAATGATTTTACACCCACTCCAATGACTGTTGCTACCGTTATATACTATGCTGGAGTTCATCCTTATACTTTAAAACCAACATTTGTACCTAAATCTGCAAAAGCAAAAGCCGACCAACACCGTTTTTTCTTTTGGTATAAACCAGAAAACAAACAATGGATAAAGGATAAGTTAAACCAAGCCAAACAACCTGAATTATTAGAAAAACTATTAGGTAAGAGTGCACTTCAAGAAGAAAAACAAGTGCCAAAATGGTTAAAAAATAAACGGAATGAAACTAATAATAGCAAACCCCGTAGAAAAAGATAAAATCCCAAAACAGAAAATATATAATGACGACCTCCAATGAAAAAACCAATATTATTCTGGTTATTATTCATATCTAGTTTTGTATCAACTGCCCAAGTTGCGGTTGAAGTAAATTTAGAAAAATTCCTTGATTCAATATTTATCATAAATGAAATTGATTTTAAAGCAAGCAAGGCAGATTTTTTATTGTACAGTAAAGCAAATTACAAGAAAATTACCAGCGTAAAAGATTTTACTTTATTCACAGAAGATAAAATCAAGTCGAAGGAAAAATCCTTTAAAAAAGAAGAATTAAAATCTTTTAGAAATTTCTACGCCATGGGAAGTGTAGCCCAAGAAAACTCAGTTTTATTGGAAGAAAAATTATACGAACTCATTGTCCAATATAATTTATATGATTCTATCAATTTAACTACAAAGGCTTATTTTACTTTACATGAATTAAATTACTGGGGTTATAATGCATTCAAACCTATTAAAATTGGATGCAGCATTAAAAAACTCTACGCACTTTCTCATAGTGAAGTATTAATGGAGAAACTTGGCTTATTCATTTTTGCCAATAAAATTTGTAAAGCGAATTACTATGTAAATCCAAGGTATACATGTGAGTCAAAATGTGCTAAAATTGAAGTAAAAATAGACATGGATTCAAAGAATGAATTCCCTGTAGATTCCACTGACAATTTTGTAAAAGCAACATTTATCAATGGGGACAATGCTTTAAAGCATTACGTAGAAAAAAACACTTATTACCCAGAAAAAGCATTTGGAGCCAATGGCCCTGTTTATATTTCGTTTGTGATTACTGAAAGAGGAGAAATAACGAAAGTTCAAGTGGTTAAGTCACCATCTGTGATGCTTTCAAAGGAAAGCATCAGAATTGTGCAATCATTCCCTAGATGGAAACCCGCACAAAAAAACGGACAAGCAGTTTCTATGAAAATGACCCTTCCGATTCATTTTCAGCCCTAAATATTACTTTTTCAATAAATTTCGCATGTTTACTTTTGCATCAATAATTTGATACAATTCAGCAATGGCAACACGATCTTGTTTCATGGTATCTCTGTCGCGAATTGTTACCGTTTTATCTTCTAAAGTTTGGTGATCAACAGTTACTGAGAATGGAGTTCCAATGGCATCTGCTTTTCTATAACGTTTTCCTATGGTGTCTTTTTCGTTATATTGACAATTGAAATCCAACTGTAATTCAGCCATGATTTCTCTGGCAACTTCTGGCAATCCATCTTTTTTAGTCAAAGGTAAAATAGCTACCTTATAAGGTGCCAAAGCTGGTGGAATAGCCATTACAACTCGTTCTGAGCCATCTTCTAATTTTTCTGATTTTAATGATTGTGACAACACAGACAAGAACATTCTATCTAATCCAACAGAAGTTTCAACCACATAAGGAATATAAGATTCATTAATTTCTGGATCAAAATACCTCAATTTTTTACCTGAATGAATCTCATGCTGTTTTAAATCAAAATCAGTTCTTGAGTGAATGCCCTCTAATTCTTTAAATCCCATTGGGAAATCAAATTCTATATCTGCCGCTGCATTCGCGTAATGTGCTAATTTAATATGATCGTGGAAACGATAAACTGAATCCTCAAAACCTAAAGCTTTGTGCCAATTCATTCTGTATGCCTTCCAATGCTCATACCACTTCATTTCCTCGCCTGGACGCACAAAAAATTGCATTTCCATTTGTTCAAACTCACGCATTCTAAATATAAACTGACGGGCAACGATTTCGTTTCTAAATGCTTTCCCGATTTGGGCAATTCCAAATGGAATTTTCATCCCTCCAGATTTTTGCACATTTAAGTAATTAACAAAAATTCCTTGGGCGGTTTCTGGTCTTAAGTAAATTTTGGCAGATTCTCCAGATACCGAACCTAATTCAGTTGAAAACATTAAGTTAAACTGCTTCACATCTGTCCAGTTTTTTGAACCAGACACTGGACAAGCAATACCTAAATCTTCAATTAGTTGTTTGACAGCAACTAAATCTTCATTCACTAAACCTTCTCGCATCCTATCTTCAATGCCTTTAATTTCAGTTTCCCTTCTTAAAACATTGGGGTTAGTTGCCCTGAATTCTGCTTCATCAAAATCATCACCAAACCGTTTTAATCCTTTGGCAACATCCTTGTCAATTTTTTGACGGATTTTTTCAATATGCTCTTCAATCAACACATCTGCTCTGTATCGCTTTTTTGAATCTTTATTATCAATCAATGGATCGTTAAAGGCATCAACATGTCCTGAAGCTTTCCAAGTTTCAGGGTGCATAAAAATGGCAGCATCTAAACCAACAATATTTTCGTGCATTTGCACCATGGACTTCCACCAATATGTTTTGATGTTATTTTTCAGTTCGGCACCTAATTGACCGTAATCATAAGTAGCACTTAATCCATCATAAATTTCACTACTCGGAAATACAAAGCCATATACCTTTGCATGTCCAATGATGTCTTTTAACCTATCTTCTTGAGCTGCCATGTTTGTAATTTTGATGCAAATTTATAGTTTTCAATTTAATTGAGCACCATTAATCAATAGAGTTTTAAGGAATACCGCAACAAGCTATTTTTATTACTGAAAATATTATAAATTAGAAGACAATTATCAAAACAATGAATCCAATTCAATCAATAACTGCTTTAAAAAATGTCGATATTTATTTGATTGACCAATTATTAAGAGCGCAACTAACAGCAGACTTGAAAACACTAGATGCCGGTTGCGGTAGTGGGAGGAATTTACTGGCTTTAAATGAATTGGGATTTAACATTGAAGGTTTTGACCCCAATGCCGCATTAATTACACAATTACAAAAAGATTTTCCTGGACTGGCGGAGCAACTTTACATTGCAAGTATCGAAAATTTTGAAACAAAAATAATTTACGATTACATTATTTGTAACGCCGTTTTACACTTTGCGAAATCTCATGCCCATTTCGAGTTAATGTTCGAAAAACTGATGAACCTGCTTAAACCAAGGGGTACTTTATTCATTCGCATGACTAGTAATTTTGCCAATCGAACTGATTTCAATCCCAATAAAAAAGGATTGGCTGCACTGCCAGATGGTTCTAATCGTTATTTACTCACAGAACAGATGTTAGAAAAAATGGTACAGAAATATCAATTGAAATTTAAAGACCCATTAAAAACAATAAATGTGAACAATTTAAGATGCATGAGCACACTTGTTTTAACTAAATAAGTTTCATTTTTTTAATACCTGCTGTATCCACCTTGTAATTCCAACACAGTTTGGAAACCATTTTCCTTAAAAATTTGTAATGCTTTCGCACTTCTACCTCCACTTTGACAAAATAATAAAACGGGGACTGTTTTGTCGAGTTGGTTGATTTGAGCTTGGAAATCTGCATCAAAAAAATTAATGTTGATGGCATTTCCTATGGTGCCGTTTTCATATTCCGCGGGTGTCCTAACATCCAATAGCACTGCTTCGGGGTGCGCTTGTTTATAGGCATCAAATTCTGCTTTTGAAACTCTTTTTACTTCTGTTCGAGAACTTACTTCTGTTCCCTGAACTTTTTTAGCTGCTGTTTGTGTACAAGCCGTAAAGCTAGCAATTGAAAATAATGATAATACAATTAGTTGTTTCATAAATTAGTGTTTAAAGTAATTCTTTTAAAATAATATAGATGCCCATTATAAGGACAAACCATCCGAAGGCTTTTTTGAGTTTTGGACCTTCGATAAAACTGTTTAAGTAAATACCGACAAATATGCCAACAATGGCAATACTTGTAAAAGTTAATAAGAATATCCAATCAATAGGAGTACTTCCAACATCCCCTAAAAAGCCTAATAAGGAATTTATTGCAATAATCATCAAGGAAGTGGCAACTGCTCTTTTCATGGGTAATTTTGCTAAAATAACCAGCCCAGGAATAATTAAAAATCCTCCTCCTGCTCCCACAAGTCCAGTTAAAATTCCGACGCCAAAGCCTTGGAGTATGATTAGGGGGTAATTAAATTTTCCTCGAGAAACCGGTACCTTTTCAGTCTCTGTTCGTTTTTTAATCATGGAATAAGAAGCGAGCAACATCACAATTGCAAAAAACACCATAATACCAACATCTTTGGTCAAGGTAAAATCTCCAATTGTAAAAAGAGTTTCTGGAATAATAGGAATTAAAAACTTTCGGATTAAATATACTGTGATGAGGGCAGGAACAGCAAACACCAGCCCAGTTCTAAAATCGACCAAGCCTTTTTGGGCGTTTCTGATGGCACCAACTAAAGAAGCAGCGCCAACAACAAATAAAGAATATGCAGTTGCTACCACTGGAGAAATACTAAAAATATAAACCAATATTGGAATGGTTAAAATAGATCCACCACCACCTATCAAGCCTAATACCAGACCAATAAGTAAAGCTCCAAAATATCCAATAATCGTATTTAATTCCATTTATCTTACTACAAATAAAACCATTCTTGAAGGAACAGAAAGTAATTTATATTACATAATAGTAATAGTATTGTAAGCTTACCGTTAAAAATCTTTGGTTTAGCTTCACAATCACTTTGTATACTGCCCGTTTACACTGAGTAAATAATTATATTTGACTATTCAAAAGTGAGACTCAATCCTTTTTTAAACATAAATAAATTCAATGGAATACTTAACCCTAGCTCGTGTTGTTCATGTATTGGCTGTAGTTTTATGGATTGGTGGAGTAGCTATGGTAACTACTGTAATCATACCCGCCGTAAAAAAAATGAAGTCAAAAGAAGATCAGATAAAAACCTTCGAACAAATAGAAGGTAAATTTGCTATTCAAGCTAAAGTTACAACACTATTAACTGGAATTACTGGTTTTTACATGCTTTACGAACTGAATGCGTGGGACCGCTATTTTGATTATCGGTTTTGGTGGATCCATGCAATGACATTAGTTTGGATTATTTTTACCTTGGTACTATACGTTTTGGAACCTTTAATTTTACATAAGTTATTTGAAAAATATGCTCATATAAATCCTGAAAAAACATTTAAAATCATTCACAAAGCACATTGGGTATTATTAATCCTCAGTCTGGTTACCACTGCTGGAGCAGTAGCAGGTAGTCATGGCTGGTTTTTGATTAAATAAGCTCCTGATTAATTCAAACAAGCGCATTTAATAAATAATTATTAAATTTAGAATCAGTAAATTCCTTTAAAATTAACCTTTATAGAAAATTAGATGTTATTAAGTGATTCTAAAAAAATGAAATACAGCCAATTAATGGAAGCTGTGATTATTGACGTAAGAGAACCTAAAGAATATAGTGATCATCATATTCCTGGAGCAATTAATATACCGGCAACTACATTTGATACAAAGCAATTTGAGCCCTATCGCTCGAATACAATATGTCTTATATGCCAAACTGGAAAAAGAGCGGATAACATTAAAAATTTGCTTATAGAAAATAGTTTTGACAATGTGTATTTATTAGAAAATCACATGGAAAATATTGAAAAAAATGCAGATTTAAATCAAGGTTGGTCAGTCGACCGACAATTCCGGATGCTATTGGGTTTACTTTTAGCCATTTTTTTAAGTGGTTTTTATTTTGGAATTACTAGTTTAATTATCATTCCAATTATATTATCAACTGGATTGATAGTTACTTCCATCATAGATAAATGTTACATGCGGATGGGTATTGCCATGCTACCTTGGAACAAGAAAAAATAATCGATAGAAAAATAAAGGGGCACTTCAAAAAGTACCCCTCACTATTAAAAAATATATTTTAAATTAATCCCTCCGTAAAAGTTTGCTTCTCGAGCAGCAGGAATGTATGCATCAGGCAATTGATTGACAAATACCATGTGGTAGTATTGACTGTTTGTCAAATTGATTCCTCCAGCATAAATCGCAACATCAAAATGTTTGATGTGATAATTATACCCCACTTTAGCGTTTAAAATTGAAAAAGCATCCGTTTG
>CBDUKB010000137.1:0-8193 GCA_965367695.1 uncultured Putridiphycobacter sp.
GTCATCTCCCATGGCTTTTCCTACAGCGTACACTTCCACATTTCTTGCTTTTAATTTCTCTTCATATAGCTTTTGCAACTTTGGTGTCGACTTTTTACAATGTCCACAAGTCGCTTCCCAGAAATATAATATTTTATAGTCCGAATCAATTTTATAAAAATCAATCCAATTTTTTTCAGTTGAATCAGGTAAACATAGTCTTGGTGCATAGCTGCCAATTAAAGATGGGCGCATTTCATCTGCTCTTTTACACACTTTTTTCAACCCTTCTTCAGTCATCCATGTCGCAATTGTTGGTGTTGGGCAATAATATTTATCAACCATGTGTACAAATACATTTTCCATTCCCATTCTGTCCGATTGCTCGGTAGTTGAAGTAACATGAGAAATAATGTATTGTTTCACTGCACTTGAATCTAATGTTTGCTCGATTAAGAAATCTGCATATTTACTAATGGTATCTGGTATCTGCAACAATACTTGGTTTGACAAATATTGCTCTAATTTTTTATGGAACAAAGGCGTTCTTAAAATGGCATCATTTTTTAAATTGGTATTATCCCAAAAATGATGGATATAATAATTGTATACAAAATTTGAATCTGTTACAATACCATTTTCATCCTTAGGTGGTTCCGGTAAATCAACTTCGAGTGACATATTAATGATATCACCTAGGAACTTACCTTTAAAATCTGTTACCAATGATTTTTGAAAATCAATGACATCTTTATTCAAAGCCTTCAACTCTGTGGTGATTTCTTTTTTTCTAGCTTCATCAGCTGTTTTCATTTCAGTATTCAACTTATTTGCTAAAATTTTCTTACTGGTCATGTAATGCACATACTTGTAGAAAGCAATGTTGGTTCTCGATTTTTTAACTTTCATGCTTCCAACCAGGTTAGCTTGGTCTTCAACAACTGCATCAACTATTTCGTAGTCATGCACAAAATCAAAATACTTTTGACCGGGTAAAAATACGGCGTACACCCCATTTTTATGTTTTTTACCATCAAATTTAATCACCCCATTCTTCGATTGGGTCGTGTCGGCATAATACATGCCCTTTCCGACGTATTTCACTAAGTGAACAGTGGTGTCTTTAAATCCATTAATTGTAAATTTTAACTCTTGACTCATTCCAATATGAGCGGTCATCATTACCAAAAAAAGTGTAAGTTTTTGCTTGAAGTTCATGTTTTGAATTTTTCTTTTCTTTAAAGAGACGAAGATAATGTTAAATGGGTTTTAACTTTAACAAAATTTTAACGTTTTAACTCTTTTTAAATATTTTTAATATTGTGCGACTTAAATTAAATTTCAATAGGAAGTAAAAACCCATTAAAAATATCAGCATCATACCAAGTCCAGCGAAGAAGCCAACAATTGATGAAGACAAGCCAAGGGATTGGAAAGAAGGATAAATAAACAAATACAAAAACAATACCACTAAAAAAATTGCCCCTAAAGCAATCCATGAAATTAATTTAAAATTGCTTGCTAAAATAGTTTGAGTGATTTGCTTTGGATAATATCCGAGCTTCATCAATAAGGCAATGTCCTTTTTTTTATTGGCTACTATGAGCTGTAAAAACTGGAGTAGCACAAATACTGACAATAATAAAATTAACATGGCAAAAAGCATAAACACCATCAATACATTCATTAAATAGGTTTTAATTTTACTAATACTCAAGCTATTTTCTGAAATATCTAAATTCATCTCCTCCATCAAGTTGGCCAATTCATTATGTGCGCCTTCTTCTATTTTTAAAAACAGGCGGGAATAATTCTGTTTTACACCCTTAGATGCACCATACTTATTATTTGAATATTCAATAAAACTTTCGGGTACTAATACCGAGCTTATCTGGGCAGAGAATCCAACTACTTGACCCAATACCACCCCCCTACTGTGGTCACCAATTAAATGAATGCGCAATCGTACCGACTTAATTAAGTCCTCAGATATTTGCGGCAATCCCTGACTGGGTGCAATGCCATAATTCACTAAAGTTAAAAAGTCTCTTGGCAAAATAATAGGAACAATGTCATTTTCATTTTCCCATATCCATTTGTCCATATCTATTCCTTTTATAAAACGATTGGGAACTGACTGCAAAAACATATTGGCATAAAACCCTGGCAATCCATCTCCTGGATTTTCAGACATCCCTACTTCGTAGTCTGCCGATTCAAAAGGAGCAAGATCAAGTATAAAACTTTTACCTTTTAATAAGGAAAGATCCGACTGAGAAAAGCTGGTATTATTTAATCCCAAGCTGGTAAAGCTGGTGACTCTTTTTTGAATAATAACAGTGTTTTCTCCAAACACATCATCATTATTGGCCTTATTTTCTTGTAAATTGACAAATAAAATAACGGTCAAAAAACTAATAAACAAGCCTATGAAAATACCTGTGATGGATAAGCCAAATTGAAACTTATGCGTCTTGTTTTTGAAAATATTTTTAATAACACTCACAGGTTTAAAATTTTAAGGTTACTATTTTCAAATTCATTTCCCAAAGAAGTCAAAATCAAACCCGCTTCTTGCTTTTTACACTCGGTTAAAATCAGTTTAAAAGCCAAATCTGCATTTGTTTTGTCTAAATGACTGAAAGGCTCATCCAACAATATCCATTCAAAAGGTTGACACAAAGCACGGACTATTGCAACCCTTTGTTTTTGACCCATTGACAACAAGCCCACTTTTTTGTTTAAATAGGGCAACATGCCAACAACTGTTAAAAGTGATTCTATTTCAGCTTGTGTTTTATAAGTACTGAGCTCGTTTTTTACTTGAATATTTTCCAACAAGGTTAAATCGTCGAAAAGGGATAAACTTTGAAAAACTGCCGCAAGTTTATTTTGTCTGAATGCAATCCATTCAGTTAATGGGATAGATTTCCCATTTTTATTATCAAATAATATTTCTCCTTCATAATCGAAACGCAAACCATACAAAAAAGACATTAATGAAGATTTACCTGCGCCACTTTGTGCCTTTATAAGGTAGTAATCTCCCTTTTCAAATTCAATAGTTTTATGCCAAATTCCATCATTGTGAAATACCTGCCCAATCATGGGTGTCGGAATTATATTTTTTAAAACAATATTCATTTAAATTTCAGCTTATATTTTATTTGGTCATTTTCAATTAATCCTTTGGTGTGTACAGCATTTCAATGTGCGGTATACCATCTTCTAAATACGCTTTTCCGGTAAATTTAAACATAAAATGCTCATAATACTTTTGTAAATATGTCTGTGCCGAAATTCTAATGGCAACATTGCCATACTTTTTACGAATGAATTCCATATTCGACTCCATTAATAAAACACCAATTTTTTGCCCCCTTACTTTTTCCGCTGTTGCTACCCTTCCTATTGAAACTTCAGGGTAAGAAATTTGAGGTGGTAGTATTCTCGAAACGGCAATTAAATCATCTTGGTAATAAATTAATACATGGTCTGCAGATTGATCTTTATAGTCTAATTCTGGGTAAGGACAATTTTGTTCCACCACAAAAACGTTGGTCCTTAAAGCCAGCAAATCATACAATTCACTGTTTTTTAATTTTGTAAACTCCTTAATGAGTACTTTAATTTTTGTTGGATCAATGCGCATCATTATTTTAACATAATTCTGTGTGTTAATAAAATTTAAATATTTGTTAAAGTTATATTTATATTATAGATTTGCTGAAAATAAAATAATTTATTATGAAAAAAATTTTACTTATTGCATTAGCAATTGCTACAGTTAACACGGCATCTGCTCAAATTTATGAAGCAAACGATTCAACTGCGTTTTCTTCTTGGACATCTTACGATTTAGATAGTGATGGAAATGGATTTATTGCTGCTGAAGATTTCAACGGAATGTCTGCTATTTCTTTTTCTTATGACAACGCAAGTGGTCCATTAACACCAGACAACTTGTTTGTTTCTCCAGCGATTGATTTATCAACTGGTTCTAGTTTAATGTTAAACTATACAGTTACTGCAATTGATCAAGGTTGGGTTGCTGAAAAATATGCCATTTACATTGTAAACAACGTTGCTGCACTTGCAACTGGTAATTTTCCTGCTCCTGTAACTGAAGAAATTTTAACAACAGGTGTACTTACAAGAAACATTGACATTTCTGCTCAAGCTGATGGTCAGTCTACAGTATATGTTGTATTAAGACACTACGATTGTACTGATCAATTTGCGATTGGATTTGACAATTTAAACATTACAGGTGATTTTGCTTCAGTTGAAGATAACAAAGTTGCTATTTCAAGCGCATACCCTAACCCAACTGTTGATGTATTAAACATTAACGTAACTGAGGAAGTGGCTAGCTTAAAAGTTTTAAACTTAGAAGGAAAAGTTGTAATCAACAACAATTCAGTTAACTCAAGTGTAATTAACTTAGATGTTAACGAATTAGCTCCAGGAATGTACGTTTATGAAGTAACTACAAAAGACGGTGCAGTTGCAAGAGAAACTTTTGTGAAAAAATAATTTTTTTACACTAAATTTGAAGGGTGAAGTTATTAAAACTTCACCCTTTTTTTATGCAAGAAAATGAAGTCATCAACCAAGTGGTTGAATTAATCAAAGAAAGATTTAAAAACGATTCCAGTGGGCACGACTGGTTTCACATTGACCGAGTGAGAAGGACTGCGCGCAACATTGCAGCAATTGAAAATGCCGACCCTTACATTACCGAATTAGGCGCCTTACTACACGATATAGCGGACCATAAATTTGTCGATAACCCAGATGAGGAAGCCTTGGAACAAACTCAAGATATACTTATGGATTTATCAGTTCCACAAAAAATAATTGAAGCCGTTCAACATATTGTCCTCAATTGTTCGTTTAAAGGAGGAGTGGAAGCCAATAAAATGAAAAGTTTAGAAGGGAAAATCGTACAAGATGCTGATAAGTTAGATGCTATTGGTGCCATAGGCATTGCCAGAACATTTGCTTTTGGAGGTAAGTTTGGTTCTATTTTATACGACCCAAATATTGATCCTATCATTCATAAAGATTTAGCATCATATCAGAAAAACCGCAGTCACACCATCAATCATTTTCATGAAAAACTTTTGAAGTTAAAAGATTTGATGCACACGCCAACCGCACAAAAAATAGCTTTAAAACGACATCAATTTATGGAAGATTACTTATCAGAATTTCATAGTGAATGGAATGCAGAAATTAATTAAATTAAAAGCATGAGAAAACTATTACTATTCATCACCATATTGGGTACTTATTCATTTGCAAATGCCCAAAAGTTCGATTACGGACTCAGCATAGCGCCAACTTATAACTTTCAAATTTTTAGGGCTATTCCGAATAACATTTGGTCGACACAAAGTGGAAATGGCTTTTTAATGGGTGGTTTTTTCCAAGGTGCGATAGGAGAACACAGCTACTTTTCTTCTGGTCTTAAATTTGAATACTATGGTTTCAACTTAAAATACAATGGATACTTAGCTGAAAGTTACCGAGTAGCAAGTCTGAACATCCCCTTGATGTTCAAACAAGAAATTGGCTTGACAAAAAATTGGTTTTATGAAATTGGCCTGGGAATGAACTACCATTTTTTAAACAGAAAATTCTCTAGCGGATTCTGGCTTAACGTCAATGAATTAGCCAATCAATTTCAACCACATTTTCAGTTAGGGCTTTCTTATTTTTCCCCAGAAAACAGATATGAAATATCGGCTTTGGGTCGTTATTATTTTGTAGATTTATGGAAGGATTTTGTGCAAGAAACTTCAAATACCAAAACCAAACTAATGACCTTTGAATTGGCGCTAAAATTTTACATCAGCAAGCAATAAATTTCATAATTTTGAAGGCAATATTTTTACTTGTTAATTTGATGATTAACGGTATAAAATTTGTAAAACAGTAAATAAAAAATTCACCCATGATAAAAACAGGACTTACCACGCTATTTTTGTGCTTTACATTGCTACTTTTTTCTCAAACCGAAACTGACAATGAATCTTGTACGGAGCCAGATAAAAAAGCCATGAAACTAATTAAAGTGGCTACTTCTCCAAAATCAGATTTTCAAACAGCTTCCATGGCATTTTTAGAAGCCATAGAAATTGATGATGAAAAAGCCTTGCCGTATTTCCTCTACGCAGAATATTTGAATGAAAGAGCTTTAAGGAAATACGAAGACTACAAAGCTGGAAGAGCAAACTTAGTTCAAGTAAGAAATCAATACAATGCGGTAGAATCTAAGTATGTTCGCGTCATTGAACTTTGTCCTGAATTGCATGCAACCCCATACTATATGCTTGGCTACATCAATTATTATATAAAAAAGGACCAAGAAGCGGCTGTTTCCTATTTTAACCAGTTTATTAATTATTCAAGCAATGACCCAGACGCATTTGCTGAAGATTATGTAGATCAAAAAAATGAAGCGATACTGATTGTAAAACAATTAGAAGTAGCGATTAAAAAAGCGGAAATTGCCAATGAATTTTACGAAACAAAAGTTCCTTATAACCCGGTAAGAGTTCAAAATGTATCAACAGCTGATGATGAGTACTTACCAATGATTTCACCCGATAATGAATTGATTTTTTATACCCGTAGAGGAGATTTTAGAAGTTTGGGAGATGTTCAATCAAACATTAAAGAAATGTTTTCCGTTTCACAACGTCCAAATGTGAACACCCCTTTTAATAAAGGAGAAGGATTAAGACCACCTTTCAATACCAATGAGTTTGATAATTACGGAGGTGTATCTTTGTCAATTGATAATAAAGAAATGTTTATTTGTGCCTGTAAAAATGAAATGGTACAAGGTCAACAATTTTTAAATTGTGACATTTATGTAACTTATTTCAAACGTTCTGGGAGAGGTGGATACGATTACGAATGGACAACCTTAGAAAACTTAGGTTCAAATATTAATACTGCAACGGGTTGGGAAGCACAACCTACCCTTTCGGCAGATGGTAATACTTTGTACTTTTCAGCTTATAGAAAATCAACTAACTTAACCGATATTTATTATTCAACTAGAAAAGAAGATGGTTCTTGGTCATTGGCAAAACCTGTTCCTGGTCCAATTAACACAGCTGGTCACGACAAGGCTCCTTTTTTACACCAGGATTCAGAAACCATGTATTTTGCATCTCAAGTAAGTGAAAAAAGAAAAGGTGCGGGAGAACCAGGCAATTTTGATATTTTTTATGCTAGAAAAGATGAAAATGGGAATTGGACTGAACCAAAAAACTTGGGCTACCCAATTAACACAGAAAGTAACGAAGTTGGTTTGATTGTTTCAACGGACGGCAAGCTGGCTTATATTGCAACGGATAAAGGTAAAAATGCTCAAGGAGTTGATTTGTATTATTTTGAATTATACGAAGCTGCGAGACCTCAAAAAGTATTGTTTGTTAAAGGACAGTTAAAAGACGATTTGGGCGATCCAATTCAAGATGGAAAAGTAGAAATTAACTATAAAGAAAGTGGTGAATCTGTTGAAGTAAATATTAATGGTGATGACGGTAAGTTTGCTGCAGTCATCAAAACGGAAACCCCGCAAGATGTTTTAATATCAGTGAAGAAAAAAGGCTATTCATTCGATACCCAAAAAATTGAAAAATCAGAAATTGCAGCAGCCAAAGCAGGAAATTCGACCTATAAATCAAGTCAATTGGCTTTGGAAATTGGTGAATTAGAAGTTGGAAAAGCATTTACAATTAACAACATTCTATTTGCAACCGATTCTTATGAATTGAGCAAAGATGCAAAGTTTGTGCTGGATCAATTTATCAAATTCTTAAAGGTAAACCCCGGTGTATCCGTCGAGTTAGAAGGACACACGGATGACCAAGGAGATGATGGGGCTAATATGAAACTAAGTCAAAACAGAGCCAATGCTACCAAAGATTATATTGTGAGCAAAGGTATTTCTAAAGACAGACTTAAAGCAATAGGCTATGGGGAGACAAAACCTATTTATGAAAACAACAACGAAACCAATCGTGCTAAAAACAGAAGAACAGACTTTAGGTTGACGGGATTATAAAGAGATACTAAAACGCTTCACCTTTTGAAGTAAGAAACGTCAGGTTTTGGGTTTCAGCAATCAGGTTTTGGAATTTGTGATTTGGGGTCTCAGGTCTCAGGATTCGGGTCTCGAGTTTTAGCCTTTAG
>CBDUKB010000138.1:0-8140 GCA_965367695.1 uncultured Putridiphycobacter sp.
CTCAAGTCCTTTTTTAAATATTAATTTTCCGTCGGCAACGGTGCCGCTGAGACCGCCCTTAGAAATAAGGATTGATTTTTTTATTTTATTGGCCCTGTTAAGTAAAATGATGTGAAATTCTTCATGTGCCAAATCTTTAAATAAATGACTCAAGTATTCATAGGCATCTTTTGATGATTTGACTGTGCTTAAGTTTGGTACAGCATGCTCTTTTCTTCTCCTACCCAATTCAAGTGCAGCTACAATTGTAATTGCTTTGGCTTCTCCTATTCCTTTAAATTTTTTTAAATCTTCAATGGTTAATTTTGCCAAGTGATTCAAATTTCCATCAACGGTATTCAATATTTCTTGGCAAACTTGCACGGCCGATTTATCCCTGGTTCCTGATCCAATTAAAATGGCCAATATTTCTGAATTCGACAATGCAGCATAACCCTGACTGAGTAGTTTTTCTCTCGGCCTGTCGTCGGGGGCTAAATTTTTTATAGAAATATAATTCGACATGTTGTTAAAAATAAAGGAGATAAACAACTAAACCAAAAAAAATGATTTTTTTTTATAGATTTGGACTTATTATTTTGAGTGAACTTTGCGTAAAAAGTCAAGCGGAAGGGAAGAATTAATATAACCTTTATTGAAGTATTTACGTATATCCTTGGAGATAATGATTATATTGAACCTGCTTTTCAGTTCAATAACTTGAATCATTGGTGTTAAGCAATTAAAAATCCGCACGATTAAATGAGTGAAAGAATTCTAAAGGCCCTAATGCAGCTATTTTCGATTATTGCGAGAGTAGACGAAGACATAGATACAGAAGAACCATCAACAGAAGGTGTTGGTCGTGAAATAGTGGAAGCATTTTTAGAGCAGGAATTAAATGCAAGGGATGTAAAGGAATATTTAGCCTTATTTGATGCTTACCTAATTTCTTATCAAGGAAGAAAGAAAAGAAAAGATGGAAAAGCGAAAAGAACATCTGTTCACTCGGTAAAAGTATTAAGGATTTGTACCGACATCAACAAGGAATTAGCACAGAATCAAAAAATAATTGTACTCATTAGAATTTTAGAATTCATTATTTCAAATGAGTCTATTACCCAACAAGAATTAGATTTTGCCGAAACTGTGGCAAAAACTTTTAATATTTCGGATGAAGAATACCATCAGGTAAGAAAATTCGTAGAGGCACCTGCCAGTGAAAAAATAGAAGACAATGATTTGTTGTTTATAACAGCAAATGAAAAAGAATCGTTTAAGCAATCCAAACATATCTATGCCAAGAATTTGGAGGGAGAAATTAGGGTGTTAAATGTAAAAAGTGTCAACTTTTACTTCTTTAAATATTTAGGAGAAGGTACACTTGATTTGAATGGACAAAATATTGTTCCAGGCCGACATATCATATTAAATAGTGGTAGTTCTATCCGTTCTTCAAGGGTAAAACCCATTTATTATAGCGACATCATAGGTCGGTTTTTATCGGAAGAAGGCAGTGCGAAAGTAATTTTTAAAACGGAAGCCATTGAATACCGATTTAAGAATCAAAAATTAGGCTTACATGAATTTAATTTTTCTGAAGAATCAGGGAAATTATTAGGTATAATGGGTGGGTCTGGTGCAGGTAAGTCGACCTTGTTAAATGTATTAAACGGAAATTATGCGCCTTCAAAGGGTAAGGTGACCATTAATGGCATTGATATACATCACGAAAAAGAAGATATTGAAGGGGTAATTGGATATGTTTCTCAAGACGATTTATTGATTGAGGAATTGACTGTTTTCGAAAACCTTTTTTACAATGCCAAGCTTTGTTTTGGTAATTTAAACGACCAACAAATTGCCAAGCGTGTTTTAAAATTATTATCTGCTTTAGGTTTATATGAAAGTAAAGATTTAAAAGTCGGTAGTCCTTTAGAAAAAACCATTTCGGGAGGGCAGCGAAAAAGGCTGAACATTTCATTAGAATTGATTCGAGAGCCAGCGGTATTATTTGTTGATGAACCAACTTCAGGATTGTCTTCAAGAGATTCTGAAAACATCATGGATTTATTAAATGAGTTGGCCTTAAAAGGCAAGCTTATTTTTGTGGTGATTCACCAACCTTCTTCAGATATTTTTAAAATGTTTGACAAGTTGTTGATCCTCGATCAAGGAGGGTATCCAATTTATAATGGTAATCCAGTAGATGCGATAATCTATTTCAAGACTTTAATCAACCATGTAAACTGTAACGAAAGTGAATGCTTGGTTTGTGGTAACGTAAATCCGGAGCAAATTTTTAATATCATTGAATCGAAGGTTGTTGATGAATACGGAAAACAAACAGCCAATAGAAAAGTATCTCCTGTTCAATGGAACAAGCATTACATTGAAAGTTTGGAGCCTAAAGTTAAACCGGCTGATAAAGAAACTGCATTACCTGAAAGAATTTTTAAAATTCCAGGATTTTTTAAACAGTTTAAAACTTACTTCATCCGTGATGTAAAAGCGAAATTAACAAATAAGCAATACATGTTTATTAACATGTTAGAGGCTCCTGTTTTGGCTTTGTTCTTAGCCTTCTTTTTAAAAATGCACGCGGTAAAAGACGACTCTGTTAGTTATATATTCAGAGAAAATCAAAACATACCCTCCTTTTTATTCATTGCCGTAATTGTGGCATTGTTCATTGGTTTAAGTGTATCGGCTGAGGAAATTATCAAGGACCAAAAAATATTAAAACGAGAGTCATTCCTGAATTTAAGTAAGGGGTCTTATCTCTGGTCCAAGGTCATCATCATGTTTATTATTTCCGCCATTCAAACCATTAGTTTTGTCTTGATTGGAAATTGGATACTCGGCATTCAAGGGATGTGGCTAACATATTGGTTAATTTTATTCTCCTTGTCTTGCTTTGCAAACTTGTTAGGCCTGAACATTTCAGCTACTTTTAATTCAGTAAAAGTAATTTACATATTAATTCCATTGGTGATTATTCCTCAATTACTATTTAGTGGGGTGATTGTCAAATTCGACAAAATTAACCCCATGTTTAATCGAGAAGATTCGGTACCAGTAATTGGTAATGTAATGGCATCTCGTTGGGCATATGAAGCATTGGCTGTGGCACAGTTTAAAGACAATGAGTATAACCGACATATTTACAAGTACGAAAAAGCCAAGCGTTCTGCTACTTGGAAAAAAGATTATTGGTTAAAAGAATTGGGGACCAAGTTAAACTTTATCAAAAATAACTTTGCGAATAAAGAAGAACAAGCCCAGGTGTTTTCTGATATTATTTTAATAAAAAATGAAATCGAAAAAGAGCTGAAGTATTATACGGTTGTTTCAAAAAACAGGGTGTATAAATGTGATGCTTGTGTAGCTGAATTAAAAAGCATGCAGTTTTCTCCAAATACTTATCAGGTCATCAACAATTACTTTGAAAAGGAATTAAAGCCTAAGTATAAGAAGATTGTGGAAGAAAACCGTAAAATGGTTGATCGGATTAAAACTGCATTGGTAAAGCGTGATGGTAAAGAAGAATTTCTCAAACGATTTAACAATTACCACAACGAAAGTTTAGAGCAATTTGTGACCAATAAAATTGACCTGGATAAAATTGTAGAAAAAGATGGTCATTTTATTCAAAAATCTGATCCAATTTATAAAGATCCAATCGACAAAGCATTTTTTAGGGCACAATTTTATGCGCCTACAAAGAAATTATTTGGTGTGATGATTGATACTTTTTGGGCGAATTTACTAGTGATTTGGGGGATGATTGTTATTTTATACATTACCTTGTATTTTGATATTTTCAAAAAATTATTAAAAATGTTCGAGAATTTTATTTCGAATGTGTTTTATAAAAAATAATTAATTATATTTGCCCTCTCTTAGCGAAAGCGAGAGAAAAAAATGCCAATTCTACACGGGTTGTAGAACGCAAATGGTGGTTGTAGCTCAGTTGGTTAGAGCACTGGTTTGTGGTACCGGGAGTCGTGGGTTCGAGTCCCATCTTCCACCCATTTAAAAGAAAGCTTCATGGAAACATGGAGCTTTTTTTTATATTTAAAAATGACATTCACTGTTTACATACTTTTTTCCCTCAGCCTTCGAGACATTAAATAGCTGCCGCTATTTAACCCTCAGGCGTCGGGTGTCTTGCAAAGTCTGGTGTTTGGTTTTCCTCCGACGCCTGAGGTTTGAAGAGACGGTAGTCTATTCAAAGTCTCGAAGGCTGAGGAGCGTCGGGTGTCTTGCAAAATAAGGAGTCTGATTTTGTTGACTAACCGCTGATGTTCTCGAAGGGCAGTTTGTATTATCTGAGGTCAAGGCTGCGAAATGTTATGCCTTGTTTCTTTAATTCCTAGAATCTCATTATATTTATTTACTTATGCCAAAAGGATTCATGTATATTCTTCAGTGTAATGATGGTACTTTTTATACAGGTAGTACAGTTGATCTGGACAAAAGGTTGAAACAACATAATAATGGTGAAGGGGCGAATCATACTAAAAAGAGGTTGCCAGTTGAACTCGTTTATTATGAAGTTTATCCTAGAATTGATTTGGCCTTTTATCGAGAGAAACAAGTTCAAAAATGGAGAAGAGATAAAAAGATAGCACTCATTAAAAATGAAAATGAAAAACTTCCCGAACTTGCAATTGCTTATCGTGATTTAGGTAGTTTAAAATTGTGATGTTCCTCTATGTCCCTCGGCCTTCGAGAGCACTTCGGCAAGCTCAGTGACCACCTCAGGCGTCGGGTGTCTTGCAAAGTCTGGTGTTTGGTTTTCCTCAGCCTTCGAGACATCAAATAGCTGCCGCTATTTAACCCTCAGGCGTCGGGTTTCGTGCAAAATATGGTGTTTGGTTTTCCCTCAGCCTTCGAGAGCACTTCGGTAAGCTCAGTGACCACCTCAGGCGTCGGGTATCGTGCAAAGTCTGGTGTTGATTGCCCTTCGACACCTGAGGTTTGAAGAGATGGTAGTCTATTCAAAGTCTCGAAGGCTGAGGTCTTAATACTTCCACCGATTTGCCAAGGCTACTAAGGATAACATCACGGGGACTTCAATTAACACACCGACTACGGTTGCTAAAGAGGCTCCTGAGTTTAAGCCGAAGATGGAAATGGCAACTGCTACTGCTAATTCAAAAAAGTTAGAGGCACCAATCATGGCTGATGGGGCGCAAATATTGTGTTTGAGTTTTAAAAAACGACCTGCAAACCAGCTGACAAAAAAGATAAAATAAGTTTGTAAAGTTAGGGGGATGGCGATTAATAAAATTGCCAATGGATTGTTAATTATTTTTTCGCCTTGAAAAGCAAATATTAACACCAATGTCAGTAATAAAGCGAAGATGGAAATGGGTTTTAATTTTTTTAGAAAATTATTTTCAAACCA
This sequence comes from uncultured Putridiphycobacter sp., assembly GCA_965367695.1. Taxonomy (GTDB): domain Bacteria; phylum Bacteroidota; class Bacteroidia; order Flavobacteriales_D; family Crocinitomicaceae; genus Putridiphycobacter. The sequence goes on from CBDUKB010000138.1 coordinate 5,393, forward strand.
ATCTTGTCCTTTAGCTTTAATTAAAATGCGGTTGGTGAGGTAGCCTGCTACTAAGGGAATGACCACAAATACGACTACCGAAGTAATTAATGTGGTGTAAGGAATGCCGATTACTTCACCATTACCATTTAAAAAACTAATGTCGAACCAAGAGAAAAGTACACCGACTATGGGAACAAATGCCACCAATAAAATCAAATCATTCACCGATACTTGTACCAAAGTGTAATTCGCGTCACCCTTGGTGAGGTAAGACCATACAAAAACCATGGCGGTACAAGGGGCGGCGCCTAGTAAAATGGCCCCAGCCAAATATTGTTCGGCATCTTCGGGGGTAAGCCAAGCATTGTATAATTGATAAAAGAATACATAAGCAAAGAGGGCCATGGTAAAGGGCTTAATTAACCAATTTACCACAACAGTAAGGCCCAAGCCTTTCCAATTTCGGGAAACGTATTTTAAGGAGGAAAAGTCGATTTGTACCATCATGGGGTAAATCATTAACCAGACCAAAATACTCACTGGAATGTTGACGGATCCAATGTTCCAGTCACTGAGTACCTTGATGCTATCGCCAAAGGCATATCCAAAACCAATTCCTACTGCAATACAAAGGAGTACCCATACGGTGAGGTATTTTTCAAAAAATCCAATCTTTAAATCTTCGCTCATATTTATTTTATTTTTGAAAATACATAAAACATTTCGGTTGCAATTTGAAAGGAGCGGAAATCGTAAAATGTATTTTCCAAAGGGGAATCGTCATAGTTTTTTGGATCTTCGTATCGAATTGCAATTCTTTTTTCGCACCCTGCCACAAATGGACAGTTTTCGTCGGCATGAGAGCAGGTCATGATGGCAGCAAAATTGGCTGATGGATTTTTTTCGTCATCATACAATTTCGACCACATATCAAGACGGGTATTTTCATTCGCCCATTCGACGGTATAAACTGGATTGGTTGCTAAATCCTCATTGATTTCAAATCCAAATCTATTCAATGATGCTACTGCACGCTCATTAAAAGCAGTCACCTCCACGCCACCACTGTAGCAAGTTGCTTCAATTTGATAATAATCGGCTGCTACCTGCGCCCAAAGTTGCGCAAATTGGCTACGGCGAGAATTGTGTGTGCAAATAAAATTCAATAGAATAGGGGCTTTCGCATCTTTCTTGTCTTGTATAAATTGAATCAAGACTGCTAATTCAGCTTTTCGATTCTCTTCAATGTTGTCAAAATCTATTTTATCTACAACAGCTTTAATTTTTGGAAACATATTTTTTGTTTTAGCAACAACCGCCGCCTGGTGTACAAGTATTTGCTGATTCGGCTCCGAGTGCTGCCATTGAAACTTTAATTTTTTCTGCGGGAATACCACAATTGTCTTTTGCAAGGCAGTCGGTTGTTTTGGCAGTTAATAAAAAATTACCACCAGCGTATTCCAAACCAAATTTTCCAATGGTTTCTCCTTGGTATTCTACTTCAATTTCTTCATCAGAAAGTCCTAATTTCGACTCTGACAATTCAATGATATGCACTAATTTATCGGGATGTAAACGGTGGTCGTAATCATTGGCTTCCCACAATTGGAAATTTACCACGTTTTCGTTTCTCAATGTGCCCCCACAATCAATGAATTTTTTATTGATTTGTCCCACTTCAGTTACGTGAAAATGATTGGGTACCAATGTACCATTAGGTAATTCAAATGCAATGGTTGCTTTGTCTTTTAGAATGTTTTTAAATGCTGATAATTTCATTTCGTTTAATTTTTAAATTAATGTCCTTCCTTAGGTTATCTGTTTGCTAACAGCAATCTGTTCCACCACAACAAATATGTCGATCGAATAAATTGTTAAACGTATTTTTAACTGATAACCAAGTTTCGGGATTGATGCAGTAACTCATAGAAGTGCCTTCAATTGTTCCTTTAATAATGCCCATGTTTTTCAACTCCTTTAAATGTTGAGAGATGGTGGCTTGCGCCAGACCCAATTCTCCCACCAAGTCGGAATTGATACATGCATTAGCTGTTAACAAGTGCTGTAAAATAGCCACCCTTGCTGGGTGAGCAAATGCTTTCGCCACCAAGGCAATGTTGTTTTGCTCTTCTGTAAATAAATCTGTTTTTGTTAATCCCATAACTACATTGCAATATTACGATTAATATTTTAAATGGGTAACAAATTGCGTGAAATATTTTTGTTTTTGCTAAAAAAAGTAAGCGATTGTTTTTCGTAATTGCGCAACAGCCTAATTAAGCTACCTTTAAATGCAGCTTTCTATTGTAAATAATGATGTACAAAATAAATAGACTGGTAATGGCCGCAAAGAAACACCATACCGAGATGACATTGCCATCTAATAAAATTTTACCCATGGTAAATAAAACAATGTTTAATGCACCAAGCACCCACATTTTAGCGGTGCTTGAAACAATATTGGGCAAAACAACTGCGGCAAAGTAAAGGCTGTGAATAATCCATAAATAACTACTCTGGTAGGGTACTTTGTAAAGAATACTTTGGTTGACCACACTTGCCTCAATGTTGAGTAAAAAAATGGCGGCTAATAAAATAATGCCGAGTAATAAGCCTATGAGCATAAAGCCAAAGAGTATTTTTTTTCTAAGGACTTGTTTTTCTACCTTCCAATTGGCGTAAGGAATGTAAAAGGGCCATATGACCCATGCAAAAAAGAGGTAACTGTGTTTACTGATGTTTAAATAGGTGGTGGCATCCGATTCA
>CBDUKB010000139.1:0-8137 GCA_965367695.1 uncultured Putridiphycobacter sp.
ATGGCTGTTTTAATGGCTTGAATAAAACCTGGTGTACCACCATCTTCTCTTGTTTCAATGTCGGTAATATAATGTCTTTCACCCCAAGGATTGGTATAGGTTACTGTTCCTCCTCCTGGATGATCAGGTATTTCGTTGTGGTAAAGTGATTTGCAAAATATTACTATACCAGAAGTGCCTGGTCCACCTAAGAATTTATGCGGTGATAGAAAAATAGCATCTAATTTTTGTAATTTATTCTCCGGATGCATATCTATTTTTTCATAGGGACCACTACAAGCAAAATCTACGAAACACAAACCATTATTTAAATGCATGATTTCTGCAATTTGATGGTAATTGTTTTTTGCACCAGAAACATTACTACAGGCAATAACTGAGGCTATTTTTATTTTTCTAAATGCATGTTTTTGTAACTTTTTTTTCAAATCTTCCAAGTCAACATTTCCTTGTTTGTCTTGCTCAATTACTTCCACAATTGCTTTAGTTTCAAGCCAAGAAGTGTGATTTGAGTGGTGTTCCATATGCGTTACAAAAACAATAGGGACAAGTGGGGAATCCAATGCCAAATCTTTGCAGTCTTGCATAAATTGATTTGGATTTTCAGGATACTTCAAACCCAATATACGTTGAAATTTATTCACGGCTCCTGTCATTCCAGTCCCTGCAAAAACAAGTGCGTCATCCTCACTAGCATTGACATGTTTTTTGATAATCTGCTTTGCAATACTATATGCATTGGTCATTGCTTTCCCAGTAGCAGTTGTTTCAGTATGCGTATTGGCTACCAAGGGTAAAATTTCATTTCTGATTTTATCTTCAATCGGTCGGTAGGTCCTTCCACTAGCAGTCCAATCGGCATACACAATTTTTTTAACACCATAGGGTGTTTCAATGGTTTGATCAATGCCAATTATTTGTGATCGGAACTTTGCAAAATATTCTTCAAGCATATATAATAGAAAAAATAAAGATATGAAATATTAAGTGGTTTTGGAATTCCTTTGGCTTAAAAATAAAACAAACTCTTGAATAGCAATCCAAGAGTTTGTTCATATAAGGTTGTAAATTACTTAAGCATTTCCTTTTTCGTAATCAGCTAAAAATGTTGCTAAACCACTATCAGTTAAAGGGTGTTTTAATAGTCCCATAATTGCGCTCAATGGTCCGGTCATTACATCAGCACCAATTTCTGCACAATTAATAATGTGCATGGTGTGTCGAACTGAAGCAGCTAAAATTTGAGTTTCATATAAATAATTGTCATAAATATCTCTTATTTGCGCAATCAAATCAAGTCCATTTGTTGAAATATCATCTAATCTTCCTATGAAAGGAGACAAGTAAGTAGCACCGGCCTTTGCGGCTAAAATTGCTTGTCCTGCTGAAAACACCAAGGTGCAATTTGTTTTAATTCCTTTATTTGAAAAATATTTAATTGCTTTGATACCATCTTTAATCATTGGAATTTTAACAACAATATTAGGGTGCAAGCTTGCTAAATGTTCCCCTTCCTTCACCATTCCTTCAAAGTCAGTGGATATAACTTCAGCACTTACAGGACCATCAACTATATTGCAAATAGCAACGTAATGCTTTAAAATGTTTTCACGACCGGTGATGCCTTCTTTTGCCATTAATGATGGGTTGGTAGTTACACCATCTAAAATGCCTAAATCATTTGCTTCTTTAATATCAGCTAAGTTTGCAGTATCAATAAAAAATTTCATATTTTTTTGTTTAATTTCTCCTCAAAGATACCAATCCAATTTTAATTTAGTTGACAAAAGTATTAACAGAATATCAACGACTTTTAAATTGACAAAAATGGAAGGATTTGAAGGAGGTGAGTTTATTATTCCGACAACTTGTCATTAAAATGAGTTTGGAACGAAAATCGCTATCAATTGATTTATAAAAAATCTTGTTATATTAATATAACTGATTAATTTTAACGATTCAAAATAAAAAACTGACAATGCTCGATATTTTCAAAAAGCTCTTAGGTAGTAAAGAGAAAAAAGACGAAAAAATTTTCCGCCCATATATAGACAAAGTAAACGCAGAGTTTGCAAAGCTTTCATCACTTAGTAATGATGCTTTAAGAGATAAAACAACTGAGTTTAAAGCAAGAATTAAAGCTTATTTGAAGGGGACTGAAGATGAGATTGAACAGCTAAATCAACAAGTATTGGACAATCCAGAAATGGGTTTTCATGAAAAGGAAAAAATTTTCAATGAAATTGATAAATTAAAGAAAATTGTTGATGATAAAATTGAAGAGGTTTTAGAAGAAATACTACCCGAAGCATTTGCAGTGGTGAAAGAAACTGCTAAAAGGTTTGCTGAGAATGATTACTTGGAAGTAACTGCCTTGGATTATGATAAAAAATTGGCTCAAACGAAAGGTCATATTGAAATCAAAGGAGATAAAGCCATTTGGAATATGTCATGGGATGCTGCAGGAACGCCTGTAACCTGGAACATGGTACATTATGATGTGCAATTGTATGGTGGAGCAGTTTTACACCAAGGAAATGTTGCAGAGATGCAAACGGGTGAAGGAAAGACTTTGGTGGCTACTTTACCAGTTTACTTGAATGCTTTAGCAGAAAAAGGTGTGCACTTGATTACAGTGAATGATTACTTAGCAAAAAGGGATTCTGAATGGATGGGACCACTCTATGAATTCCATGGTATGACAGTAGACTGTATCGATAAACACCAGCCAAATTCTCCACAGAGAAAAGAAGCCTATAAAGCGGACATTACTTTTGGAACAAATAACGAGTTTGGATTCGATTACTTAAGAGATAATATGTCATCAGACCCAGATTCATTGGTGCAATTAAAACATCATTTTGCAATTGTAGATGAGGTCGATTCTGTTTTAATTGATGATGCAAGAACGCCATTGATTATATCGGGTCCTACTGCAGGAGGTGACCAACAAGAGTACCAAAGTTTAAAACCTAAAGTAGAAGATATTGTTAGTATTCAAAAAAAATTGGTGAATGAATTACTAATTGAAGCGAAGCAAAAACTTAAAGGAATTGAGGATGGCACTGCCACTAAAGAAGAAATTGAAGAAGGTGGAATTGCTTTATTAAGAAGTTTCAGAGGTTTACCTAAAAATACGGCTTTAATTAAGTATTTAAGTGAGCCCGGAATTAGGGCACAATTACAAAAAACAGAAAACTTTTACCTGCAAGATCGGGAAAAAGAAATGCCTAAAATTGATAAAGAACTTTACTTTACCATCAGTGAAAAACAAAATTCGATTGAACTGACTGATAAAGGATATGATTTATTAGCCAAGGGTGAAGACCCAAATTATTATGTTTTACCTGATTTATCTATAGAACTTGATTTAATTGAGAAAGAAGGATTGCCAAAAGATAAAGAAGTTGATAAAAAAGAGTCTTTAATTAAAGACTATACCATTAAATCAGAAAGAATTCATTCTATTAACCAATTGTTAAAAGCGTATACTTTATTTGCCAAAGGAGATGAATATGTGGTGATGAACGGAAAGGTGATGATTGTAGATGAATCCACTGGTCGTATGATGGAAGGCCGAAGATTCTCGGATGGATTACACCAAGCCTTGGAAGCAAAAGAAAATGTGAAAATTGAAGCTGCAACCCAAACATACGCCACCGTAACTTTACAAAACTTTTTTAGAATGTACCACAAACTTTCGGGGATGACAGGTACTGCTGAAACTGAAGCACAAGAGTTGTGGGATATTTATAAATTGGATGTGGTAATTATTCCAACTAACCGACCAATTGCAAGAAAAGATCATGAGGACATGGTATTTAAAACTACCCGTGAAAAATTCAATGCAGTTATTGAAGAAATTGATAAAATTGTTAAAGATGGTCGACCAGTATTGGTTGGTACAACAACGGTTGAATATTCAGAATTGTTGAGTAGGATGTTGAAAATGCGTAAAATCCCACACAATGTTTTAAATGCCAAATACCATCAACAGGAAGCTGAAATTGTTGCTGAAGCAGGTAATGCAGGTAAAGTGACTATTGCTACTAACATGGCAGGTAGGGGAACAGATATTAAGTTGAGTGAGGAAGTAAAAGCAGCAGGTGGATTGGCCATAGTTGGAACAGAAAGACATGATTCACGTAGGGTAGATAGACAATTAAGAGGTCGTGCTGGTCGTCAAGGAGATCCAGGTTCTTCTCAGTTTTTTGTATCCTTGGAAGATAGCTTAATGCGTAAGTTTGGTTCAGAAAGAATTGCGAAAGTAATGGACAGAATGGGTTACAAAGAAGGAGAAGTAATTCAACATGGCATGATTTCTAAGTCGATTGAAAGAGCGCAGAAAAAAGTAGAGGAAAATAACTTTGGAATTCGTAAAAATTTATTGGAATATGATGATGTAATGAATGCCCAAAGAAATGCAATTTACAGAAAACGTAAAAATGCATTATTAGGTGATAGAATTGGATTAGATGTTTCGAATATGTTTTATGATGTAATTGAAGATATTGTCAATGATAATTACCCTAAAAAAGATTACACCAATTTTGAATTTGAATTGGCGAGGTATTTAAGAATTGATGCCCCTGTTTCAGAAGCAGATTTTTCGAGCACAAACCCAAGTGATTTAATTGATTTAATCTACGAAAAAGCAGTAACAGCTTATAATGAGAAGTCAGAAAGAATTATACAAAAAGCAAGACCTGTTTTAGAACAAGTGTTTAAGAATGAAGGAGAACGCTATAAGAACATGGCATTTCCAATTTCTGATAAAGAAAAATCAATGAATGTGATAGTTCCGCTTGAGGAAGGTGTAAAAACTGAAGGCAGAGTGGTAAAACGTCAAATTGAAAAAATGATTACGCTTGGGTTTATTGATAATGAATGGAAAGATCATTTAAGAAAAATGGATGATTTAAGAACTTCTGTTCAACACGCTTCTATTGAGCAAAAAGATCCTCTGGTAATTTATAAAAAAGAAGCATTCGATTTATTTAGCGGTATGCTAGGAAAAATGAGTAAAGAAGTTATTTCATTTTTAGTCCGTGGTGATTTACCAAAAGATGGAGACCAAGATCCAAGTCAAACTGAGGTAGTCGATTTTGAAGAAGTGGGCCATGCATTTGATGAAGGTCATGTATCAAGTACACCAGCTCCTGAATTTGCAGGAAGTGAAGGGTATGACGAAGCCATGCAAAATGCAGGGAACCAAAATCAAGCTCCTAAACAAAAACCAATTGTAGTTCAACCAAAAATTGGAAGAAACGAAAAAGTACTCATCCGTCATATGCAAACGGGTGAAGAAAAAGAAGTGAAATTTAAACAAGCTGAGCCTTTGCTGAAAACAAGGGTTTGGATGATTGTTCAATAATAAAATTTGAAAAGCCCTGACGATAAATAGCAGGGCTTTTTTATGTTCAAAAGTTTTAGTTTTTCACTGAAGGACCTCATGATTTAAATTAAATTATCATCTTTGTCTTTATACACCCACAATAATTGAAGTTAACAGTCGTCATAGTAAATTATAATGTAGAGTACTTTCTTGAACAATGCCTGAATTCAACTTTTAAGGCACTTGAAGCTGTTGCAGGAGAAGTATTTGTGGTTGACAATAATTCTATTGATGGATCGGTTAAAATGGTAGAGGAAAAATTTCCACAGGTCCATTTGATTGCAAATAAAGAGAATACAGGGTTTTCGGTTGCCAATAACCAAGCTATGAAATTAGCGAAAGGGGAATATGTATTGCTTTTAAATCCAGATACATTAGTTGAAGAAGATACATTTAAGCAAGTTGTAGCGTTCATGGATGCCCACCCAGAAGCTGGTGGTTTAGGTTGCAAAATGGTAGATGGAAAAGGGGTGTTTTTACCTGAATCTAAAAGAGGTTTACCAACACCTACAGTCGCATTTTATAAAATTTTTGGTTTATCAAAACTATTTCCAAAATCTAAAAAATTTGGCCGCTACCATTTAAGTTACCTTGATAAGGAAGAAATTCACGAAATAGATGTGCTTTCAGGAGCGTTCATGCTCATGAGAAAGCAAGTTTTAGATGAGGTTGGTTTACTGGATGAAGCATTTTTCATGTATGGAGAAGATATTGATTTAAGTTATCGTATCATTTTAGGCGGGTATAAGAATTACTATTACCCTAAAACTAGAATCATACATTATAAAGGGGAAAGCACAAAAAAAAGCAGTGTCAACTATGTATTTGTATTTTACAATGCCATGATCATTTTTGCCAAAAAACATTTCTCTCAAAAAAATGCTAAAACCTTTTCCTTACTGATTAATCTAGCAATATATTTTAGGGCATCAATGGCACTTGGCGCGAGGTTTCTAAAAAAAATAGCCCTACCAATTTTTGATTATTTGGTCATTTTATTGGGCCTTTTTCTAATTGCTAATTACTACCAAAGTACCCAACATATTACCATCCCAAACAATATTTTAGTGATAGGGTTAAGTAGTTATGGATTAGTTTGGATACTCAGTCAAGTATTTGTTGGGGGATATGATAAACCTATTAAGATATTAAAAAATATAATAGGTGGATTAGTAGGTACTGGGATTATATTGATGATCTATGCCTTGTTGTCAAAAGACTATCAATTTTCTAGATTAATTATTTTATTCGGTGGTCTTTTTGTTGTCCTTTATTATTTATTATCAAGAATTCTTTTAAGTTACCTGTTGCCTTCTAGTTATAGTATTGGTGGTAAAAAGGATAAAAAAATAGTGATAGTTGGAGATGAGGAAGAGGTTGAAAGAGTGAAAAATATTGTCCTCAACTCAAATTCCAATATTGAAAAAGTATTTTTTGTTTCTCATTTAAATGAAAATATTTCAGAAAAATTTTCAGGGAGTTATAACCAATTAGATCAAGTGATTGATATTCATAAAGTCAATGAAATTATTTTTTGTGCTAAAAATATTTCAGCAGAACAAACCATCACCCAAATGATGGCACTCGATAAAAAAGAAATTGAATTTAAAATTTCTCAGCCAGCTTCATCTTTTATCATTGGGAGTAATTCAATTGATACTCAAGGAGATTTATATGTGATGGACATCAATCAAATTAATAAACCTTCGAATAAACGAAATAAAAGAATGATTGATTTATTGGTGGGGGGATTATTATTATTGACAAGTCCTATCACAGTCTGGTTTTATAAAAACAAAAAACAATTTATCAGCAATTCATTAAAAGTGTTCACTGGAGGACTTTCCTTGGTGGGGTATGCAAGAATAAATCATGCGACCAATCTTAAATTGCCAAAAATTAAACGGGGAGTACTAAATTCTACTGATTTGTTTTCAAAGGAAAAACTAGATAATAATGCCATTTCAAGGTTAAATTTAATTTATGCAAAAAATCATTCCATTGGTATGGATTTAAAGATTTTGATAAAAAATTTAAAATCACTTGACAGGTAATTCAATTTTATTAAAACTATGAAGCGTATACAAACTGCTGTAATTGGAGACTTAATTCAAAATGAGAAATTTCCTGAATGGTGGAGAAGCGAAGCTATTAATATTCCTTTTGTTGGAATGGATTTACCCATTACTTTCATGAATTTTATTCCTGAAAATGACGAAGCGTTTATCAAAGAGGCTGATGAGGCCATTGCTACATTTATGAACTTAGATAGTGCTTATAAATTCCAATTAGCTTCACATGTAATGGCAAATTTTAAAGAGGTTGTGGCTTATGTTGGAGAAGAAAAAATTTCAAGTGAATTGAAAAATGTAAATATTTTGTCGATATGGAATTTTGTATATCCTACTGAAATATTTATTAGTAGAAGACAAAAAGCAGACAAAGACATTTATTTAATATTGGCTTGTGAATGTGAATGGGAAAAGGAACATGGTTTGCAACTTGTTTTTAGACAAGGTAAAAAATTGACGAGGGTTAGTGACCAAGATGGGCATTTAACAAATGCTGATGCTTTTGATATCCCTGATAGTGAAGATAAGTTGTTAAGTGAATTCTAATTGATTCCTTTTTAGTAACCGATTAAAAATAATTTTAAATAAAAAATCCCACTTGAGTAAAAGTGTGATATTTTTATTTTGAAATAAATTGCGACATTTGCCACACCCCGAAAAAAAGACATAT
>CBDUKB010000140.1:0-8103 GCA_965367695.1 uncultured Putridiphycobacter sp.
ACTGTGGTTAAAGCGACCAAAGTTATCCATGTGTTTTTGAATCAACTTTTCTAATTCTTTTTTGTACCAATCCCAAGTTTTAACTTTGGAAGTACTCAAAAATAAATCACCCATATAAGTGGTGACCCCTTCCGCAACAAATCCTAAATTTGAATAATTAGCTTGGCTATAATCATAAGGCAACATTTCTTTTGGACGAATATTTTTAATGTTCCAAGTGTGATACAATTCATGGGAACTCACCCCTAAAAAATCATCATATAATTCTTTCATAATTGCATAAGAGGGTCCGAGTGCAATAACTGTTGAATGTGCATGTTCAACCCCATGATATGTTTTATATGGTGTAAATTGATAAATAAAATGGTATTCTTTCACCGGAAATTTTCCGAATGCTTTTAATTGTGCCGTGGTAAATTTTACAAAGTCTTTTTTTACAACGTCCCAGTTTAATTTCTGTTGCCCTTGAATCCAAACGTGATATTTTAAATCTTTAATTTGATATTCAAAATGTGACAAAGTCGGAGAGGCAATAAAAGGGGTGTCTACCAATTCGTGATAATCCCGGGTCTGCAAAGTGTTTTTAATAAATGGTAAGCCTGCAGCAATTTTAAAGTTTACTGGAATATTCAAGGTTAAAGTACATGGCTGACCTTGTTGTTCCTTTATATATACCAAACAATTCACAGGATTCACATACAATTGTTGTTCGTCCATGTAAGTTGAACCAGCATTGAGCTCGGCTGCGTAATATAAATACTCCACAAATATAATCTCAGAATGATTGGTGTCAACTTGCCAAGTGTTTTTACTTGTTTTTACAGTTTTTAAAGGGGTGTTGAGTTTGTCGTAAACTTTAAATTGTATGATATTTTTAGCAAAATTACCCAATTCATATCTTCCTGGACGCCAGTCGGGAAAATTGAGTGTCGTGATATTGTTTTGCACAATATTAAAAACCGCTCGAACTTTTATATATTGATTTTGTGGGTTGTAATAGGTAATTGTATATTTCATATTTAAAAATCGCTAAATTCAAAGGTAGTAATTTCAAAGGCAGCTAAAGGAGTAATGTTGCCATCAATTCCCTCATAACCGTCATTTCCATTTCCTCCTTTTAATGCTGTTTTCGAATTAGGCAGTGCTTTACCAGGATCTCCACCTGTATTGCCGTTTCCGCCTTCGCCTTTAATTCCTCCATTTGTATTAAAAGTCATGATGTTTTGAAATCCAATCGCATTTTCATGAATGTAAACGAATACATTTCCACCATGCCCACCATTTCCACCTTGTCCACCGTCTCCACCATTTCCGCCATCTCCAGCTGGCTTGGTTTTGCCTTTTTTAATTTCTCCATCTTTTCCATCTCCTCCTTTACCACCGTCTCCACCGTCTCCACCATTTCCTCCCCGGGCATTAATTATTATTTTATCTGTGTTTTGATTCGTTTTGTATCGGTAGGTTTGATTGGAGGTTAAATTTTGAATGCGAATGTGGTAGTAGTTTTTCTCTTGCCAAACATGTATCACCAAATCATTTCCATTTTCCCCAAAATTACCATCCCCCCCGTTTTCACCAGCCTTGCCATTTCTTGTTAAACTATTCCATTTTCCTTTTTTTCCCGTTTCGCCCGCTGCTCCATTTGCTCCATTAAAATCGAGATTGATGGTACCTTTATAGTTAAAAGGAATTGTTAATTGGGTGTTAAAAGATTTTTGTTTTGGCGTAAAAGTGAAGTCAACCTCCACAATTGAATCGTTTATGGTCGTTGGGTATTGAATTGGAATGATATTTCTTTTGTCTACACTTCCTCCTTTGATGTGAATAGCCAAGTCATCATGATTGCTGATGTTCCATGTTTTCCCATTTGAATAAACTGCATATACGCGATATGGGATAGGAATGCCATAATTTACAGCATCAATTTCAGCTTCAACACGTATTGATTTAGGTGTTTTATTTTTGAAATAAAGACCACAGCTTTGAATCAGGAATGGAATTAGTAAGAGGAGGATGAATTTTTTTATCATTTTTTTTTAGACTTTGGAAATACTAAAATAATAAAAAACAAAAAGTGGGCAAGCTACCTCTATCGCACCGCTCAACCACTTACCCTTGCTATGTTCCCATCCTGGGGGATTCAGCAGGAGCTGGTCGTAAAGGACTTGCCCGCCGCAAAATTATAAAACTTATGCTGATAAGCACAATTAAAAGCAAAAAAAAACGCAGAAAACTGCGTTTTTTTTATTTTTTACATGCCTGCCACTACATTGGCTTTAATATCCAAGTAAGTTTGGCTTGGTTGTGTATTGGCTGTGACCGTAATTCTTTTTGTCACCTCTTGTCCAACTTGTCCTTCTTTTGGTTGAAATACCACATCCATTTCTCCGATTTCACCAGGTAAAATTGGTTGTTCTGGCTTTCTTGGCACCGTACATCCACAAGATGCCTTTGCATCAATGATTGTTAAAGGCTCAGTTCCCGTATTTTTAAACTTAAATGTGTACTTGTTGTCACTCGGATAAAAAACATCTCCATAGTTATGTTCAACTTCAAAATATTCAATCGTTGTTATTTTACTCAATGGTCCTTTAGTGGGAACTTGGTCTGCTGAAACCTCTGATTTATCAGCTTCAGTAAATTGAATAACACCATTGTTATCTTCATTTGTTTCGGTGCAAGCTACCATAGCAGCTGCTGCAAATAAGCCTAAAATTGTTTTTTTCATTTTATGTGTTTTATTTAATTGTACAAATTTAAAAATCTAGTTTTAATTTATTCAAATATTTACCTTCAATTAAAGCTAAAGCCTGAATATATATTTCATCTTCTTCCTCATTGTAAATTTCATAGAATTTTGAAAAGTCCCATAAATTTGCTGCAATTCTTGCTTTGATCAAAGTTTTGATTAGATGTTCGGAAACTTTATAGTCAGCTTCATCAAATTCAATTTTTTCTTTTTCACACGCCTTCCAAAATTCATCCATCAATTCTTTGTTAGTGATGTTTGCCTTTTTGTAATCATTAAATTCAGGATACTGTGTTTTCAATGCAATTCTTTTTCCTTCTATATAATCTAAAGCGAAAGTATTGATGATTCCTTTTCTATTAATGACACTATATAAAGGTGTAATTTCTAAAGTGTCTAATGGTACAAACACATCAGGCATAATTCCACCTCCTCCATAAACAGTTCTGCCAAGTTTCAAGGTTTTTACTTTTAATGAATCAGGTAATTTAATACTGTCGGCATGCATAAATTCTCCGTTTTTAAACCGATTTGACCTATCTGCATAATATTCATCAACGCCTTCTTCATAAGGCTTTTGAATAAATCTTCCTGATGGTGTGTAATAACGGGCGACTGTAATTCTAACAACAGATCCATCAGAAAGGTTATAAGGTCTTTGAACCAATCCTTTTCCAAAAGTTCTTCTGCCAACAATTAATGCCCGGTCCCAATCTTGCAAGGCTCCTGATACAATTTCGGAAGCAGAAGCTGAACTTTCATCTGTAAGCACGATTAATTTTCCTTTTTCAAATGCCCCCTTTTTTTCACCACCATAATAATCTCCTCTATAGTTTTTATTATCCGCAATGTACTTCTCTTCAGGATAAGACCTTCCTTTGGAGTATACAATCAGTTTATCATCATCTAAAAACTGATCAGCCATAAATTTTGCAACTGATAACAATCCACCACCATTTCCTTTCAAATCAAGAATCAAGTTTTCCATACCTTGACGTTTTAATAAATCAATAGACTCCATCAATTCACTAGGTGTTGTTCTTGAAAACGAGGTCACTTTTATGTAACCTGTCTTTTCTGATGCCATATAACTACTCGCCACAGAATTCAGTGGAATTTGGTCTCTGACCACATCAAAACTCAAAAGGTCTTTTTCTCCCCTTCTTTTTATTCCTAATACTACTGTTGTTCCTTTTTCACCCATTAAGTGTTCGCGCACTTGAGTATTCTTTAATCCAACACCGGCTATTTTTTTATCATCAACCAATAAAATTCTGTCACCGGCCCTAACTCCTACTTTTTCACATGGTCCTCCTTCAATGGTGTTGATTACCATTAAAGTGTCATTTTTTATCTGAAACCGAATACCAACCCCCACAAAACTTCCGTTAATTTGACTGTTAGATGATTCCACTTGTTCTTTAGGAATGAGGTATGTGTGAGGATCTAATTCTTTTAACATGGCAACAATGGCTGCATCTGTTATTTTTGACCCATTAAAATCTTCAACATAATTACTTTGTAAATAGCCAAAAACTTCTTGAAATTTTAAAGTTGTTTCAACTTGTTCTGTATTTTGACCGATTGAAAATAACGGAATTATCAAAAATAGCAGAACCGAAAATTTATTTAGCATAATTTTTTTTATTTTTTTTAATACAAATATGATGCCCTTAAAATTAAGCATTCGAATGCAAGATTGATTAATAGACGTGCATTAATCATGATTTTTTAGTATTTTTTTTATATTTTTAAACAAAAAAATCAAATGAAACACCCTTTCACTCTTCTGCTACTTTTTATATATTCAATAGGCTTTTCACAAAGTAACGAATTAAGACCATACTCTTTAGTTGAAAATATTTTTAATATTGAACAAACAAATGTGTATACCACAGCCGCATTGGCAGTTGATAAGTTGCTCGAAGAAGACGCAATAAATTCAACAGGAATGGACAGAGCAGGAATTGTAATGCCTTCAGAATTAAATTTTTCGAATGCAGGTACTTGGTTTGATTTACCGAATGGAGATAAGATTTGGAGACTTAAAATGACAGTGCCAAATGCATTGGCGGTGAATTTGTATTTCAATGAGTTTTCGATTCCACCAGGTGCAACGTTATTTGCTTATTCAGAAAATTATGCTGAAATTTTAGATGTATTTACCAGTAAGAACAATCCTGAAAGTGGCTATTATGCTACCGAGTATGTTCGAGGAGAATCAATATTTTTAGAATATTATGAGCCGAAAAATGTAAAAGGTGTTTGTAAATTAAATATTGAAGGTGTAAATGGATTTTACAAAATGATTGAACCATTGAGAGCAGAAGATGAAGACCGGTCAGGAACCTGCCAGGTAGATGTGAATTGTTCTGAGGGGGACGCTTGGGTTCCACAAAGAGATGCAGTGGTTAAATTGATTGTAAAAAATAATGGACAAACTGGATTTTGTTCTGGAAGCTTATTAAATAATACAGCAGAAGATTGTACACCTTATATATTGTCAGCACATCATTGCGCAACTGATGATAATGATAATGGTGCCACTGCCGCAGATTTTAATCAATGGGTATTTATATTTAGGTATCAAAAACAAAATTGTGGATCTGGTTTTGCAAGTGATTATTATACACAAGTTGGGGCGGTGAAATTAGTGAATTCGGCTACCCATGGTGGTATCACAGGTTCAGATTATATTTTATTGGAGTTAAATGACATGGTTGACGAAACCAAAGCGCCTTATTTTGCTGGTTGGGATGCAAATAATGTTACAAGTAGCAGTGGGGTAGGTATTCATCATCCTGGAGGAGACTATAAAAAAATAAATACCTATGCCACCCCATTAGTTACTTCTAATTGGAACACTTCTCCTTACGGTACCCATTGGAGAGTTTATTGGGTTGGAACTACAAATGGACACGGGATTTCTGAAGGAGGTTCTTCTGGGTCACCCATTTTTAATGCGGATGGATTAGTGATTGGTCAACTTTCGGGTGGCTTGTCGGAATGTAATGATGAAACACCAAATGGGCAAACACAACCTGATTTATACGGTAAAATGTCATATAATTGGGTTGGATCGGCTAATATTCAATCCTTAAAGGCTTATCTAGACCCACTGGGTAATGGTACGACTAAAACCATGCAAGGAAATTATTATTTATGTTCCCAAGGAAATGGGACAATTAATGGTATTGAAGATATTAATGTTTTAGAAATGTTAGTGCTATATCCGAATCCAGCTGTGAATTATTTTCAAATTAAAGGAGGATATGAGCAACTAAATGTGGTTGTTTATAATCAAATGGGTGCTGTTGTGATGAAGGAAAGGCTTCTTGAAAAAAATGAATTGATCGATATTAGTAATTTATCAAAAGGGGTATATTTTGTCAAAATAAGTGCCAATGGATTTGAATCAACTAAAAGGATTGTAAAATAAACTTAAGACAAAGGGAATACTTTGCAGTTAAATAATTATTTGAAAACCGGTTCAATTGAATCGGTTTTTTTATGTCTACAAGTCAATGACTAATAATTGTGTTGTGGAGCTTTGCTCTGAGGAAATAATATAAATGGGAAGAAAAGGAAAAGACAAGTGGATTATTTAAAGCAAGGATGTATTGTACAATTTATTTCCTTCATGAATAAAATGCTAGAAAATATTGTGTTAATCTATACTTTTGCCAGGAATTTTAAATAAAAAAAGCCCAACACATTTGTGTCAGGCTATTAATAATTGTGCCCTGGACAGGACTTGAACCTGCACGACCATAAGGTCACCACCCCCTCAAGGTGGCATGTCTACCAATTCCACCACCAGGGCAATTGGGGTGCAAATATATAAATAAAAAAAAGGGGACAATATGAATGGTCCCCTTTTTTATTGTATAATAAATTTATTATTTAAGTCGAACACCAACGCATTCTCCAGCTTTCATTTCAACAATATCGGTATAACGTAATTGATCGAGTTCATCATAAATATGATACTTTACAAAACGTTGGTCAGATCCTTCCAATCTTTTAGTTTCATATGTTGCAATTTCTGATTTACCGCACAATGGTTCTTTTTCTTGTGGATTATTTAATTCTAAAGAATCAATTTGAATGTATTCAACAAAGTATTCTAATGATTTTACACCTTCTTTTTTATCTAAAGAATCTCTCACATACTCGTCGTACCAAAACATTAAACTTCCTTCATAGGTACAAAGCAAATTGTTGCTTCTCGCTTTTCCGTCATAATTATTAGCTATGGGATCGGTACATCCATATTTTTTACAACTTGTAATTGCCAATGCAAGACAAAGAATTGTAAGTGAAGTAATAATATTTTTCATTTGCAGTAATTTGTGGCTAATTTACAATAAAAATATAAATTATAAGAATTTTAATGTGAAACTTTTTAGCAGCAATTTGTTATTTATTTTTAACGTAAATCAATTTAAATCTTGAATTCCCTTGTGTTCTTTCTTCGATTTCAAATTTATTTATGGAGTTAAAAAGCGGTGTTAATTTTTCAAAACCAAAGCTTCTTGAATCAAAATTGGGTTGTTTTTTCATAATTAAGGACCCAACATCTCCTAAGAAAGCCCAACCATCTTCGTCCGCCGCATCTGAAACAGAATTTTTCAATAGCTTAATTACTTGTGGGGTGATGGCATCATACTTTCTTTTTACTTTGGTGGTTTTACCACTTTTAGCATCTTTTACTTCTTCGTTTGGCTGCAGTATTTCTAAATAAATAAATTTATCGCAAGCTACTATAAATGGGTTGGGTGTTTTCTTTTCACCTATTCCATAAACTACCATTCCAGCTTCTCTCAATCGGGTAGCTAATTTTGTAAAATCACTGTCCGAAGATACCAAGCAAAATCCATTAACTTTTTCAGAATATAAGATGTCCATAGCATCAATAATCATGGCTGAATCTGTCGCGTTTTTACCTGTGGTGTATCCGTATTGTTGGATAGGGGTAATGGCATTTTCTAATAAAATATTTTTCCATTTATTTAAATGTGGCTGGGTCCAATCACCATAAATTCTTTTGATGGTGGGGGTGCCGTATTTTGTAATCTCTTCCATCATTTCTTTGATGTACTTTGATGGTATATTGTCACCGTCTATTAATACGGCTAATTTTGTGTCTTTAATCATAATATAAAAGTAAAGATAGTTAATTTCTAAGCATGAAATTTATTGAAATTTGCGCCCTAAAATTATATAAATATGAATACTTTTCAATCTGGTATTTTTTCAGCACGAGTGCTTAGTAGGTAAATACCTGTATGTCAGTTGAGTAAAATTGTAATAATTTTTCTTATAATTGATTTGTAGATTGAAAAATTATATAC